>NZ_JBVASZ010000010.1:0-174359 GCF_057814255.1 Paenibacillus sp. F024
AGATTATCCTTACTGCTTGCGGAGGTCCACATTGTTCATCCCGCCCTAGTAATGTTCTTACTCAGCAGTATTGACAATCAACCTATTAAGCAGACCTCAGCAACGAACTATAGCGAAGAAGCAAAAAGAATTCGGCTTAACGCCTTCAGAGTATCGCAGAGGCAATGGAATCGTGAACACTGGCGATGAGATGAATTAAACCACAAACGTTAAAAAATTCTCCCCTCCGGCTAAATTATTCTGCTGTTTTCGCATCGGGGGATTTTTTATACTCATCTTGTAAGCGGTTAACACACGAGTTCATGTGAGAATGATAGGGACTAGTTTCAGCGGTCATGCTCCTCTTGAGCCTGTGCGAAGACTGGGATTTGTTGGGATAGTCGGTATCAGATATAAATCCAAAAAGGGGTAATGCAAAGTGAAAATATTGAAAACGGTTTCGATTCTTGCGCTTTCCTCGATGCTGGTATTGTCCGCGTGTTCCAAGGATACGCCGCCTGCCAATGAGCAAAATGCGGCAGATAACGGTAAGCCGCAGGTATTGAAAGTATTATATGCCACCGTGGAGGCAGGCTCGGAGGCGATCATCGACGCTGCGCAAAAATACGAGCAGAAAACGGGCATTAAGATTGAAGTGAATACGTTTCCGTATAACAACCTACAAGAAAAAGTGTTTTCCGAACTGGCGCAAAAGAGCGATCACTATGATTTGATTGCGATTGATACGCCTTGGGTTCCAAAAATTATTCAGCATATCGAACCCATGACACCTTATATCAAGGCTTCGAAATCTCCGGATTCGCTGAAGCTGAATGATTTTATCGCCAAAGCATTCTTGGATACCTCCGTTTTCAAAAAAGATGCGCCGCAAACCAATCCTCCGCAAATGGATGAGATTAATTTGGATGAAATTACATCGGCGGGCTTTGATATCTGGAGTCTTCCCGTTCAATCCAACGTGTTAACCGTCAGCTACAGAAAAGATCTTTTTAACGATCCGAAGAATAAGGAGGCATTTAAACAGCAGTACAATCGTGAACTGGCCGTTCCGCAAACGTTGGATGAGTATTTGGATATCGCTAAATTTTTCACAAGAGATACCAATAACGACGGCAAAATCGATCTGTACGGCACGACGTTGATGGGCAAGAAGCACGAAGCCAATTTTGTTGACTTTAAATCGTTCTTAAGCGACTTTGGCGGTAGGATCTTTGATGATAACCTGAAGCCGGTATTTAATGATGAAAAAGGAGTTGAAGCGCTGGAAACCTACGGCGGCTGGATCGGCCAGCATAAAGTGACGCCACCGGGCGTATTGACCTACACCTGGGATGAAGTGGCGACCGTATTCGGGTCCGGACAAGTGGCTATGGGGATGAACTATCATGATATGAAGCTCGATCCTAAAGTCAAAGGCGAAGCAGGATACTTTGTATTCCCGGGTGTGAAAAATGGAGATAAGCTAGTCAGAGGTCCGCACTTTGGGTCTTGGGGGATCGGAATCAGCAAATATTCCAAAAACAAGCAAGCCGCTTATGAACTGACGGAATATTTGACGAGCCCGGATGCCCAAAAAGGCTACTTGAAATTTAACCAGCACGTGACGAGAATATCCGCTTACGAGGCTGCGCAGTCCTTGCCTGAGGCATCGCTTAAAGAGTACTACCAGGTGCTCGGTGATTCCTTAAAAGTCGGTGTAGGCCGTCCGAGAATCACGAATTATGATCAGGTTTCCGAAGCTGTCCAAATTGCCGTCAGTGATTATCTGTCCGGCAAAAAAGATGCGAAGACAGCGCTCAATGATGGTGCCAAGCAAGTCGAAACCCTGATGAAGCAGGCCGGCTATTAAGGTTTAAACCCTGCGGACGCATGAACGTTGGGCTTCAAGCGTCCGCTTTAAACGGAGTTGAAATTCCTCATGAGAAATCAAAATAAGAGTAAGCTGAAATATCTTTTGTTTGTGCCGACCATGGTTGTTCTGATTTCCATGACCATTGTCCCGTTTATTTTTTCCTTGCTGACCAGTATGACAAATTACAGGGCTACGGAACCGGAAAAGTGGAGCTTTGTCGGGCTGGATAATTTCACCCGCGCACTAACCGATCCCGATGTCCAGACGTCCTTTATCAACACGCTGGTTTATGTGGGCTGCGCCGTTTTCTTCGAGTTCTTTCTCGGTATCATGATTGCCTTATTATTAAACCGTCAAATGAAAGGAATCACCGTGATCCGGATGCTGCTGCTTCTGCCGATGATGGCTACCCCCGTAGCGGTCGGCCTCATGTGGAGATGGCTGTTTAATACGGATTTCGGAATTATTAATTATTATTTGACCTCGTGGTTCGGCATCACAGGACCGAATTGGCTCGGGGAGCATACCTTGTCCATGCCGGTGGTCATTCTTGTCGATGTTTGGCAGTGGACTTCTTTTATGGTGCTGTCTTTACTCGCGGGACTGCAATCTTTGCCCGATGACCCGGTGGAAGCCGCCTGGATGGACGGGGCCTCGCCTTGGCAAATGTTCTGGCATGTTACCCTTCCGCAGTTAAGGCCTGTGATTCTGGTCGTGCTGTTAATCCGGATGATTGATGCCTTCAAGTCGTTTGACGTGGTCTGGACCTTAACGAATGGGGGACCCGGCATCAGTACGGAATTATTGAGTCTGCGTGTTTACCGTGTAGCGTTCAAATTCTGGGAAACAGGGTATGCCTCTGCGATTTCCTGGCTGTTCTTAATTTTGGTGATTTTGATTACCTCGCAGTTTATTCGATTTCTTTACAGGGAAACACCCAAATAATCTGATCGATTTAATCCGCACAGTATTGGGGATGACATTGTGGGAATTGTATCATATAAAACGAAGAAAACCGTGGTCAACCGGTTCCTGGATCTTTTGACTTACTTCATTTTGTTTATCGCGATATTCCCGGTGGCGTGGATGGTGCTAACGTCGTTAAAAACGTCCTGGGATGCGCAGGCTTTACCGCCGGTATGGCTCTTTCTTCCGACCGTTGAGAACTACGTATCCTTGTTTTCAAGTAAAGGTTCTTCCAATCAATTCAGCAGCCTGCTGTGGAACAGCGTGGTTGTCTCACTGGTATCCACCCTGCTCTCCGTCGTATTTGGTGCGCTGGCATCGTATTCCTTGTCGAGATTTAACTTGAAACGAGGAAAGGATGTCGCCATTTGGATATTATCCACCCGGATGTTTCCTCCGGCCGCTACGCTGGTGCCTGTATTTATGATGATGAGCTGGTTTGATTTGATCGATACGTATACCGCGCTCATTATTCCTTATACGGCATTCAATCTTTCGTTTGTGGTATGGATGCTGAAGGGATTTTTCGACGATATTCCGATCGATTTGGAAGAAGCGGCGATGATGGACGGCTGCTCCCGGATGACGGCTTTTTATAAAATCATTTTGCCGTTGATCGCTCCCGGTTTAGCCGCAACTGCGATTATTTGTCTCATGTTCAGCTGGAATGAATTTATGTTTGCGCTGGTGCTTTCCAGAAACGATGCCGTAACGGCTCCCGTTATCGCCAATCAGTTTATCACGATGTATGGGGTGAAGTGGGGCGAATTGACTGCGGCCTCGACATTAATGACGGCTCCGGTTCTGATCTTTGCCATTCTCGTAAGAAACCATATGATTAAAGGCTTAACGATGGGCTCCGTAAAATAAACCATTCACAAGAGGTTGGAGGGCATATTGATGAAATCGATGAAGGGCGTTGTATTTCCAGGGAACAAGCAGGTGCAGGTCAAAGCGTTTCCGGTTCCTGTTCCGGGGCCTAACGAGGTTTTGATTGAAATGAAGGCATCGGCGATTTGCCGCAGCGATATGAGCCTTTACTATGGAAACCCGGTGGTTGGCGGCGAGGCGACCAAATCGGGAGCTATCATTCCGGGTCATGAGCCGGCAGGATTAGTGGTTCAAACCGGAGAAAGCGTAGAATCGATCAAACCAGGTGACCGGGTAGCCGTTTATTTGGCTGTCGGGTGCGGTGAATGCTCGAATTGTAAGAGCGGGTATATGATGTTCTGCACCACATGGAAATGTATCGGCTTTGACGTGCACGGCGGAGATGCCGATTACCTGGTGGTTCCGGAAAGAAATTGCATGAAGCTTCCGGATTCGCTAAGCTATGTTGCCGCCGCCGTTTCTACAGATGCGGTGGGAACGCTGTATCATGCTCAAAAAAGACTGAACATATCCGGGAAGGACACCCTGGTTGTTTTTGGCTTGGGGCCGATGGGCGGAGCCGGCATATTGGTCGCCAAAGCGATGGGCGCAACCGTGATCGCAGTCGATATGATCGAAGAAAGGCTGGAGCTGGCCAAAGCCGAGCTTGGAGCTGACTACACGATCAATGGGAAAACGGAGGATGTCGTCAGCCGAATTCGCGAGATCACGAACAATAAAGGCGCGGATGCGGCGATCGATTGCTCGGGCAGTCCGATTGCGGAAAACCAGGCGCTGGATTGTGTGCGGCCTCATGGAAGAGTAGCTTTTGTGGGTGAGTGCAGGGAATCGACAATTAAGCCGAGCGATCAGCTTATCCGTAAACAATTGACCGTAATGGGCTCCTGGTATTTCCCGATTCAGGAATATGAAGAGATTACGGAATTTATTGTGCGCAAAAACGTACTGGTTGAAAAACTGGTGACTCACACCTTCAAATTGGAGGAAGCAGAGGAAGCGTTCCGCTTGTTCGACGAAAGAAAAACCGAAAAAGCCGTATTCGTATGGTAGCAGCTTGATTTCAAATCTCATATCCATAGAAGGGAGCATCATCCGATGAAAGGAATTTCGTTTAATACATGGGTATACAGTTGTTTTCCGAGCTGGCTGCCGTCTTACCCTTTGGATGAAGTCATTAAAAGATTATCCGGGATGGGCTATGACGGGATCGAAATCGGCTGCGCTAGCCCGCATGCATGGCCGGATCATTTATCAAACGAGCGCAGAAAGGAAATCAAACAGCTGCTCCAAACGAACCGGCTGAACGTATCGTCGATGCTGCCTGCCCCGGGCGGCGGGCCGGGGAATAACCCTAGCTCCCCGATCCGGGAGGAGCGGGAGTTCACCATTCAGCATTATAAGGATATTATTCGCCTTGCACATGAATGGGAATGTCCGACCGTCATTTGGATCGCAGGATGGGCCGTCTATGGAACGCCTCAGAAGGCTGCGTGGAATTACAGCCTTCAAGGTCTGGTGGATTGTGCCCGATATGCCAAGCAGCTTGGCATCACGCTTGTCGTCGAGCCGACGCCTACAGACAGCAATTTGATCGAGACGGCGGACGATGCGCTTCTGTTAGCGGAGCAAAGCGGAGAGGATAACGTCAAGGTCATGTTCGATACCTTTCATGCGCTCTATCGGAACGAGGTATCGAGCGATTACGTGTACCGAATGAAAGATAAGCTTCATCATATCCATATTTCCGACGCGGATCGGTTACCGCCGGGACATGGAAACTGCAATTTCGATGCTGTGCTCAGAGCTCTTAAAGAGATTGATTATCAAGGCTATTTGACGATGGAAGTCGGCTTCCATACACGCAAAGCCGATCCCGATTGGTACGCTAGGACATCGATCGACTACCTGAAGAATATAATGAAGGAGATCGGTTGGAAATAACTGCTGCATAACAAGCGCCTAAACACAACAAGCTGTCGTCTGAAAAAATCTGGCGGCGGCTTGTTTATTTATTTCAGACGGATTACATGATTATGCCCCCATATGGAAATACTTTCAGTTATCGGTTAAACATGGAGGGTTGGATCATGAGTGCTATAGAATGGAGCAGGGCGTTAACCGAAATGACGCTGGCCTTTCACATTATTTTCGCGACGATCGGTGTCGGTATTCCGATCTTTATTTCCATTGCCGAATGGATGGGCATTCGCTTCAAAGATCCATACTATTCGTTGATGGCGCGGAGATGGACGCGCGGATTTGTTATTACCGTAGCCGTCGGCGTCGTTACCGGAACGTGTATCGGCTTGCAGCTGAGTCTGCTATGGCCCGATTTCATGCGTGCGGCCGGCCATGTGATCAGCCTTCCTTTATTTCTGGAAACCTTCGCCTTTTTCTTTGAGGCGATCTTTTTGGGCATTTATTTATATACCTGGGACCGGTTCAAAAATCCGTATGTTCACTGGCTGCTAACGATTCCGATCGTTCTCGGCGCTTCCGCCTCTGCATTTTTTATCACCACGGTAAACGCGTTTATGAATACGCCTCAAGGCTTTACGCTGGAGAACGGAGTGTTCACGAAGCTCGATCCGCTGGCGGCGATGTTCAATCCGGCAACGCCCTCCAAAGTGGCGCATGTCTTGTCATCCGCTTACGTAACAGGCGCTTTTGTCCTTGCCATGATCGCCGCTTTCTCCATGCTGAGGGGACGCAGGCATGAATACTATAAGAAAGCTATCCGGCTTACCATGCTGACGGGGTTTATGTTGGCTTTAGCGACTTTTGCCGTCGGTGATATGTCCGCCAAATTTCTTGCCGAGATGCAGCCGGAAAAATTGGCTGCAGCAGAATGGCATTTTGAGACGATGCCGCGGGCGCCTTTGATATACGGAGGGTTTCTGAACGAAG
The DNA here is from genome assembly GCF_057814255.1 of Paenibacillus sp. F024. Taxonomy (NCBI): domain Bacteria; kingdom Bacillati; phylum Bacillota; class Bacilli; order Caryophanales; family Paenibacillaceae; genus Paenibacillus; species Paenibacillus sp. F024. Next base: position 6,617 of record NZ_JBVASZ010000010.1, read on the forward strand.
AAACGCTGGAAGTAACGGATGCTCTGCGTCTTCCGTTGGTCCTTAGCATTTTGGCCCATAGTGATCCGGATGCACCTGTTATGGGTTTGAATGAGTTTCCCCGCGAATTGTGGCCTCCGCTCTATGTGCATTATCTTTTTGACGGGATGGTTACCATCGGGGGGTATCTGGTGTTCATCCCGCTCTTATTCCTGGTGTTCTCCATTTTCAAACGATGCAATGAATATAACCGCTGGATTTTATGGGGAATCGTGGCGGGCGGCCCATTATCGCTGCTGGCCATTGAACTCGGGTGGTTTTATGCTGAGGTAGGCAGACAGCCGTGGATTTTACGCGGGCACATGCGGGTATCCGACGCGGCGACAACCAATGCGCATGTGCAGCTGACCTTCTGGCTTTTTATGCTGCTGTATGTGCTTCTGGGAACGGTTTGCGCCATCGTATTAAGCCGTTTATTTCGTAATCAGACGGCGGAGATGGAATTGGAAGAACGCCGCATCATTTTATAGGAGGGCAGCATCACTATGTCGCTCGAACTTTTAGGGATTACCGTATTATGGATCTTCCTCTACGGATACTTGGTCGTAGCCTCAATTGATTTCGGGGCGGGTTTTTATGCTTATTATGGTCGGGTCATCGGTATAGAATCGGTCATCCGGCCCGTCATCTCCAGATATTTGTCCCCGGTATGGGAAATCACCAACGTGTTTTTTGTCTTCTTTTTTGTAGGCATTGTCGGTTTTTTTCCGGATACCGCCCACTATTACGGAACGGCGCTGCTGATTCCCGGAAGTATAGCGCTGATTCTTTTGGCTATTCGAGGTTCCTTTTATGCCTTTGCCAATTATGGAGCGCGGGAAAATACTCTTTATCTTTTGGCTTATGGAGCTACCGGATTGCTGATCCCGGCGTCGCTTTCTACGGTTCTTACCATTTCGGAAGGCGGGTTTTTGACGGTCCGCGAAAATAACGTTATTTTCCTGACACAAGAGCTGTTTTTTAGCGCCTATTCATGGGCCGTCGTGCTCCTTGCCATCTCCAGCGTTTTGTTCATCAGCTCCACATTTTTAACTTATTATGCAGCGCGGGCGGAGGATTGGGCGGCGGTGGGCTGGCTGAGGCAGTTTTCATTGTGGGGAGGGATCCCGACGATCATTTCCAGTCTGTTCGTCTTTATCGCGCTGCGCAACCATAATCAGCCCCATTTTGATAGGATGCTGGAAATTTGGTGGATGTTCGGTTTATCCTTGTTAACCTTCATGATGGCCGTATGGCTCATATGGAAACAGAAAAATTACGGCACGGCGTTCATTCTGGTCATGTTTCAGTTTGCCTTCGCTTTTTTCGGTTACGGGGTTTCTCATTTGCCGTACTTGCTGTACCCTTACTTGACGATTACCAGCGGAGTGACCAACCCGGTCATGGGAAGAGCCCTTGTAACCGCATTTGTGGCGGGGTTATTGCTGCTGATCCCGGCGCTTATTTTAGTGCTTAGGTTATTTTTGTTTAATTTGAACTATGTAAAGGGGGAAACGTAGTGGGGGACGGGAAAAGAAAGAGCCTCAACCGGTTTGACCGTCATGATCAATGGCTGATGAAGCTCATCTTTGGCATTGCGGGTCTGCTGCTTTTGTCCATATCGCGCTATTTCTTTTCGTAAAGAAGAAACGGTTTATCTATAGAGGAATTCGGCTTGCCGAAAAAGATAAAGATCCTGCTTGCACAAGGTACTCCTGTTGGCGACGTTTTTTATTGCCGATTCTTGAAGGTTTATTGCGGCGATTCATAAAGTTTCCATCAGAGCGGCAAAAGTGGCAGGGAAATGCTAGGCATTTACCGAATGTATATATAGTTTGAATAATACGACAAATCGGCCTTTAAACACATAGCCAAGGGGGGGTTCCGGTTGAATGTCACTCAATCATGGCAGCAATTTGTTCTAAACGGGGAAGCCGACGTGAGTATACGCAAGGAAATCTTGGATTCATGGTACAGATGCAGGCAGATCGGTATCTCTTATGAATTGGACCAGGTGGCATCTCATATCGGCAGAGACGAGTTTGTTCATAAGCGGGAAAAGAACGAAGAGCTGTTGGCTGCTGCGGTTCCGGTGATGGAAGAAATGTACGGATATTTAAAGGGCGGCGGATACTTGATTCTTCTTGCCGATGCGGATGGATATTTGATCGAAATGATGGCGGACGCCAAAGCGCAGCATGTGTGCGACAGGGGAGGGATTACACCCGGAGCGAGATGGATGGAGGATAATGTGGGCTCTACCGGACTTTCCATCGCTCTTAGGACCCGTATGGCAATGGCCACATCTGCCAATGAGCATTATTGCACCGCTTTTCGCGTTTGGGATTGCTCCGCTTGCCCCATCTTCGTAGACGGAGAATTTATGGGTGTGTTTGACTTATGCCGGGTAGGTCCCGGCAATGATATACGAGAGCTGTATACTTTAGCGGTTTCCGGAGCAAGAGCTGTGGCCGAGAGACTGCGTTATGAACGGAACAGAGTCAAAGAAGAGATCCTGTCGGAAATTCTTTTGCGCTCCTGGGATGTCAATTTGAAGTCCACCGGCATCTTTTCCTTTGACCGATGGGGTAAAATTGTTCATAAGAACAAACGGGCATCCGAGTTTATCCATCTGCTGCAGCAGGAGAACCAGAGATTACATCCTTCTTCACAGACGAACGAGCATCCGATCATCAGCCAGTTAAGCATTCAGTCGGATGAAACGGCTGAGATTTACCTTGAGGGACAGAAATATCTGCTTGAGTCGAAGCAATTAACCAAACAGAATCAAAACCTGGCCATGGTGGTTTTAGTCAAGGAGGAAGTGCAGAAGAAAAAGCCAACGTCTTCGGCCAAGCCTGATGAAAAAGGTCAATCTGCAGTTCATGAGGCTTTTGAAACAAAAAATCCCGCTTTTTTGAAAACGCTTCATTTGGCTGCGAAAGCGGCAAAAAGCGAAGCGGGCATACTGCTTCGGGGAGAAAGCGGGACGGGTAAGGATTACATGTCCAGAGCCATACACCGCGAAAGCAGCAGAAACGGCAAGCCTTTTATTGCGCTAAACTGCGCGTCATTGCCCAAGGAGCTGATCGCTTCCGAGCTTTTCGGTTATGCGGCGGGCGCTTTTACCGGAGCAAAGCAGCAGGGCAATCCCGGCAAAATTGAAGCCGCGAACGGGGGCACCTTGTTTTTGGATGAGATTGCAGACATGCCTCTCGAGCTGCAGGCGGTATTTCTCCGCGCTTTGGAGGAGAAGCAAATTACAAGAGTAGGAAGCACAACGCCTATTCCTGTGGATGTGCGTTTTATTGCAGCTACACACAAAGATTTAAAGCTACTGGTGGAAAAAGGGGAGTTTCGCGAGGACCTGCTGTATCGTCTCAATGTCTTTACGGTTCATCTCCCTTCGTTAAGAGAACGGCCGGAGGATTTGGAGTTTTTGATGACTCAGATGCTTTCCGCAGCCTGCGAAAAAGCGCGGCGACATATGATCACTTGTACACCGGAAGCGATGGAGCTCTTTCAAAGCTATTCATGGCCCGGTAATTTGCGGGAGCTTCGGAATGTGATGGAGAGAATCGCATATCTTCATGAACACGATCAATTGGAAGCCCGGCATGTCTACGAATTTTTGGATGCGGGAAGCAGCCTCCCAATGAACAGGAATGAAAAGGAGCATATTGAAGCGGCATTAAAAACAGCGAACGGAAACCGCGTTCAAGCGGCCAAAGACCTAAAGATCTCGCGAAGCGCTTTATATCGTAAAATGGAGAAATACGGCATGCTGTGATGGAGGTCAGAGCCATTCACGGTCCTGCCGCGGATGGCTCTTTTTGAATCGAGCGAAATCGAGGATTCATTGTGCCAAGCGTCAATTACCCTGGGGCTGCTGCCTGTACAAGCTGAAGCTGATGAATGTCAGCGTGAGTGAATCCATCCGGTTTGGAGTCTTAACGGTGTCCCTGTAGAACCATTGCCATGACAGATCATTTCAGAAAGAATGCTGAATGCAATTTCTTCCGGTGTTTCTGCTCCAATATCCAGTCCTATTGGTGAATGCAGGGAAACTCCTGCCGGAACGATTTTATCCATAAGCAATTGCGTCGTTCTTTTTTTAGGCCCGAGAATACCCAAATAAGCTAGTGGAAAAGAAATCAATTTTTGTAAATATAGAGAGTCTTGTTCGAAGTGATGTGTCATGATGACGGCGTAATCGGTATCACAAATCCCAAGATGAATCGGGAAGGTCCCAAGGGGGGAGACAATGATGTTATCCGCATCGGGGAACCTTTCTTTATTTGCGAATCCAGGTCTATGGTCAACGATTGTAATAAGCCATTGAAGGAGCTTTGCTCCTTGGACAAGAGGGACAACATCAGGACCGGCACCGAAAATAAACAAGCGGGGAATCGGCTTTAATTTTTCTACATATATTTCCATCTCTGCTTCATTATGCTGAATGCTAAAAAGCCCTGTAGCGGTTGGATATGTAAATTCGATGGGATCTTGGCCAAGGATCAATTTCGCCCCAACAGAAAAATGACTGGTATTTGATGAGATGATGGTGATGGATGAAAGCTGATTTTGTAAGATATGTAATGTTTGAAGGGCATTTTCCGGATCTTTTATCGGATCAAACGCCTCAATCCAAATTTTTAGAGCCCCGTTACAACCTACGCCTAATCCCCAAATCGCATCACCGGTCCCATGGAAATCATATTCAATCCATTGAGGGTGACCGGAGGTCATCACTTTCATTGCATGTTCGTATATATCTCCCTCAACACATCCCCCGCTTAAGGTTCCTTTAATGATTCCATCAGGCAAAATGACACTCTTAGCCCCTATTCCGCGATAGGTTGATCCTTGCTTGTGAACGATGGTTGCTATAGCGGCGCAACGCTTCTTTTCCCAGCATTCCTTGAGAATTTCCAATAGTTCAAGCATATGGACCTCCCTGTTAAAAATTAACTAGGATAACGTTTTGTTTTTAATGCATCCTTTACTTTTTGTAAATTTTGCAAAGCTGTTGCATTTGAGAGGGAAGCCACTCCAAGGAATAAAATATCTATCAAATACAGCATGCTCATGCGCGAAGTAAACGGCTCGCCAAGAACTAACATTTCTTTGGGAGAAATACATAATGATATTTCCGAAATCCTTGTGATAGGTGAGGATTCTTTAGCGGTTATACCTATCGTTCCAGCGCCGTTTTGCCTGGTGATGGATAACGATTCAAGGACATCCAGATTAGCTCCCGTATGTGAAATGCCAATAACCACATCTCTTTTATCGGTGATGGCCGAAGCCACACTTTGCATGTAAGAGTCATTGTAAACCTGACACAAAAATCCTATTTTCATGAGGTTATATGATAAATCAACTCCTGTAGAATAGTTGATGCCTTGAGCAAAAATATGGACAGCCCTTGCTCTATTGATCAGCTGGGCAGCACTTTTTAAAGCTTCCTTATCCAATAAATTTCTTGTTTGCGAAAGTCCGTCTATATTTGCGTGATAGGCTTTTTCAGCTATGACCTCCATACTGTCATCCAACTCAATTTCTTCATTCAATTCCGATCTTGGGTCAGATCTTTGATCTCCTAAATCATAAGCCAGATTGATCTGCAGGTCACGAAATCCGGAATACCCCAGACGTTGTGCTAATCGGACCACTGCCGCTTCACTAGTTCCTGATATCTCCGCCAAACCGGTGACGTTCATACGGGCCACTTTGTCCGGCTGCTTCAAAATAGCTTCTCCTACTTCTTTCATAACTCCATTCAAGGAATGGAGTTGCTGTTGTAGAAGTGAAATGACGCCCGGTTTTCGATGGTTAACCATATCTGTCCAACCTTTCGTTGAAAAAAAATTTCAAAAAATATTTCACTGTTTATAATTTAACATAAAAACAACCTGATTTTCAATGTTTTTGTGGGCTTAATGCCGAAAAATCAACGAAATAAATAACTATTGAAAAAAAATTTTAAAAATGATATTCTCAATCCAGAAGCAGAAGGGAGAGATTGCCAAATGATTTATGAATTGCGGGAATATCATGCGGTTGAGGGGAAGGAGGAATTGCTCCACCAACGTTTTCGCGAGGAAACACTGCCTTTGTTTGACAAACACAAGATAGAGGTGACGGGATTTTGGACTCGACAGGACTTTCCGTATATTTTGATATATGTTTGTCGATTTGAAAATGAAGAACAGCAAAAACAAGCATGGCAAGCTTTTGGTTCGGATCCTGATTGGAAGCGCGTTAAAACGCAAAGTGAAATCGATGGACCGTTAACCACTTATATGAGTTCTTATTTACTTCAACCGGTTTCTTATTTTAAAGAATGAGCAGAAATGAGGTGAATGAAAATGAAACCGGTTAACTTTGATTATATGGCCGCCACCAGTGTGGAACAAGCAGTTCAGCTTCTGTCCGAATCGGATGGAACGGCCAAGATTATCGCGGGTGGACAAAGTCTTTTGCCCATTTTAAACATGAGACTTGCACGGCCCTCGATTTTGGTGGACGTGAATGGAATTCCTCATTTGAGTCAAATTGAAAAAATGGGAGACGGAATACGTATCGGTGCAACGGTGCGACATCATCAAGCCGAAACATCGATGATGATTAAAGAACATGTTCCGTTATTGGCAAAGGCGGTTCCGTACGTTGGACATCGTCCGATTCGCAGCCGTGGAACGTTGGTGGGCAGTGTAGTGCATGCGGACCCATCCGCTGAAATTCCTCTGGTTTCCTTACTCCTTGATGCTTATCTGGAAATTCAGAATGCAGAAGGTACACGTATCGTAAACCTTGCCGATTTCTTTTATGGGTATATGATGACGGACCTGCAGCCCGATGAATTGGTCGTGGCTATGGTTTACCCAGAGGTTACTGTCCCACTAGAGACGAAAAGAGGCTGCGCATTTCAAGAGATGGCAAGAAGGGAAGGAGACTTTGCCCTTGTTGCGGCTGCATGCCAAATCGATTTGCATGATAACGTGATTGTGGATGTACGTCTTGGCGTAGGCGGAGTAGGAGGGACACCACTTCGTTTAGTCGATACGGAGGCGTTTTTAAAAGGAAAAGAAGGATCACCCGGTTTGTTTGAGGAGGCGGCAGAAGCCGTCGCGGAGATGTTGGACCCGGACGATGATCCGTCAGTTTCCGCAGAATATCGCCGCAGCGTAGCCATTGGGCTGACCAAACGAGTTCTTCAAGGAGCTTTCTTAGAAGCTTGCAGAGAGAAGGTGGAGAGAAAATGAGTTTGCATCGTATTAAAGTTGAAGTGAATGGCGATCAGTATGAACGAACGATTCCGGCACGGTTGACGTTGGTCGATTTTTTGCGTGAAGAGCTTGACTTGACCGGAACTCATATCGGCTGCGAGCATGGGGTTTGCGGAACCTGTACCATTTTATTAAACGGCGAATTGGTACGCTCTTGCATCTTGTTAGCCGTCCAGGTGGATGGCCAAAGTCTAACTACCGTGGAAGGGTTATCCTCCTGTGATTCCGCAGGGAAGGTCCAGCTGTCTCCCATTCAGGAAGCGTTTCGCGAATGTCATGGATTACAATGCGGATACTGCACGCCAGGTATGCTGATGACCACGCAATCTTTGCTGACAGAAATTCCTAATCCAACAGAAGCGGAAATAAGGGAAGCGCTTTCGGGAAATATTTGCCGCTGCACAGGTTATGTACAGATTGTTGAATCGGTAAAAATGGCCGCGGAAAAATTGCAGAAGGGGTGTTAAGAATGCAACAATTTCGCGTAATTGGGAAAAAGAATGCTCCAATGGAGGATTATCGTTTTATTATAGGCAAAGGCAAATATGTAGCGGATGTAAAACTCGAAGGAATGAAGCATGTGGCTCTCGTATCCAGCCCCCATGCTGCAGCGAAAATTTGTTCCATTGACGCCAGCGAAGCATTAGCCTTGCCTGGAGTGATTGGGATCATTACTGGAGAGGATATTGCGCGAGATACGCAGCCGCTTCGCCAATATATTGACATTGCAGGCATCTATTGGCGTCCATTGGCTTATGAACAGGTACGGTATGCAGGGGAATGGGTCGTGGCCGTACTCGCTGAAAATCGCTATATTGCAGAGGATGCGGCGGAACTGGTGAAAGTTGAATACGAACCTTTACCGTTTGTTATGGATTTGGAAAAAGCCATGGAATCCGATGCGCCTCTTGTCCATAAAGACTATAATAGCAATGTGGTTTGGCAGCGGAAATTTACTTATGGAAATGTGGAGCAGGATTTTGCGGATACACCGAAAAAAGTGCAGGGGCGTTACCGCTGGAATCGCAATTCGACAGTTCCCCTTGAAACGTTTGGTGTGGTAGCCAAATGGGATGAGGGCAACGAAATTTTGGATGTATGGGCTTCCATTCAGATGCCGCAATTTGCCGAGCAAATCGCTTCGTCGTTATCTGTCCCGTTGAACGGGGTACGTGTTCATTATGATGTTGATGTAGGCGGCAGCTATGGTGTAAAGCGAGGGATTAAACATTCCGTGTTAGTCGGTTATTTAGCCAGACGGTTTGGCGTTCCGGTGAAGTTCATTGAAGATCGGCTGGAAAATATGCGCGGGGGTGACATGCATGGACCTGACCGTATTTTTGAGGTGGAAGCCGCCTATGATCTAAACGGGATCATAAAAAGTATGAAAATGAGGACCATTGATGACAACGGGGCTTACCCCGGCCGTTCACCACTACAGATGGGGAAACCAATCGGAGCAATTGTAGGCGCTTACAAAATCAAAAGTGTCGAGTATGAAGGAATTGCTGTGGTTACCAATAAAACAGGTCAAGTCCCTGTACGGGGATTTGGGCAGTCCCCTACAAACTGGGTCATTGAAATGACGGTAAACCGAATAGCGGAAGAATTGGGACTCGATCCGGTGGAAATTCGAAGGAGGAATTTTATTCAGCCTGAGGACTTCCCTTATGAAATTCCAAGTGGAACTACTTACGACAGTGGCGACTATCCCACGGTTCTTCAGAAGGCTTTGGATTTGGCCAACTACGAGGAACTGATCAAGTGGCGTGAAGAGGCAAGAAAAGAAGGAAGAATCATCGGAATCGGGATAGGCTCTTGCATTGAACCGGGAGGCGGGAATGCGCTGTTCGAACCTTTATTCAATCCTAAAAACGATAAAACAACATTCCCTGAAGGCTGTCAGTTGAAGGTGGATCAACACGGGAAGGTGACCGCGCAAATTGGCTTTTCTTCATCTGGACAAGGGCACCAGACGATGGTCGCTACCATCTTAGCGGAAGAGCTAGGTTTGGAAAGAGACGATATTCGCGTCATACATTCGGATTCATTAACGGCTTTGCCTTCCCAATCTCCGGTGGCCAGCCGGATGGCGATTGTGCTTGGCGGGGCAGTCAGCGGAGCTGCGAGAAGGCTAAAGAAGAGAATGATGGAAATCGCTTCGTATAACCTTCAAGTGGATGAGGAGCAATTGGAATGGGATCTATGCGATATTCGCGCTAAAGAGGATGCTGCAAAACGAATGACATGGAAGGATATCGTAGATATTGCCCATCTGAAGTATCACAAAATGCCCAAAGATATGGATCCGGGATTGCAAGCGAATTTCGTATTGGAAGTCCCGACGGGTGGTGTACTCCCGACGCCTGAAGGACGAGTGCAAATGTACCCATGCTATTCATTTTCAGTTCACATTCCAGTCATTGAAATTGACCCGGTGACGGGAAAAATCGAGTTTCTTAAATATTACATCGCAGACGATTGCGGAACTGTAATCAATCCGGATATTGTCAAGGGAATGGTCATAGGGGGAGTTGCTCATGGGATTGGAGTCGCACTCTATGAGCATTTTACTTATGATGATAACGGTCAAATGACCGCTCAAACGTTTATGGACTATCTATTGCCTTCTACTATGGAGGTTCCGCATATCGAAGTGGTGAAGCACTGCACACCTTCACCTTTGACATCACTAGGGCAAAAAGGGGTAGGGGAAGGGGGATATATGAGTGCACCGGCGGCCGTTGTGAATGCGATCAATGACGCCTTATCGCCTTATGGACAAACGATGAGACATGTTCCTGTCAGACCTCAGGATATTCTTCAGGTTATTAACCTATAAACCGGAAGGGGAAAAGCAATGAGAAAAATCGGTTACAGATTATCTGCATTGACGCTAGGTCTTTCATTATTGACAGGCTGTGGAGGAGAAAAGGCAGAGCCTTCCTCCTCCTCCTCCGAAGGTGCATCCGGACAAGCACTGCCGGAGGTGAATATGGTCGTTTTCAATCCGCCTTCGTTAGGGGCCTTTTTACCGCCGATCATCCAGCATAACAAGTTTGATGAAAAAAATGGAATTCGTATCAATTACACCGAAAGGGATACGGATGCTTACAACAATGAGTTTGCGTCAGGCCAATATAAGGTAGGCGGAAGTGCAGCACTGCTTTCGGAGGCAAACCGGATGGACAAGGGAGTAAAGGTTACTTATTTATTTAATTTGTTTGATTTCTGGGGAACCGTTGTAACCGCCCAACCGGGAATTAAAACCATTAAGGATTTGGAAGGCAAAAATCTTGCTGCTGCGAAAAGTACAACCAACTATGCGATGTTTTCTTACTTTGTCAAGAAGGCTGGGGTAGACATCAATAGAATGAATGTATTGAATGCCGGTACGACGGCATTAGTCACCTACGCTTCGGCGGACCGAGCCGATGGAGTGCAATTATGGGAGCCCGGTTATTCTACGCTGATCAACAACAATCCCGGGAAATTTAACGAAGTAGACTTCGGGATCGATCGCTGGAAAGAATATACCGGTTCCAGCAAAATTCCATATCTAGGCGTTGCTGCACACCAGGATTGGGCTGAGGCAAATAAGGCTTTAATCCCCAAGCTATACCGGTCTTATGTAGACGCTGCGAATTGGATCCAGGAGCATCCGAAAGAGGCGGCGGAGATCATTGCTAAGAAAATTCCGGGCGGAAAAGCTGAAGTGATTCAAGATTTGATTCAGAACAATAATCGCTTAGGCTTGAACGTGTCTCCATCATCCGCAATGGTGAATGATATCCAATCCGTTTTTAAAGCGGGACAAGAGATTGGGTATATCCAAAAAATGCCGGAGGATTCTATCATTTATAAGGAAAAATTAGATTAGGATCTGAGGTGATACCGTGGGAAAAAAAAGCTTTTACAGAAGTTTGTTAAGCGTAATCGTGTTACTCGTCGTTTGGCAGGTGGTTTCCCTGGTGTCCGAAGCACCTGCGAAATTCCCGCCGGTACAACAGATTGGAGCTGATTTGCTTTCCATTTTTGTAAACATCGACCTTGCCCGTCACGCGTTGGCAACGATGGGGAGGATTTTGCTGGGATTAATTTCAGCCTTTGTGCTTGGCACAGCGATCGGGCTATTAATGTCCAAAAATAAAGCGTTTGATGGGTATATACGTCCGGTATTAAATCTGATTCAAGGTATTCCTGCACTTTCCTGGGTAGTTTTTGCCGTCATCTGGTTTCCTCAACCGGAATTTCGTATGTTCTTTATCATTTTAATTACGGCTCTTCCGAACTTCTCACTGCAGACCTTTGATTCTTATCAAGCGATATCCAAAGACTACCGCGAAATGCTGTTGGTTTTACGTCCGAAACCGACGCAGATGTTCCGGATGCTCATTCTTCCTTCTTTAGTTCCCGATATTCTTACCTCATGGAAAGTTAACCTGGGGAATACGACACGTGTGGCCATCGTGGCTGAGTTAGTAGGCGCCACCCTGGGAGTAGGTTACCAATTGCAGTCGGCGCAAGCATTGTTTGATATGTCGAAAGCCATGGCGTGGACGTTCGCCCTCGTTATTTTCATTTTTTTCATGCAGTTTGTCATCAGCAGATTGGAAAGCGTATTGCTACGTTGGCGGCCAAAGTCGGAAAGATAAGGGAGGTTAAACTTGTGGATACAATAGTCCGCTTTGAGAAGGTTTCAAAAGAATTTTCACCCGGAAATTTTGGTGTGCACAATCTTGATTTTGAAATCAAAAAAGGTGAAATGGTGGCGATTGTAGGCAAAACCGGCTGCGGAAAATCCACCGCATTCGGACTTCTTGTTGGTTTGACTAAACCGACAAGCGGTAAAATCATCGTCGATGGATGCGACCCCTACCTGGATTTTGACCAATTTCGCGGCAAAATTGGAATCGTATTTCAAAACGATCGCCTTCTTCCATGGAGGACAGCAGTAGAAAATGCATCGGTCGGACTTGAAATTATGGGAATCGAGGAAAAGAAAAGACTAAATATTGCTATGGAGTGGCTGCAGAGGCTTGGACTCTCCGGATGGGAGAATAAATACCCGCATGAGCTTTCCGGCGGCATGAAACAAAGAGTGGCGATCGCCAGGGCCTTTACCATGAACCCGAGTCTGATCCTCTGCGACGAATCGTTCAGTGCTCTGGATGAACTTACCGCCAGTCGTCTGCGCAAGGAATTCATGACGCTGGTTCGGGAGAATGGCAAGACGGGCTTGTTTATCACCCATTCCATTCATGAAGCGCTTGAAATGGCGAATCGGGTCTTGATTTTCCATAAGCCTGGACATGTCAGTAAAGAAATCCAAGTTCCTTCACAGTTAGATCCCAAAACCAATGAATGTCTCCGTCAAGAAATATTAAATAGCCTTGGAGCTTAGGTCATAAAAGGAGTAGTGAAAATGAAAGCTGTCGATATACATGCTCATTATTTGCCGTCATTACTTATAGAAAAAATCAAAGCGGACCGGGCATCCTTCCCTTATGTCTTGTTGGAAGATACTCCGGATGGAAGCGTCAAGTTTAAAGTGGGTTCCGAAGCTTGGACCAGGCCTGTCAGTCCGGCTCTTATGAGCTTAGAAAGCCGAAGGGAAGAGCTCGATAGGCAGGAGATCGCTTTACAAATCAATGCCGGATGGCTGGATATTTCCGGATATAGTCTTGCACCGGAAGAAGGCGCCCACTGGAGCCGCTTTCTTAACGAAACGTTAATGGAAGCGTTAAAGTCCGAGACCGATTCCGATCGATTTGCCCCGTTAGCTACGGTTCCTCTGCAGCATGGGGAGAAAGCGGCACAAGAATTGAAATCCGCAGCAGCGGCAGGTCATCTGGGAGTCATGATTGGAACCTGGATTCCCGAAGGAGCTGAACATGACGGTCATGATCTGGATGATGCCTCCCTAGATCCGTTTTGGCAAGCAGCCTCGGATTCAGGCATTCCCGTCTTTCTTCATCCCGTTTTCGCCGGAGCGAGTCCGCGTGCCGCAAAATGGGGGATGGTGAATGCGGTTGCCAGACCCAATGAGACAGCCATCTCGCTTGCGCGTATTCTCTATGCCGGGATACCGCAGCGATTTCCCGGATTAAAGCTAGTCATTTCCCATGGCGGAGGAGCATTGCCTTACATGCTGGGCCGGTTGAAGCGCAACTATGACTTTTTGAAATCAAAAGAAACGATCTATGATCCTGTTGAGGGTTTTAAAAAATGTTATTTTGATACGGTCGTTTTTGAGCCTGAAGCCCTTCAGTTTTTATTGAAGCTAGTAGATTATCGTCAGGTTATGCTGGGATCCGATGCGCCCTTCCCGATTCGGGATCCTCGTCAAAGGATGGTCGTGGAGTCTGAAAAGCTTGGACTGTCACATGAGCAAAGAAATCATATTTTGTACAGGAATGCTCAAGAAATTTTTAAAATTGCGCAATGAAATACAAGTTATAATAACGGAGGGATGATCGTGAAGTTACAGGGAGAAACCAAATTTGCAGCGGATCGAGAAACGGTATGGGAAGTGTTAAACTCCCCCGAAGCCCTGAAAAAATGTACGCCTGGATGTAAAGAAATGATTCAGATTGATGAAGATTCGTATGAAATCAGAATGGAAATTGGAGTTGCAGCGATTAAGGGAAACTACCATGGTAAGATAAACCTAGTAGACAAATCGTACCCTGAAAAGTTCACACTGCAAATTCATGCTGAGGGCTCTGCAGGAGTGGTAGATGCAACAGCCAAGCTAGTATTGAAAGAAAATGGACCGCAAACGTTACTGGAATATGAAGGGGAAGCTCAAATTGGAGGGCTTATCGCCGGTGTTGGACAACGGATGCTTTCGGGCGTTTCCAAGATGATGTTAAGCCAATTTTTCAAATCCATGGCAAAAGAGATTGAAGCCAAGAAAATTGCCTGATTTTATATGGAGGAGTAATCTATGCCGAATCTATCAAAGGCAAAGGAAGAATTATTTTATCATTACATTCCGGGTGATGGGGATAAAGCGATTGTTTTACTTCATAGTTTAGGCACGGATCATCAGATTTGGCAGTATCAAATGGAAGCACTATCTAGTGAAGGATATACCATTGTGGCTCCGGATGCTCGAGGCCACGGGAAATCATCTTATCAAACGGGCATTAGCTTAGATTTATGGGTGGATGACATTCTTAACCTCATTGATCATCTGCATTTAGATAAGGTGGTATTGTGCGGGGTATCCATGGGTGGTGTGGAAGCGATGGCATTTGCCTTAAAACACCCGCAGCGTGTTTCCGCTCTAATACTGGCTGATACCTTTGCCGGGCTGGATCTCAATGAGGTTCCTAATAAGATTAAGCTTACGGCTGGTGCTGCCGAAGAGCGAGGTATGGCATTGTACGCGGACATTTATTTAGATAGCACACTTTCTCAATCACCATATGCGTCTAAGATGCGTGAGTCGCTAAGGCGGTCGATTGCCGGAATGGACGTTGAAGCTTATAAAGGCTCGGCCGAGTCATGCTTTAGGATACAGCTTGAGAATCAATTAGGCATGATATCCGTGCCTACGTTAGTATTAATTGGGGAAGAAGATTTGAAGACGCCAATTGAGCTTTCACAATTGATAGCCAATAAGATTCCAAACGCCGAACTTCATGTTGTACCCAATGGAAGACATTTGTCTAATGTAGATGAACCTGTTGCTTTTAATCTGCTGCTGATGGATTTTTTAAAACAAATGGTTTAGGAAAAAAGGTCGAGTAGAGGGCTTGCTTGCCTTCCGGCTCGACCTTTTGGATCGTCATCCATTTGCACTTGTGCGAAATGACTTGTCAAACGCTTACAATAAGTGATAATATATAATCATTCTCAGAAATTGACAGTCGCTTCAAGTATAGTACACTTTTTAGGATGAGAAAAAATCAATAGCAAGAAAAATTTAAACGTTTAAACAACTAAATTGTCATTTGCTGAAAGCAAAAGGAATAAGTATAAGAACAAATCCTGCCTTGTTATTCTCAATTGAAGTCGTATGACCGGAACGGATTGGAGCCGCTTATTCCATTGAATGCCCGGTCCATAGGAGATACCCCAATTTAACTCAATAAGCAAAGCCCAACAATGTGTAAATTTATTTTCCGATGGTTTGACGAATTGGGTATGCCTCTTAAAGCCAAAGTTATCATGAAAGCTTTCTTTCGAACCCTTAAAGAGGGACATTTCAAATTCCATTTAAACGTTTTAATGCGCTCATCAGAACCAGTATTAAGCGAACTGAAATTACAATCCATTTGAAAGCGCTTTATCAACGATGTGCCTATGCTAGTTCAACGGTTAGCTGCTGAAGGTGATGGAACCCGTATTCCTGCTTAATTGCACGAAAACGGTCTCTATAACATCCTTAAAAAGGAGGGTTCAGACAGTCTGTAAAGAAGGGCTTCAGGATTAGATTACTCTACACATTCGGGAGATTAAAAAAAAGACAAAGGAGTCAATGCTGCATGGTGCGTAAAAGCTCTATAGAAGAAGCCGTGCTCCAAGTCAAATCCGGCCAAACGATCATTGTATCGGGTAACGGTGAGCTCTTGATGCCCGACGAACTGTTGGCCGCTTTGGAAAAAAGATTTTTGGAGACAGGCGAACCGCGTGATTTAACATTAGTGTATAACGTTATACCCGGTGCTCAAAGAAGCGGAACGGGAATAGACCGGTTAGCTCATCCGGGTATGTTGAAAAGAATTTATGCGGGAAGCTACTATACCCTGAAAGTTGAAAAGCTTAATTACCTTATTCAAAACAATCAAGTGGAAGCCTATCTGGTACCTTTTGGTGCCCTTTATAATATGGTACGAACCGCCTCGGCAGGTCAGCCGGGAGCATTAACTCCGGTAGGTATCGGCACCTTTGTCGATCCCCGTATCGGAGGCTACAAGCTGACTCCGCGTACAACGGAAGAAATAGCGGAAGTCATGGTCATGGAAGGGAAGGAATACCTTTATTACAAGGCACTGCCGATTGATGTAGCGATTATCCGGGCGACGACAGCGGATGAGGACGGGAATTTATCGATTGAGCAGGAACCGATCTCTATTGGACTTCTTCATCAAGCGATGGCCGCAAAAAATCGGGGGGGAACGGTGATCGCGCAGGTCAAACAACTCGCCAAACGCGGCTCCATTCATCCGAAGTCGGTAGCCGTCCCTGGTATATTCGTTGATACCGTTGTACTTGCCCCGAATCAAATGGATGCTATGCCTTATAATCCGGCGTGGACAGGTGATATCCGAGTTCCGTTAGACGAAATGAAGCCGCCGGTATTTGATTACAAAAAAATAATCGCCCGGCGAGCGGCTATGGAGCTGGAGCCGGGAGACTTGGTCAATTTCGGTTTTGGCATCAGTGCCGATGTACCGCAAATTGCTGCGGAAGAAGGAGTTGCGGATCAGGTTATTTTCAATGTAGAACACGGACCTGTCGGCGGTATACCCAATAATAAGTATGCTTTCGGTGCAGGTGTCAATATGATGGCTACGATGGATGCCCAACATATTTTTGAATTTTATGACGCCGGTCGATTGGACATGACTTGCCTCGGAATGGCTGAAATCGATGCGGATGGCAGCGTTAACGTGAGCTATGTTAATGGCAAATACAACCTGGGCGGATTTATCGATATTGTTCATGCAACGAAAAAAATTGTATTTTGCGGGACATTTACGGCCGGCGGTTTGGATATCCAAGTGGGAGACGGGAAGGTCCATATTGCCAACGACGGGCGCCATACCAAGTTTATCAGTCAAGTGGGACAAATTTCTTTTAACGCGAAGGAAGCCCTCAAGAAGGGGCAAAAAGTCACCTATGTGACCGAACGGGCGGTTTTTCGTCTTACGGAGCAAGGGTTGACATTGAGTGAAATTGCTCCGGGTATCGACCTGGAAAAGGACATTTTAAGCAAGATGGAGTTTCGTCCGGCCATCAGCGAACCTTTGAAACAGATGGACCCAAGATTATTTTATCCTGACAAACTGGGATTAAGCGAAATGGAACCGTTTGGACTCAAATCACGAAAGGAAGCTGATATTCATGAGACCCGAATTAGTTCTTAAAGGAGTCATACCGGCTAATCTGATGGCTTTTGACGCCAACCTTCAAATCGAAGAAAAAAATTACCGAAAGCACATCCGATACATCCTCGATACCGAAGGGGTTGCGGGTTTAACAACCAATGGTCACGCTGCGGAGGTAGCGACGCTAACTTTTGAAGAGCAGCAGCGCAGTCTGAATATCACTTTGGATGAA
This sequence comes from Paenibacillus sp. F024, assembly GCF_057814255.1. Taxonomy (NCBI): domain Bacteria; kingdom Bacillati; phylum Bacillota; class Bacilli; order Caryophanales; family Paenibacillaceae; genus Paenibacillus; species Paenibacillus sp. F024. The sequence goes on from NZ_JBVASZ010000010.1 coordinate 24,220, forward strand.
GCAGCCAAAAAGATACCCGTCATTTGCGGGGTTTATGAAGACGGTACGCAAAAAGCGATTCAAATCGCTAAAATGGCTGAGCGTGAAGGAGCGGATTGCCTGCTCGTATTCCCTTCGGCGGTTTTCGATTACGGTTCTCAGCTCCGTCCTGAAATGGCCTATAACCACTATGCCGCCATCGCAGAAGCTACCGGCCTGCCGATGATCGTGTTTGTGTATCCGGTAACATCCGGTCTGCATATCCCCACGAATCATCTGGTCAAAATCTGCACCGAAATCGATAATGTGATTGCCATTAAAGAATGGTCCAATGATATAGCGGTGTACGAAAGAAATTATCGTGAATTAAGCGCGCTGGATAAAAAGATATCCATTCTTTCAAGCTTCAGCAAAGCCCTGCTTCCTTCGTTGTGCATCGGAGCGGACGGTATTCTTTCCGGTCATGGAAGCCTTATTGCCGATCTTCAGGTTGCCCTGTTCAATGCGGTTCAGCGCGGGGACTTGGCGGAAGCAAGAAAGATATCGGATCGGATGTATCCATTGGTGCAGCTGTGCTACAAAGAACCGTTTCTTGATATGCACAATCGTATGAAGGAAGCGAACGTGATTTTGGGCCGAATGGATGAAGCTTATGTGCGTTCTCCTCTTCAACGTATTACTGACGAAGAAAGAGAAACCATTCGCCGGGTTGTGACCGAAGCGAAGCTGCCAGGCTCACGCGTTCTTTAAAGATTCATGGCTTACAAAGAAAGATAAGAAAGGGTTGAAGCTCATGAGTGATCAAGCTCAATTGGTTATTGTCGATTATTTGTCCAATGGAGTAGCTCAATTAACTTTAAATAATCCTCCGCTTAATCTGGTTACGTTGGAATTAACCCGTCAGCTTGAAGCTGCTTTGAACGAATTGGAATCGGATGATCGAGTTCGTTGCATTGTTTTGACGGGCGGGGATAAGGCGTTCTGTGCAGGATCCGATATTAAAGAATTTCCCGGTCTGAAGAACGATGTCGTCGAGCGGAAGCTGACCAAGGAAAATGCGGTTTACAGCATGGTGGAATTCCTTTCGAAGCCTGTCATTGCGGCTATGGAAGGCTTTGCTTTGGGAGGCGGCTGCGAGCTCTCCCTGTGCTGTGACATTAGAATTATGGCGGAAAGCTCCAAAATCGGTTTGCCGGAAATCAAACTGGGTGTTTTTCCGGGCAGCGGAGGCATTTTTAGGCTTCCTAAATTGATCGGTCACGCCCGTGCTGCGGAGTTAATGTACCGTGGGAACTTCATTACCGCTCAGGAAGCGGAACGGATCGGATTGGTTAACCGGGTAGTTCCTGACGGAGAGGCTATACATGAAGCGGTTGTCCTTGCCGAAGAAATTGCCGCTCAGGCTCATGAAGCTGTCAAGTATATAAAAAGAGGGATAAGAGAATCATTGCTTCTTCCTTACGATGAAGCTCTTCAATTAACCTTGGATCTAAGCCGGGAAGTCTTCAAAACAGATGATTGTGCGGAAGGGGTTAGAGCTTTTTTTGAAAAACGGAAGCCGCAGTTTAATGGTACCGCAACGAATGCTTAAATAGATCACAGAACTCTTTTGTAATCGGATAGTACTTTGCGTGAAAACCTACTCAGTACTCTATAAAACCGCAGTTTAGATTAGTCTTTTATAGACCATGGGGAGGAAATTCGAATGTTCAAGAGAAAATTGATTTCATCAGCATTGGCGGTAAGCTTGCTGACAATAACGGCATTGACCGGCTGCGGTTCGACCGCTTCCAACACAGCCGGCGGCAGCAATGGCGGGGCGGGCGGTGTTGTTGAATTGGATTTGGGGCATGTCCAGATGCCGGGCGCCCATTACTATGAGACCGCTGCCAAACTCAAGGAATTAGTGGAGACGAAGTCCAATGGAGCTATGAAAATCAATGTCTTTCCCCAAGCTCAGCTCGGCGGAGAAGTAAAATTGATTCAAAGCGCAATAACCGGTTCGTTAGGCATGATTATTTCCACCCATGCACCAATGGAAAATACAGTAAAAGAATATATGATTTTTGATCTGCCTTATCTTTTTGACAGCATCGACCAAGGCAATAAAGTATTGGAAGGCCCTGTGGGCCAAAAGTATTTGGACATGCTGCAGCAGCACGGGTTAGTCGGATTAGGCTGGCTTTCTGTGATGGAACGCAATGTATATGCCTCCAAACCGGTCCGAAGCCCGGAGGACCTCAAAAGTATGAAGATTCGCGTGATGCAATCTCCAGGTTATTTGAGTACGTATCAGTCCTTGAAAGCCCAACCCACACCAATGTCCACAACTGAGGTTTATGTGGCGCTGCAGCAAGGAGCAGTGGATGGGGGAGAAGGCTCGCCCGACAATTACGTCACCGATAAGTTTGCTGAAGTGTCCAAATATTATAGTAAAACAAAGCTTCATCATGCCGGGGCCGTATTGATGATTTCCAAAATCAAATGGGATGCCCTAACTCCTGACCAGCAAAAAATATTACGGGAGGCAAGCAACGAAGCATTAGCTTATGGCAAAGCGTTTTATAAAAAATCTTACGAGGATTCCATTAACGCAGCCAAAGCATTGGGCGTTACGATCGTAGATACCGATTTGGAAAGCTTTAAGAAAGCGGCACAGCCGGTATATGATACTTTATTAAAAGATATTCCAAACGGAAAGGCGCTTTACGAGGAAATCGAGAAAGCCAAATCCCAATAAACCATTAGAATCGATTAGAGGAGGCTTATCCCATGTTTAATCGCTACACGATGCAGGATCGCATTGTCCTCATTACAGGCGCTGCCAGCGGAATCGGCCGTGCGACGGCACGAGCTTTTGCGGAAGAGAACTCAACCGTTATTCTGGCCGACCTTAATCTCGAAGATGCGGAAAAGCTAAAAGAAGAGCTTGTATCCGAAGGGCGAACCGCGTACGCCATTACCGTTGACGTGGCAGACCCTGATAGTATTGAAGCGATGTTCCAATGGATTCAAGATACATTCGGAAGACTTCACGTTTGTGTCACCTGCGCGGGAGTTCTCCATAAAACGAAGCTGCTGGATATGAACGTTTCGGAATGGAACCGTGTTCTCGCGATCAATTTAACAGGAACGTTTTTATGTATCCAGGGAGCTTATCGCCTTATGATCCCGCATCAATCCGGGAGTATCGTAGCGATTGCCTCCGATACCGCCAAACGCGGGGGAGGGCGTATAGGTACAGCTGCTTATGGAGCATCCAAAGGAGGCGTATTGGCTCTAGTGAAATCTATAGCCCGAGAAATGGCCGCAAGCCGGATCAGGATTAATACGATCTGTCCGGGTCCGGCGGATACGGAAATGCATACGGGGTTAAATGACACATCCCGCTCTCAGGTTTCAGACAGCATTCCTTTGGGACGCTTCGCTAAACCTGAGGAAATTGCAAATGCCATCCTGTTCCTATGCTCGGATGCATCGAGCTATATTTACGGTGAAAGCATGAATGTTGATGGTGGAGTATTAATGGAATAATTTTTTTAAGGGGGATGGGACAATGGGAAGAAAAATACGATTGGCTGTAGTAGGCATTGGCAGAATTTCCACCGCTCATTTGCGTGCCATTCAAAATTCACCTGATGTGGCGGAACTTGTCGCGGTTATGAGCCGGAGTGAGGAGCGGGCCCGCCGGGCTGCGGAGGAGTATGGAGCTGCTACATTTTACACCAATTACGAGGATGTGCTAAAGGATTCAACCATTGATGCCGTCGTGCTTTGTACTCCAAATACGGATCATCATTGGCAAACGATCAAAGCTGCCAAAGCAGGAAAACATATCCTGGTAGAGAAGCCTATGGCTATGGATTATAAGGAAGCGGCCGAGATGCTGGATGCAGCGGAACAAAACGACGTCACGCTAATGGTCGCCCAATGCCGCAGGTTTTTTAAAGCGATTGAAAAGGCAAAGGAAGAGCTGCCTCAAATCGGGGAAATTGTGGATACAACTCATTATTTGGGAGTGAATTTTAATCAGCTTTTTGCCGAATGGTGGAGCGGCATGAAGCATTTGATTATTGAACTTAATGCCCCGCATCTATTAGATACGTCTCTTTACTTCCTGGATGAAACGCCCTTGACGGTATATGCGGCAGGCGGATCGTTCAGCGAGCATTTTCCAGGCACGAGCCAAGCCACCATCCTGCTGACCTTCCCATCCGGAGCAACGGCGTCCGTGCTTCTTTCCTTTCACTGCAATCCGCCGAGAAACGAGCGAATGATCGTGGGTACGAAGGGAACGATGAGAATAAAGGACGAAAAAGATCTGTGGATAGGAGATCGGCTTGTTGAAACCGAAGATTACGGCCATTATCTTGAAGGTGGCATAAACTTTGACCGTCAAATTCAAGAATTTTGTACGTCCATCCTTGAAAGAAGAGAGCCTCAGGCATCCGGCAGGGAAATATTGAGGGTTATGCGTGTGCTTGAAGCGGTAAAGCTCTCGCTTGATGAAAAAAGAGTGGTGGCGCTCGAAGAAATTCAGACGGTAAAAGAAATCGATCAAACCGTTCTTTAGCTGCTCATAAGATACGGAATACATGAAAAGCATTTTTTCCGGAGGGAACCATGATGATGAGGGAAATTCAAACGGATGTGTTGGTGGTTGGCAGCGGTGGAGCCGCTTTGCGTGCAGCTTTATCCGCCGATTCATCGGGAGCGGAAGTTCTGGTCGTGGTCAAAGGAGCTTTTGGAAAGAGCGGGGCGACCTTTTATAGCGTTGCGGAAGTAGGAGCCTTTAACGTACCCGATGGTGCGGCGGATTCTACCGATTCTCCCGAACAGTTTCTTAACGATATTTTAGATGCAGGACAGGATATGTCAGATCCGCGTCTTAGCCGCATTTTAGCCGATGAAGCGATAGATGCAATGAAATATTTGGAGCAATACGGTGTGGTATATGAAAAGACGAATACGAACTATTTGGCGTATCAAGCCTGTTTTTCGACCAAACCGCGTTCTCATGTGATTCAAAACCATTTCAAACCGATTATCAAGGCATTAGGAGAAGAAGCGACCCGACGGAATATTAAAGTGATGGATCGTTTGATGGTGAGCAATCTCATTGTTCGCGACGGCCAATGCTATGGTGCCTATGCCGTCGATCAGGAGGGGAATTCGGTCATCATTCGGGCGAAGGCCACCATTCTAACGACAGGCGGAGCGAGTCAACTTTTCGAACGAAACCTATATCCTTATGATATTACCGGTGACGGCTATGCGATGGCTTATCGTGCCGGCGCTCATTTGGTGAATATGGAGTTTATGCAGGCCGGTATTAGCCTAAGCTCACCGTTCATGAACTTATTCAATTCCTACTTGTGGGAAGCACAGCCTAACATCACCAACAAAAACGGTGACACCTTTATTGAAAAATACCTTCCCGATGGCTTGACCGTTGATGCGGTCATGAAAGAGAAGGAGAAGCATTTCCCTTTTAGTGCCCGTGATATATCCCGTTATATGGAGATATCCATCCATAAAGAAATCAATCATGGGAATGGAACCGAAGGCGGAGGCGTTTATCTGGACTTTTTTGGCAAAGATTTCGACCGTATTCTAGCAGAGCAATCTACGAGTATTGCGAAAATGTGGCCGATCGCCTATGAGTGGCATTTAAAGAAAAATGTCGATTTATACAAAGATAAGGTTGAAATTACAACCTCCGCCCACTGCATCAACGGCGGTCTGAAAATCGATGAGCAAGCGGCGTCGAACATCAAAGGGTTGTATGCTGCAGGTGAAGCAGCAGGGGGACCTCATGGAGCGGATCGGCTTGGCGGAAATATGTCGGTTACCTGCCAAGTATTTGGCCGAAGAGCCGGTGAGGCGGCAGCTCAATTTTCCAAAGACAGCGGGGATCATCCGGCGATATCCGGTATTTACGATGAGCAGCGGCAATTTCTGAACCAGTTTAAGGGGACGGGCACAACGGAATTGCGCGACCTTAAAAAACGTTTGCAGCAATCCGCAAATCGGCATTTGCTGATTATTAGAACGGAGAGGGGCTTGCTGGAATTTCAACGGGAGATACATGAAATCGAGCATGCCTTGTTTAATGAAGTCCGCCTGGACCATCCCAAAAATCTAATCCGCCTGCTGGAGCTTAAAAACCTGCTCGATTCAGGAAGCATTATGGCTACCGCAGCTCTCGCCAGAAAAGAAAGTCGCGGAGGCCATTACCGTGAGGATTATCCGAACGTGGACCCAAGCTGGAATAAAAATATTTTTTTGGACAGCTGCCATCCGGAAGGATTCTTTACGGCTCGCTTAGAGGAACAATAAAAGCTTTGCCAATGAGAATTGGCTTCGAAGACTCGGACAAAATCCCGAGCTTGGTGTCGGGATTTTGTCTTACCCCATTCTCCAAAGAGAAATGAATGAACAGGAAATCCCATGATTTTTTTATTAGCAATTGAAAGCGGTTACATTATTCGACAATTGTTGTAGTTTTATCGTGACCTGAAAGGAGGGATGAAAAAATAAGACATTATGGATACATAACCTTTTATTTGTTTATAAACGTGCTCCGGCGCTGCTGGAATAAATTTCTTAGCATAGGATGTGAGTTGCATGAAAAACGCGGGTGTTTGGGCCGGGTTATCGTTACTCGGATACGCTATTTTTATATTTTGGCAATCTTTTTCTTATGATTATTACACGCGTCAAGGTCCGGGACCAGGACTGCTTCCGATGTGGCTGAGCGGCTTATTAATTTTACTTTCCTTGCTTTATATTTGGGAATCGATCAAAAAAGAAGTGCTGCGTTTCTCAGACATCCTGCCTAAGGGAAGACCACTGAGAAGTATACTTGCCGCACTGGGCTCACTTATTCTTTTTGTGGCGATGGTTTCTTTCGCAGGTTTTGTTATATCCAGCTTTATTCTCATGTTTATTGTTCTGGTAAGGGAATACAAGTGGTACTCGGCCGTCTGGATTTCTCTTGTAACGTCCATCATCGTATTTTATGTATTTAACACATTATTGGGTGTTCCACTGCCAGTGAACGAACTTGGATGGTAAGGAGGAAGGGGAATGGATTCAGCTATACTGCAAGGAATTGAATCAGCACTGACTTTGTGGAATCTGCTCTACTGTCTCATCGGCGTTACTATTGGAATGATGGTGGGTGTTTTGCCGGGCTTGGGGCCGACTACCGCTACCGCTCTTTTGCTGCCCATTACCTTCTCGATGGAGCCTGTTTCAGCGATCATTATGTTATCGGGTATTTATTATGGATCGTTGTACGGTGGGACCGTGACCTCGGTATTGATCAATACGCCGGGTGAAGCGGCATCCGTCATTACTTGTCTTGACGGTCACCCGATGGCCAAACAAGGCCGGGCCGGTACGGCTCTGGGCGTAGCCGGAATCGGGTCCTTTATCGGCGGGACGGTTGCCATTCTAGGCTTGGCGCTGATTGGCCCTCCGCTTGCCGAAATGGCCTTGGAGTTTGGACCGCCGGAATTTTTTACCCTTATGCTGTTAGGTTTAATTATGGTCATCGGATTAATGGGCAGATCATTGGTTCGCGGAATGATTTCAGCTATAATGGGCTTAACCTTGGCTTTATTTGGAATGGATCCGGTTTCCGGAGCCGTACGGTTCACCCTGGATAATCCTTATTTAATGCAGGGGCTCGATTTTGTTACGGTTGCTATGGGATTGTTCGGGCTTTCGGAGGTTCTTTTAGGGCTCGAGAGCATTGCGAATAAAGAAAAGCCGGCTAAAGTAAATGGAGTCTTACCGAAAAGGGAGGAGTGGAGCCCCACTTTGAAGGCGATCGGCAGAGGTACGGGAATCGGATTTTTGACAGGCTTGATCCCGGGTACCAATGCTGTAATTCCTTCTCTTTTGTCTTATACGGTGGAAAAGAAGGTCGCCAAAGATCCGTCCCGGTTCGGTAAAGGAGCTATTGAAGGAGTGGCGGGGCCGGAAACCGCAAACAATGCTTATTGCGGTGCAGCGCTGATTCCGTTGTTTACCTTGGGCATCCCGAGTTCACCTACGATAGCTATTTTGTTTGGAGCCTTTATTATGCACGGGTTGACGCCCGGTCCTACGTTGTTTACTAATAATCCCGTCATTGTTTGGGCGATTATTGCCAGCATGTTTATCGGAAACTTTATTCTCTTGATTATGAATTTGCCGATGGCAAGCATGTGGGGGAAAATTGCCATGATACCGGCAAGATTGCTGTATCCTATTATTCTTGTTATAACCGTCATTGGTGCATACAGCATCAATAACAATCTGTTTGATATTGGGGTCATGTTCGTATTCGGCGTGATGGGCTACTTCATGAAAAAGCTGGACATTCCAATGGCTCCGATCGTACTGACATTTGTACTAGGCAAACTGCTGGAAAGCTCCTTATTGCAATCCTTAATCTTCTTCAAAGGTGACTTTCTTGGCTTTTTCTCCCGTCCTATTTCCGGTACTTTAATGGGTATCGCTATTCTCGTTTTGCTCATCAGCATTTACGCAGGTATTAAACAAAAGAGAGGAATGCTTGCCAACGATATTGAAATGTAATATAACGGCATCCCCTATCGGATAGGGGATGCTTTTGTTGGTGCCGCATGTCATGTTTCTCCGTACAATAAGCGTCATTCCATCAACATCAACTCCCGCTTGCTTTTTACTGCTTATCGAATTAGGATATATATATCATTTGCGATTGTGAAAGCCAATAAATTAAGACAGGCAAGAGGTGCTGTAAATGAAAGATGTCAAAAAAGTGAATCTGAAGGCAGTGGCTTCCCATGCCGGTGTATCTTATGCAACCGTTTCCAATGTCGTTCACGGTAAAAAAATTGTGAAAGAAGATACCCGTATCAAGGTTTTGAAAGCAATTAAAGAGCTGAATTATTATCCCGATTTAATAGCCCGCAGCATGAGAAAAGGCCGGACTTTTAATATCGGATTGATTGTATCGGATCTAACCAATTTATTTTTTGCGGAAACTTCAAAAACGATTGTCAAAACAGCTGAGAAATATCATTGTCATGTCACATTGTGCGTAACCGAAGAGAATGAATCCAAGATGGATAAATATATTGATTTATTGATTACCATGCGTGTGGATGGCGTGATTATCGGATCCCTGCTGAATCCGGATGCTATTGAGCGATTGCGTAGGAACAATATTCCTTGCGTTCTGTACAGCCGCAAAAAAGGGGACGGAGAATATGACTATGTCGTCTTAGATAATTTTCAGGGCGCTTACGATGCCGTTACTCATCTGATTAAGCTGGGGCATGAAAGAATAGGGATTCTTCATGGACTGGCTCAATTCGATAATATCGGTGAACGTGTCCAAGGCTATTATGAAGCTATGAAAGAGCACGGGTTCGGTGTCCCGGCCAATTTTGTTCAAGAAGTCATCGAAAGGGAAACCAATGTGGAACAAGCCGTCAACCGTATGTTCGAGAATGATATCAAGCCCACAGCCATTTTTGCGACGGGAGATTATTTGGCCCTTGATGCTATGGAGATTTTAAATCACCGTGGATTACGTGTTCCGGAGGATATAGCGCTTGTTGGTTTCGATAATATCAGACTATCCGGGCATAGCTTGATCAGTTTGACGACCATAGGGCACAGAGCAGCCGAAATGGCTAGTTTAGCCGCTGAAAGACTGATGCAGAAAATTGAAAATAAGGATGAACCACAAGACCCTGCGGCTCCATGGCATATCAAATTGCCGACCGAATTGATCGTGCGTCGTTCTTGTGGGAGCGCCATGAATGGAGAGGAATAAGCGCTTTCAAATTACATATTGACAGAAAATTCTAAACAACATATCATAAGGTTTAGATGTCTTTTCATCCAACAACCGAAAAAAATCGCATTTCATATTTTTTTTTAATTAACATTTTAAACGTTTAAATGCATTAAAGAAGCCAGCACTTATATATGCTGCTTTTAATACCATCACTTGTTGAAAGCGATTACATAAATCTTGAAAATGTGTAATTAAGTTTCACCAGAACCTTATCATTAAAGGGGGTGATTGTAAAGGAGCTCAATGTTTCAATTAGCCTCAGATTATAAAGTAGAAATGACCAAGCTATTTTGCAAAACAAAAAACATGGAGAAGGGATTTGATCACAATGAAAAAAATTCCGTTGGAAATTGGCGATCAAGTATCATTCAGTAAAACGGTTGGAGAATCGGATGTTTATCTGTTTGCAGGTATTACCGGTGATTTGAGTCCGAACCATGTCAATCAAGAATACATGAGCAAAACCCCTTATAAGGAACGAATTGCCCATGGAGTACTATCCATTGGCTTTGCTTCGACAACATCGACTTATATGGCCAACAAAACGAATATGACCGCTGTTTCATACGGATATGACCGTATACGATTTATTAAACCGATTTTTATCGGGGATACGGTAACCGTGACTTATACCATTGCAGAGATTGACGAGGATGAGCTAAAAACAAAGTCCAATATCGAGGTCTTCAAGCAAAATGGTGAACTGTGTACAGTAGGACAGCATATACTAAAGTTTTTTGAAACGGCTGACTAGCTTGGTCGACTTATCGGTTATTCAATCCAAATTTTGAGGGGGATTTGAAATGAAAAAGCATTCCTGGAAAAGTGTACTTGCTTCCGGAGCCATGATCGGCATGCTGGCCCTTACGGCTTGCGGAGGCGGCAGCGCCAATAGCACCAATAATAACGGTAACGCTTCTAAGCCGCAGGAGCCGGCCCCTAAGGCAGCTGAACCCGTGAAAAAATCGGATTTCCCGAATAAGCCGGTTACCATCATCGTTCCCCATGCAGCGGGAGGCGGTACCGATGTCATCTCACGTCAGCTGGCAAAGGCAGCGGAAAAGCATTTAGGCCAATCGATCGTCGTGGTGAATAAAACCGGAGGCGGCGGATCGGTTGGGATGACAGAAGGTGCCAATGTCAAGCCTGACGGCTATACTACCACGATGCTTACAGTAGAGCTGACTATGATCCACCATTTAGGACAAACCAAGATTAACTACACTCAGTTTAAGCCGGTTGCCCAGTTTAACGAGGAACCGCCTGCGCTTTCCGTAAGAGCGAATGATACTCGATTTAATTCGGCTAAGGATTTTATCGAGTATGCCAAAAAGCACCCGGAAGAGGTCAAAATCGGTAATTCCGGAACAGGGGCCATCTGGCATATCAATGCAGCATCCATTGAAAAAACGGCAGGCGTAAAATTTAATCATGTCCCATTTGACGGTTCTGCCCCGGCACTTGTTTCTCTCATGGGCGGACATATCGACGCTGTGCTTGTATCTCCTCCTGAAGTTAAGCCCCACGTAGACTCCGGCAAAGTAAAAACCTTAGCGATCCTGGATTCCAAAGAAGCGGCTGTATTTCCCGGGATTAAAACATTTGAAGCTGAGACGGGTTTGAAACCTCAATATTTCAATGTTTGGCGTGGAATCGGCGTACCTAAAGATACCCCTGACGATGTCGTTCAAATATTGGCTGAAGCCTTTAAGAAAGGTGCTGCAGAAAAGGAGTTTGTTGACTTTATGAATGGCAGAGGGCACGGTCTGGTTCAAAAGGACGGTCCTGCATTCGGACAGTTAATGAAAGAAAGTGACGAGAAATTCGGCAAGTCATTCAAGGAGCTGGGAATAACTCAATAAGACTGGGCTTGCTCAGTCTTTTTTTCTAAGATTCATCTGGGATGGCGTTAAAAAGGATTAGGAGTGTGAGAAATGGCTAAACTCATCAAACCTGAAGAAGCGGCGGCGCTAATCAAGGATCATGACTCTCTTTGGATCGGTGGTTCAGGAGGAGGGCATGCCGTCCCTGAGAGGCTGATCGAGGCTTTGGGAGATCGCTACGTCAGGTCAGGAAGTCCTCGCTCTATTACCTGCATCCATGCTGTCGGTATCGGCGATTGGAAAACGGCAGGCGTAAACCGGTTAGCCCATTCCGGTTTGATCCGGCGTACGATATGCGGCACGTTAAGCAATAGCCCGAAGCTGGCCGAGCTGGTGGCGGCAGGAGAGGTTGAGGCCTATACCTATCCGCAGGGAGTGCTTTCTCAATTAACCAGGGAGATTGCGGGTGGACGACCTGGACTCATCACAACCACCGGTTTGCATACCTTTGTCGATCCCCGCTTGGAGGGAGGACAGCAAGGGATCAAAAGGGGTCCGGATTTAGTGGAAGTGATTCATCTGGATGGCAAGGAATATCTGCGGTTTAAACCGTTGATGATTGACGTTGCCTTTATCCGGGCTACAACAGCCGATGAAAAGGGCAACCTGACGATGGAGAACGAGGCCGTTTTCGGTGAGAATTTGTCCATCGCAACAGCTGCACGCCGAAGCGGGGGGATCGTGATCGCCCAAGTGGAGCGTCTTACGAAAAAAGGAATGCTGCCAGGCAAACAGGTCAAAGTTCCCGGCATCCTGGTGGATTATATCGTCCTCGATCCTGAACCTTGGCAAACATACGTAACCAAATTTGATCCGGCCTATGCCGGATTCATTCATAGATTGGATGATGAGTTGCCGGTCCTGCCTTTGGATGCCAGAAAAGTCATTGCCCGGCGGGCTGCGATGGAGTTGTATCCGGATTCGGTTGTCAATTTAGGTTTTGGCGTAGCCAACGGAATTTCCTTTGTTGCTGCGGAAGAAGGGTTATCCAACGATCTAACGTTAACGGTGGAACAAGGACTGATAGGCGGAATTCCCGCATTAGGCAATGATGCCGGAGCGGCATCGAATTATGAAGCTATGATTGATCAGCCTTACCAGTTTGATTTTTACGACAGCGGAGGTCTGGATCTGGCCTTCTTATCCTTTGCGGAGGTGGACCGGAAGGGTAACGTCAACGTAAGCCGGTTTGGCGGTAAAATTGTCGGTCCGGGAGGCTTTATCAACATAACCCAGAATGCCAAGCAGGTCTGCTTCCTTGGAACCCTTACAGCCGGCAAAAGCGATTGCCGTGTGGATAACGGTCAGCTGAATATCCGGCAGGAGGGCTCCGTCAAAAAATTCATCCAGGATGTTGAGCAGGTGACTTGGTCGGGTTCTTATGCCTTGGAGAGAGGCCAAAAGGCCGTATACATTACGGAACGCGCAGTATTTGAGTTAACACCGGAAGGAATCGTTCTGAAAGAAGCCGCTCCAGGTATCGATATCAGGAGGGATATTTTAGAGCAAATTGAATTTCCTGTTATCGTACCGCAGCAGGTCAAGCTTATGGATTCACGTATTTTCAAGCCGGAAATGATGGGGATCAAGAATGAAATGAAAACTAAAGCGGCTTATCTGAACCGGTAGAAGCCGTCATTGGGTTTATAGGAGACGCCTAAGAGGCGGGAGGGTGCAAGACGTATAACAAGGAGATGGGTGAACATGTCGAGTATGAAGGTCGCTGAATTTGCTTCTCCTCAAAATGTGGTGATTTCGGAACGATCCATTCCCGTACCTTATGAGGACCAGGTATTGATCAAAGTGAAGTATGCAGGCATTTGTGGGACGGATGTAAAAATATACGACGGCTCTATTTCCTACTTAAAAGATGGTTTGCTGCAATACCCGCTTATTCCCGGACATGAATGGTCTGGCGAAGTGGTGGAATGCGGCCCGAAAGTGGAGGATATCCGGCCGGGAGACCGGGTTACAGGGGAATGTCATATCGGCTGCGGCAAATGCGGGGATTGTCTGAATGGCCGCACCAATATTTGCAAAAGAAGGATTCGGGTAGGCATTATGGGTCATGACGGAGCATTTGCGCAATACCTTCTTCTTCCGGAACGGGCCATTCATAAGCTGCCTGCTCAGGTTTCGCTTGAAGAAGGCGCTCTGGTTGAGCCGTTAACGGTTGCCCTGCATGCGTTGGATAAGCTGGATTCCGTTGCCGGTTCGAATGTGCTGGTATTTGGACTGGGGCCCATCGGTTTATTGATATGTCAAGTTGCAAAAGCGATGGGGGCAGCCCGGATTATTGGCGTGGATCCGGATAAGTTTCGGCTGTCGATGGGCCAAAGATTAGGCTGCAGCGTTGTCATCTCCAACGTTAATGACACCCCGATGCAGGTAAAGGAAATCGAGGAAATCACGGATGGACATGGAGTGGATATTATTGTTGAGGCTGCAGGGATCAACTCATTGGTAGCATTAGCCATAAATCTGGTTCGTCCGGGAGGTCAAATTTCACTGGTCGGTCTATATAAAGGGAACGTGGAAATCCATGCCTCACAGCTAATCACCAAGGATGTCCGGGTATATGGAAATATGGCCAGCGCAAGGGTATGGGACCGTGCGATTCAAATGATCGGGTCCGGCCGGGTTGATGTTCGCTCGCTGGTAAGCCATCAATTCCCGTTGAACCAGCTTTCCACCGCCATGGAAATGGCACATCTCAAAGCAGAGCCTGCCATAAAGGTCCTCATCCAAGTTGGAGAAGATTGATATAGAAGAGAAGCCATCACGGAGGGATTATATGCAAACGATTCGTTTGGAGGATATAGCCGGAACCCGATTTCCAACAGGGCGGAGAACACGGGTGATGATCGGCGCGAACAGCCCGATTCAGGCCGGAAACTTTGTCATGGGATATGTTGAACTTGATCCGAACGGTTCGGTGCCGATCCATGCTCATGAGCAGGAAGAAGTGTACTTTATCGCCAAAGGCAAAGGGTTCATGCAGGTTGGCGAGGAAAAACGGATGGTGGAGGAAGGAACGGCGATATACCTTCCGCCTCATGTTATCCATGAGCTGGTCAATGGACCCGACGGGCCTATGGTCATGATGTTTGTATATTCACCGGCCGGCGTCGTTTCCCACTGGAAAGAAGAGCAGGAAAGACATGGAGTTTGATATGGCGAGGATGACGGGAAGCATATGTGCATCTTCTTGCGATCTATGAGCCGGCCGGCTCAATCAGTGAAGTTAAACTTTGAAATCGGGTTTTATACGTATTAACTTGGCTTAGGAGGTTTACATAAATGGCCAAAACCATTTTATTGCCCAACAGTAATGGAGAATTGATATCCTACAAGCCCAAACGGTCTGCGGCCTGGCACCCCCCCTCGGAACCGTTAAAAAGCCGTATCGCTTATGCGGCGCCGCACGTGGTCGCCAACCCGCTGGCTGACGTTGATCGTTCCCGGGAGCCCGGCATCGATTGGACGGGGACTCTGGAATACCGGCGTTATCTTTGGTCGTTAGGACTGTCTGTCGCTGAAGCCATGGATACTTCTCAACGCGGAATGGGACTGGACTGGGAAACCTCGAAGGAGCTAATCCGGCAATCATTGCATGAAGCCATGGCGGTCGGAGGGGATATCGCTTGCGGTGCGGGTACGGATCACCTTAGCCTGACAGATGCTTTAACTATAGATGGTATAGAACAAGCGTATCTGGAGCAATGCCATTTTATTGAAGACCACGGTGGCAGAATTATTTTGATGGCCAGCAGGGCACTAGCCAAATGTGCCAAAGGGCCGGAAGATTACTATAGGGTGTACGAGACGATTCTGTCACAAGTGAAAAAGCCTGTTATCCTCCATTGGCTTGGAGAAATGTTTGACCCTTCGCTTTCGGGATATTGGGGCTATCCGGACCATGATGCCGCCATGAAGGTATGCCTGGACATTATCAATAAAAATGCCGCAAAAGTATACGGTATTAAAATATCGCTTCTGGAACATACATTGGAAATCAAAATGCGTCGTGCCCTGCCTGAAGGGGTTCGCATGTTTACGGGAGACGATTTTAATTATCCATCTTTAATAGCCGGGGATGAGCAAGGTTATAGTGATGCGCTTTTAGGGATTTTTGATGCTATTGCCCCTGCGGCTTCCGCCTCGATTCATGCGCTGGATATAGGGGACATGGAAAAATACAATCAAATTATGACATCTACGCTCCCTTTATCCCGCCATATTTTTAAATCGCCCACTTATTATTATAAGACGGGTATCGTATTTATGGCTTATTTGAATGGACATCAATCTCATTTTCGTATGATCGGAGGGCAGGAGAGCGCCCGCTCAATCCCGCATCTGTCTGAATTGTTTATATTGGCCGATCAAGCTCATTTGCTGCGCGATCCCGAGCTTGCGGAGCAGCGCATGAAATTGGTTTTGTCATTGGCAGGTATTCACGCGTAAAAGCTGAAAAAACATAAAAAGGATGTGTTGATTTCTCATGGATTTTCAAATCTCCGATACAGTGAAGGAAGTCCGCGATTTAGTACGGGAGTTTGCCAATGATGTCATTGCTCCTCGCGCGAAAGAAATCGATGAAAAAGATGAATTCTTCCCCGACATTTTACGCACGGCAGGTGAGCTTGGCATCTTGGGAATGGAGCTGCCTGAATCTCAGGGGGGAATCAACAGCGGTACATTGGCAGCCGTGATGTGCAACGAAGAAATCGCTCGTGCGAGTGCTGCGGTGAGTAATGTAACAGGCGCTTTGCGGCTCCAAATATTTTTGATCCATACCTATGGTACGGAGGAGCAAAAGAAACGATGGTTGCCTGGCCTGACCAGCGGTACTGAGATCGGAAGCTTTGCCCTAACCGAACCTAACGCCGGCTCCGATGTAGCCGGTATCAAGACGACGGCGGTTCGAGATGGCGATCATTGGGTTATTAATGGTCAAAAGTCTTTTATTACGCTGGGTCCGGTTGCCGATATGGTGATGGTTTTAACTTCTACAGATCCTTCCAAGGGCGTCCGCGGTTTAACGACCTTTATCGTGGAAAAGGGAACGAAAGGCTTTACGGCAGGACCGAGAGATTATATGATGGGCCAGCATGGTATCCCGATAAGTCAATTATTTTTCGATCAGGTAAGAATACCTGCTGAACATATGTTGGGAGAGGAAGGACAAGGATTTAAGATTATGATGTCCGGGCTGAATGGCACCCGGTTAGATATTGCTGCACTGTCACTAGGGATTTCCCAGGCGACGTTCGAATTGGCTGCCTCCTATGCCGCAACAAGACAGCAGTTTGGCAAACCGATCGGGGAATTTCAAGGTGTGGGCTTTATGCTCGCCGAGATGGCCACGGAAATCGATGCCGGGCGTCTTCTTCTTTACAGAGCAGCCGCATTGAGCGATGCGGGCAAGCCTTTCACCAAGGAAGCATCGATGGCAAAGTACTACTGCTCGGATCATGCAATGCGTCATGCCACGAATGGGGTGCAAATTTTCGGAGGTTACGGATATACCAAGGAATATCCTTTAGAGAGATTTATGAGAGATGCCAAAATATGTCAAATATATGATGGAACCTCTCAAATTCATAAGCTGATTATTAGCCGCACTATATTAAAGGAATTTCAATAATTTTCTTCTGATCAGAATCCTCCAGTGTATCACTCAAAACGAAGGTACAGAAAGGGGAATTGAATGTGATAAAGATGAAGCTTAAGAGTTTCATTACATCCGGCGCTATCCTGGGAATGATGGCTCTCACAGCTTGTGGGGGAGGAACGGGAGGGACAAATCACTCGACACACTCTGACGCTTCTTCTGCAGCAAAGCCTGCTGCAGCCGAGCCCGCCAAAAAAACAGATTATCCATCTAAGCCGGTTACATTGCTTGTACCTTTTGCGGCAGGAGGAGGTACGGATACGATTTCACGTCATTTGGTCAAGGTAGCGGAAAAACATCTCGGTCAACCGA
This sequence comes from Paenibacillus sp. F024, assembly GCF_057814255.1. NCBI lineage: Bacteria > Bacillati > Bacillota > Bacilli > Caryophanales > Paenibacillaceae > Paenibacillus > Paenibacillus sp. F024. The sequence goes on from NZ_JBVASZ010000010.1 coordinate 41,912, forward strand.
TCGTCATCGTCAATAAAACGGGCGGTGGAGGTTCGGTAGGAATGACTGAAGGGGCCAATGCAAAGCCGGATGGATATACGATCACTATGGTCACCGGAGAACTAACGATGCTTCATCATTTGGGTACTACCCGGATTAACTATAAGCAATATAAGCCGGTAGCTCAATTTAATGATGATCCCCTGGCTCTTTCAGTCAAAGCGGACGCTCCTTGGAAGACGGCGAAGGAATTCCTTGAGTATGCCAAACAAAAAAAGGGGGATGTTAAGATCGGCAACTCCGGTACAGGCGGGATCCATCATGTGAACGCAGCCTCCATTGAACAAGCGGCCGGCGTAGAATTTACACATCTTCCTCTTGATGGCACCGCAGGCGCACTGACCAATGTTTTAGGCGGCCATATCGATGCTGTACTTGTAAGTCCGCCGGAAGCCAAAGCACTTGTAGACTCCGGGAAGCTAAAATCCTTAGCCATCCTGGATGCCAGGGAGTCGGAGGTGTTTCCCGGCGTCAAAACGTTTGAAGCGGATACGGGGATCAAGGCTCAATATTACAGTACTTGGCGCGGAGTTGCCGTTCCTAAAGACACTCCGGATGAAATTGTAAAAGTATTAGCCGAAGCCTTTAAGAAGGCATCGGAAGAGCAGGAGTTTAAAGATTTCATGAAAAAGAGCGGATACCGTTTAGTGTATAGAGAAGGCCCGGAATTCGGGAAATTTATGCAAGAGAGCGATGATAACTTTGGCAGGGCTTTTAAAACGCTGGGACTCAGTAAATAAATCGGTTTATAATCGCTGCATTAACAAGTAAATATTCAACTGATCTATATCCACAGCCGGACAGAGACATTCTCTTGTCCGGCTGTATCATTTTTTTATTGAAAGGGAGGCTGCGGGAACAGGCCCTTTTTTTAAACCCCGCTGCTGTCCGGTGTCCGGACACCGGATGTCCCGGGAACAGGGGAGAAAGGCTTGCGTTCGGATCATAGGGGGCGAAACAGTGCATGAATACGATGGATTTAGAAAATGTACATCATAATATGCATTGGCATGGTTTTTGCTTATTTATTTGGACATGTAGGGAATTGGAATAGACTCTACTAAAACATAATTTAAAGGAGGCCATCGGAAATGACAGTTGCAACAGATCAATGGTCCACGGAGTTTAAAGAAATCAATGACAGCAATGAAGAGCTTAACGCCCACGGGAAGTTTTTTACCTGCTCGTATCTGTTGGATATGGAGACGACAAAGGTCTTGATTCGAACACATGCGGGAAAAATGGAAAGCGTCACCATGGATCCGGGTCCGCTCGAGCATTATCAGTTTGCCATTCGTGCCAGTGCCGATACGTGGCGCAAGTTTTCTCAGCCTACTCCGCCGCCGATGTATCACGGCATTTGGGCGGCAAGCTTTCAGAGGGATATGAAGCTTGAGGGCGACCTGCTTGTATTGATGCAAAATCTCCGCTGCCTCACCACCCAATTGGAATTATTCCGTGTTGTCGGAGTACCGGTATAAACTAAATACGATAAGGGAGGAAGCAAGCTATGCCAAAAGCAACATTTTCACCCGTAACAGGCCGCTATGTCACCATTGAAGTGGACGGTGACGAATATAAAGTATTTTATCTGGAGAACGGAACGGGTCAGCCCATTGTCTGCCAGCATACGGCAGGCTGCCACAACCATCAATGGCGGGGGCTGCTTGAGGATGAGGAATTCACGCAAAACTATCGCATCATCGCTTATGATCTGCCGCGTCACGGCAAATCCGATCCTCCTCTGAACCGTGAATGGTGGAAGGAAGAGTACAAGCTGTCCGCCGATTTTTACACAAAATTCATCGTTACCCTGTGCGATGCCCTCGAGCTGGAAAACCCGATTTTCATGGGCTCGTCGTTTGGAGGAAACGTAGCGCTTCAGCTTGCTTTGCGCTATCCTGACCGGTTTGCTGCCGTCATTCCGGTTGAAGCGGCGGATCACTCTCCGGGCTTTTATCTGGACTGGTGGCATCATCCGCATGCCAACGCGGCTCAAGTGTGTGCCAGCGGAGTATGGGACCTCATGGCTCCGCAATCGCCGGATAAGGACCGTTGGGCCACATGGTTTTATTACTCGCAAGGCTCGGAAGCATTCAAAGGCGATTTGTACTTCTACTCCGTCGATCATGACCTTCGCGGCAAGCTGGGTCAGATCCAGGGGGATAAAGTTAAGGTGGTTATGCTTACCGGCGATTATGACTATCTCACGACTCCGGAAGACGGCAGGCGTACCGCAAGCCAAATTAAAAATGCCGAATTTATCGAAATGGTCGGCATCGGCCACTTCCCGATGAGTGAAAATCACGAAGTGTTCCGCAAGTACCTTGCGCAAGCATTGGAGATCATCAGTGCGGCGAACACGGCCAAAGCGTAATGAAAAAGCAAGAGCCATTCAAGACTCCTGTCGCGGATGGCTCTTTTTGAGTTATACTGAAGGTAGTGAACATTTTAATCCTTATAGGGGTGAGCATTTGTGAAAAGGGATAGCATCATGCTGTTTGTTATTGATCCGCAGAATGACTTCATGGATGACGGTGCGCTGCCCGTTGCAGGTGCCAAGAAAGATATGCAGCGTTTGGAAACGTTCATTTCGGAAAATGAGCGTAAGATCACACGCATAGGCTACTCGCTGGATACCCACCAGCCGATTTCGATTTTCTTCTCCGTATGGTGGGCCGATCAAGACGGACAATCCCCTGAACCCTATACGTTGATTACATATGACGATGTTATAGCCGGCCGGTGGCGACCGCAGTTTCATCCGGATGAAACCCTGCAGTGCATAAGTCAACTGAAGTCCATCATGATTTGGACGGATCATTGTCTTCAAGGCACTCCGGGTGCAGCCGTAGAAAAAACCATTTACAACGCGATCATCCGTCACTCCCGTAAGAACGGGCTCAATCCTTTTGTAATTGAAAAAGGGCTTGACCCGATCAGCGAGATGTATGGCATTGTTCACCCGGAACATAATCCGCTCAATTATGTCGATCATCGAATGATCGATGAATTTAAGAATTATGATGAAGTGATATTCGCCGGAGAAGCGGCATCGCATTGTGTGCTGACCTCGGTGAAGCAGGTCCTGGTATTGTTCGAACGAGAGACGGTAAAGCCCCGGTTTAGCCTCCTGACCAATTGCATGAGCCCGATTGCCGGATTTGAACAGGCGACAACCCTTGCCTTTGACGAGCTTGCCGGGAAGTATGGCTTGCGCTTCAGGAAGTCAAGTGATTCTATATAGGAAGCGGTAAAGCGGATCGGCCGGCTTTATTAGCAAACGTAAGAAACCGGGGATGCAGCCCGGTTTCTTTATTTGAGACGTTAGGGACGGCATTACATTTTTAAGGAAACCGGATTATGGTGTTTGCCATGGCAGAGGCTCGTCTGACATGAATTTATTGAGCACGTTTTCCGTGAGCCGTGAAATGTTATTATCGTACTTGTTGTGCGATAAGCTTCCGCAGTACGCAATGGAGCTTACCGAGAATACTGCACCTCCATTGGGAGTCGGGTAGTAGACCATATCGGCTCTAACCTTGGGATTCTCATAACCGCCCATGCCGGGAACGTTAAAAAACAGTTCCTCTACAACCTGCAGGTAAACGTCGGTATGGCCTTCCGAGGAGGCCAAGATCAGCGCTTCCGGAGGGGTCCCAAGCTCAAGATCATAAATGTCGAGTTCTAGCCCCGCTGCACCGCCGCCGACTAAACCGAAGTTTCCAATGAGCTCGTCATCTCCGATTCCTTCGAAAATCCAGGAGACTCTGGGGTCAAAACTATCCGGATTCCGACGGTAATAGGAGGAAACGTCAAATCCTTCCGCGATGAAGCCGGTCCCGGCAATTTTTTGCGGTGCTCTGCCTCTATTTCTCCATAGTCCCCCCTGTTCGCCGCTAAAGCTGAGATGCAATTCGCCATGCTGCGCCTTCCAGGCATTGGAGCCGAATTGCTTGCGGACTTCTATGATATTTGGATTTTCCGGATTGAACTGGATGATCCAGTAGAAGCCATTGGCTCCCATATACATCAATCTTCCGCCGAGCTGCTGATAATCTTCAATCGCATCCAGCATTTGACCGGAATAATATTCGGGATGAGAGCCCGTAAGGACTACATTATACGGTTTTAACAGCTCCACGCCATCCGCATGAAGGTCATGATCGGTAATCACATCAAAGGAGTATCCCTTTTCGGTCATCCAATCTACCAAATGGAGGTCCGCGTTAAACTGCCACAAGGAAGGGGAAAGGTTATGCCTATATTTCGGTCTCATATTGAGGACAGGACGAAGTGCGGAAGAGTAACATACTCCGCTGCCATCGGAATGTACATCATACGTTGAAAGACCGAATTCATTATGCTCCATAAGATACAAGTCCTCTTGTTGTATAACGGGGGCCCGCCCGAACATCAATTGCGCCAGAGGAATGTCCTGAAATCTTGTGTTCGCATAAGCCAAGTAACTTGCGGTTGGAATCAATAAAGCGATTTTATTGGTGGTGGATCCTTTGGCAGGCTTGACAAAAAACGTAATATAGTCTTCATCCTCTCCTGCTTTTACATGGGCCGCGTAAACGCCGCTTATTAGATCTTCCGGGATGGTTAATTCAAAGTCCGTTTCCCATTTAGCATCCGAAAGATCATCATCATGAAAATGAATGGCTCCATACTGCTCGGGCGCATGAATGAAATTTTGTTCATTTGACGTCCAATTGTAGCCGGTCATCGCTCGGGTAGGATGGTTAACGGCTGTTCCATGCAGTTCGTTTTTTGAAGTGTCCAGCACTTTGCTGGGCATTTCAAAACCATTCGGACCGATATTTTTCGAAAAATCCCAAGCGGCCAGCAAATCATCAAAGGGCTCTTCTACACACTGCTCCATCTCCTGCAGGGTAAGGACACGGTCCGCCATGCGAGGCCTATCCATTTTTCCGTTATAGCATCCGCCAACGATGTTCTTGCCGGCGATCGTGTTTTGTAAATAACCGGCCATAAGGAAAGGAGTGTCTTGTTCCGTATCAGGCCTTGCTTTTACAGACGTCTTTACGTGCGCAGCCATTCTTTCCGTTGCATAGGCGAGAGAATATCTTCCGTTGGTTCGGCCGATGAGAGGTTTTTGGTATACTTCAACCGTCCCGCTCGTTGCGTCATAGGAAGCCCCTGCAAAAAACCAGATTTTTTGTTCCAGCTTCTTCTCTGTACTGACCTTCTCAACCTTCCCGCTTCCGTCCCCGATCCATAAGGCCAAGCAGCCGTTCTCGTCAATAAACAATCCGTAACCGGCTTTTTTGGAATCCGACCATTTCGTGAGCAGTCCTTGAACTCCTATGCCCGGTGTAGTGGGCCAAATCATAGCTTGCAGGGAAAAACTCTGAACATTTCTAAATAATGGATGATCCGGCACGATGATATGAGAACCGCTGTAAATTTTCTGTTCTCTTCCTTTGTATTCTTTATTTATGTTGGTCTTGACGGGTCTCGTCTTCAATCCGGGGCCTTGAGGATTGGTGTCCCCATGAATCAATTGAACAATGGCGGCCTGATAGCTTTCATGCCCTTCACAGTTCACCATAAATTTGATTTTGTTTCCCGGCGCTACACTAAGCTTATCTGTATATCCGTTAATAGCCACTAGAGATCTCCCTTTCGATTTAGATTTAAACGACTACGCCGAATTGCTGGAGTCTTTTTAGAAAAAGCCCATGTTCCGCGGCTTCTCTGGAATCGAACCTTTCATCTTCGAATAGGACCGGTCGTTCCCCGCGGACAGCGGGATGTTCGCCTATACACCATTCTTCATGGGGCTTGGTGCATACGATGACATATTTACCTTCCATTTGTTCATGGTGTCTGCGGAAAAAATTCAATACCACATCCAATTGTTCGCTATGTTTGCCGATCGGATTTAACCGGTGCTCCTCTATCAGTTCCCTGGTAATCAGCGGCTTGATTCTCGTTTCAAAATTCCTCATGTCTATATCCATATAGACCGCTTTATCTCTGGGTTGCTTAGACATATTGCCGATCCCTCCATAATCATTTGTTTTTTTAAAGACGGATGTTAGACTACAGGGTAATGAAAGACAAAAAGCGGCATCATCACCTCCAAGGATTACATTGTAATTATTCAGAATATCATCCGGAAGTAAGTTCATTTTATAAGTCCAAGATAAAGCAGCAATCAAGCCTGCATCAGAACAGGATAAAATTAAGTTAAAGTTTATTTGATCGAATTAGGAACAAAAATGAGATAAATTGAAATATTCAAAATTTTGTATTATCATGGAAAGTAATTAAATAAAGGAAATGGAGGAGGAAGAATGGAAGAAATCCTTATCGTGGAAGATGATCTGAAGATACAAAAGCTTCTCTCGATTTGTCTTGATCATGAAGGAATTTCCTACTCCATTACCTCTTCAGGCATAGAAACGATTGAGAAAGTAAAAAACCATAACCCCTCTCTTATTCTTCTTGACATCATGCTTCCTGATATGGACGGTATAGAGGTTTGCAAGCAAATCCGGCTGCTGACATCCAGTCCCATCTTATTCATGAGCTGCAAGAATGAGGACAATGACAAAATCTTGGGTCTAAGCATGGGGGCGGACGATTATATCGAAAAGCCGTTCAACATCAATGTTTTGCTGGCAAGGATAAGGGCGCATCTGCGCAGAAATCGAATCTTGCATAAAGAGAGACAGCGAGCGCTTGAGCAGGATTTCCGGATTCAAATAGATAATCTATTGATCGATACACAGTCCCGGGAAGTTTTTCGTGATGGGAAAAAGATTCATACCACGATGAAGGAATTCGATTTGTTGACTTTTTTGTACAGGAATTGCAATCGTGTATTTACGATGGAGGAGCTCTTAGTCAAGATTTGGGGAAACGATACGTTGAGTGATCATAGAACGGTGGTCGTTCATATTTCGAGCTTGCGCAAAAAAGTGGAGGAGGATCCCCTGAATCCGAGGTATATCGTTACAGTAAGAGGAGCGGGGTATAAATTTGTCCGTTACTAGTTTGATCAAAAGATCCCTTTTTTTCAAAATTCTTATTTATACAGCTCTTTTATCATTAATCCCATACATTCTGTTTAGCATCTATTTCTTGATTGAAGTGAAATCGCTTTCGAAAAAGATTATTAATGAAACTTCATCCAGTAACATTCTGCAAACGTCATTTTCCCTAGAAGAAAGAGTGCGGCAATTGAATGAACAATGGGGTCGGAGGACGGACGATGAGTCGCGTAAGCTTCTGGCCGGGCAGCTTTTTGATATTGCCGTATACGGATATAAACCTTTAGCGTATATTCTGGATAAGAATGGTGTAATGATTGCCAAAGTCCGAAACGATCTGGAATCATTGATCCCCTATGACCTCCTGCAGGAGCAGCATGTATCAATGGTAAATAATAAAAGTGGGATCGTTACCGTCAATACGGCACATGAGAAGTATCACCTGCTTTATATGAATGTGGACAAGCCGGAGTGGATTGTTATTTATATTATCCCTGAAGCCCAATTGATGAGCATTGCTGCCGGTCATGCTGAAGAATATACCAATACTCAAGTATATAAGCTTGTTCAACGCATGAGCTTTTTTTTGTTCATCGGCATCTTGTTAATTTTATTTTTTTCCTACTTCTTCTCCGAGTTTTTTACTGCTCCCATTAGACAATTAATGTCCGCTTTAAATCAAAGAGCCAAGGGGTTTGAAATCGACCCTCTGCTTACGACAAGGTCAGATGAGATGGGTGAGTTGATACATACCTTTAACTATATGGACAATACCATTCAAAATTTAATCAAAGAATTAAACAGCAGATCCACACAATTGGAAGAAAATGTTCAAAAACGAACCAAAGAGCTGGAGGAAGCCAATGAATTGCTCCATCAAACCTATTCCAAACTAAAAAGATCTGAAAAATCGCGCTCCGAGCTGATCGTTCAGGTATCCCATGATTTAAAGACTCCCCTGACCTCGATTAAAGGCTTCTTGGAAATTCTAAACAAATATTCATTGCCTCAAGAACAGAAAAAAGAACTGATCGATCAAATTCTCGTCCAAACCAACCATATCATTCAGTTGATTGAAGGCTTGTTCGAGCTTTCATCATTGGATGCCGAAGAACTGAAATTCCAGAAAGAATGGATAAATATTGAATTCATTATGGATCATGCACTCAAAACTATTTTCTCTGACACGGAACACTCCAATATTATTCTGAATACGTATTATGAAGACGATTTACCCTTAGTGTTTGTAGATCCTAAGAAAATCTATCGGGTATTTATCAACATTTTAAATAATTCGATCAAATATGCTTCCAACCGACCCAAAGTAAAAATTAACATTGCCATTTATTTAAACAACAAAAATATAGTCATAAAAATTCAAGACAATGGAATGGGGATCAAAAAAGAAAATATCGATATGGTGTTCATCCCTTACTATAGAGAATCCCGGCCGAGCGAAAAAGAAATTCAAGGAAGTGGGCTCGGGTTGAGCATTTCAAAAAAAATTGTTGAGGCACATCATGGGGATATTTATATCGAGAGTGAAGTGGATCTAGGCACAACCATTTATATTTTGCTTCCGGCTGTTGATGCAGTCGGCAGGATGACAAACGAATAGCGTCTGTAATCAAAAGGATATAGTCGCTACTATCGAACCGTGGAGGTAAATATGTCTTATAAATTCAGCAGGGGAATCCTGGTTTTATCTTTCTTCATCCTCGTTTCGCTAAGCTGTTTTCCCGTTCTATTCGACTGGTCTAACCGTATTGAGCCTTGGGTGCTCAACATTCCATTCTCAATTTTTTGGCAATTATTCATTATCTCCTGCATGTGCTTGTTACTAGTCGTTTGGTGCATCGCGGATGGGTTGAACGGCGATCTTGATATTGAGGTTGAGGGTGTGAAAAAAGAAAATAAAGGCGAACTTTAAAAAGAGGACACTATGGGACTTGCATTTATTTTGGTCTTTTTTTTGCTCATGATTGTTATAAATCGAGGCAATGAGGGAATTAAAGATTACGGAGATTATGCTACGGGAAATAAGAGCTTCGGGCCTACAGCCATTGGTTTGTCCATCTTCGTGGTATGTGGGTTCGGTGTTTACGGCATGGGCCGAATTTAATGTAGGCTTCGGATTTATCGGAATCTATACGGCCATATACGGTACGATATCCATTTTTATTATGTATTTAGTATCAGAGAAAACCTATATCTGGGGTAAAAAATACAATTTAATCACTCAAGCCGAGCTTATGGGGTTTCGTTATCAAAGCGGGATGCTGCGTATCCTGATGTCGTTTTTGGGCGTTCTGTTTACCGGTCCTTGGCTGCTCCTGGAATGGGTTACGCAGGGTTACATTTTCAGCTATGCTACCGGGGGGAAAATAAGCCCTTTCTGGGGTATGCTGATCGGTGTGGTAACCGTGATGATCTATGTTTCCATGGGAGGGATGCGTTCGGTCATTCGAGCTAATGCTGTTCAGGGCATCTTTATGTTTGTAGTGGGAACGGGGCTATCCATATGGTTGATTTATAAATTTTTTGGCGGTATCCGCAGCGGGATGGAAATGCTTGTAAGGGACTATCCCGATGTATTGACCTACCCCGGACCTGGATGGTCTCCCCCTACGCCGTATTGGACCTCCATTATCATTGTCAGCGGGCTGGGTGCATTTATGTGGCCCTGGATTTTTAACAAAATGTTTGCGGCCAAAAACCTTAGGTCCATTAAACAATCAACGGTCATCGCCTCGATTTTGGGACTTATTTTCTGGACTTCTATGGTCTTTTTGGGAATCATGGTGCATTCCATGGAATACCCCCGCAATCATCCTGAGGAGGCCTATATGTGGGTTGCCAGTATGGCGGGTCCCGTTCCTTTGGCATTGATGAGCGTCCTTATCATGGCGACCAGCATATCCACCGTCTCGGGGATTATTCAAGCGATGGCCGCCGTTGATTTTGGCAAGCTTGTTTTTATTGCCATTTTGACCTATCAAGGGATCATCATGTTTTTCCCTGTCGTGTTCTTGGGTCTTTATTGGAAAAGGGCAAACAAAGAAGGAGCCATTGCTTGTATGATCATAGGTACGGCAACCTCCATCTATTTAATCATTTTTAACCCTTATTTTATAGATGAGCTGGGTTGGACCGCCGGAATGTACGGAATAATTCTCGCTTTCGTGATTATGGTCATCGCGGGATATCTTAAACCGATTTCCCCGCATGTTGAACAATTATGGTCGGATATAGAAACGGCGCGAAGTAAAGCGAGACAACCTAAGTTTTAAAATAAAATGCAGGAGATCGTTATAAAAGGATCTTTCGCGGCAAGCTCCTTTATATATTCAGACATTCGTCCATTCGCCTTGGCTGAGCGCTCCTTCTATTCATTGCTCGCCATAAACTTCTGGGTAAAGTGGGCACATATTCTCATTGATGCTTCAAGCACTAAGATGCATTTTCTGGAATCAGGCTTCTGGTCATGAAAGAGGGGCAGGACTTATAGTTCTTTTTGTAATCGCCGGCTGTTCGGCTTTACAAATGATGATAAGTCCCAGAACGAAAAGAACAAGGATTACTATAATGTTAATACCTAAAGCAGAGGAGGGATTAACATGCGCGAAAGAAGATTAAACAGGAAAAAAGAAAAAATGGAAAAATTACTTGACGAATTAAAACAGTTAGAGACTACGAAAGAAAAAAGGGAAAGATTACTTGAGGAATTAAAGCAGCTAGATCAGCTTGGGAATACGGAAGACAATGAAAATGAGAAGGAAAAGATGCTTAAAAAAGCGAAAAAGTTAGAAGATAAAATAGCGAAAGCTGAAGCAGAAAAAAAAGCAACATCTTGACCCGAAATTGGAAGTGTTTAATGGTCAATTCTCGACTGTAATCAGGATCACTCAGTACTGAAATGGGAAAGCCGGATTGAAGCTTTCTCATTTCGTTTTATTTCTCCAATTGATAAGATCTGTCTCCAATCTGCAGCCTTTACCGGCAGTGTAATGCGTACGTCCGACCTTTGAGGTGAACCCTCCGGCTGCTCTATCCGGCCATGTCGATAACCTGGCACTTTTTCTAGGCGCCATTAGGCAGAGGCTTCATTATTTGTTGATGGGACGGGCTAACTTTGCTGTCACCTCCGAGCATTCCTCTAAGTTACGGTTTTGACGCTAATTGCGAAGAACCTGAAATATCGCTGACTGTATACGTTAAAGATGATGATAAGTCCCAGAACCAAAAGTACAAGGATAACTATAATGTTAATACCTAAAGAAGAGGAGGGATGAGAATGCGCGAAAGAAGATTAAACAGGAAAAAAGATAAAAGGGAAAAATTACTTGGGGAATTAAAGCAGCTAGAGAAGACAGAAAAAAATGAAAAAGCTAAGGGAAAGCTGCTTACAAAAGTAAAAAAGCTAGAAGATAAAATAGCAAAAGCTGAAGCAGAAAAAAAAGAAACGGCTACTAAGGTCAAATCTTGACCCGAAAATGTCAGTGTTTAATCTCCAGCCCTCAATTGTGATCATGACCACTCAGTACTGAATGGGAAAGCCGGCTTGTGGCTTTCCCATTGCGTTTTATATCTCCATTTGATGGGATCTGTCTTCATTCTGGAGAAAAATTATTGTAGCGATACTGTTTGAAAATATCTTTTAATAATTCCGCTTTTATATGATTAATTATCCTAGAACTAAATATGACTGGACTAACTATAATGTTAATAAATCAGAAAGGAGGCCAAAAAATGAGTTATTATGATAGCAAAAGAAAAGAATTAGAAGCGAAAAAAGGCAAACTACTTGCTAAAATACAGTCTCTTGAGAAGAAAAAAAATGATAGGTCGGAAGATTCTTATAAAAGAAAAAAGAAAAGCTATCTTGAGAGATTACATGCACTAGATGCCATGATCGAAGCCCTGGTTGAAGCAGAAGCAAAAGCGAATGCGGAGGCAGAAGCAGAAGCAAAGGCAGAAGCAGAGGCAGAGGCAGAGGCAGAAGCAAAAGCAGAAGCGGAGGCAGAGGCAGAAGCAGAAGCAGAAGCGGAAGCCAAAGCAGAGGCAGAAGCGGAGGCTGAAGCAGAAGCGGAAGCAGAGGCAGAGGCAGAGGCAGAGGCAGAAGCAGAAGCCAAAGCAGAGGCAGAAGCGGAGGCTGAAGCAGAAGCAGAAGCAGAGGCAGAAGCAGAAGCTGAAGCAGAGGCAGAGGCAGAAGCGGAAGCAGAAGCGGAGGCAGAGGCGGAAGCGGAAGCAGAGGCAGAAGCGGAAGCGGAAGCAGAGGCAGAGGCAGAGGCGGAAGCAGAAGCTGAAGCGGAAGCGGAAGCAGAGGCAGAAGCGGAAGCAGAGGCAGAAGCGGAAGCAGAAGCGGAAGCGGAAGCAGAGGCAGAAGCGGAAGCAGAAGCGGAAGCGGAAGCAGAGGCAGAAGCGGAAGCTGAAGCAGAAGCGGAAGCTGAAGCAGAGGCGGAAGCGGAAGCAGAGGCAGAGGCTGAAGCAGAAGCGGAAGCAGAGGCGGAAGCGGAAGCGGAAGCGGAAGCAGAGGCAGAAGCGGAAGCAGAAGCGGAAGCAGAGGCAGAAGCGGAAGCAAAAGCGGAAGCAGAGGCAGAAGCGGAAGCAGAGGCAGAAGCGGAAGCAGAGGCAGAAGCGGAAGCGGAAGCAGAGGCAGAGGCGGAAGCGGAAGCAGAGGCAGAGGCGGAAGCAGAGGCAGAAGCGGAAGCGGAAGCGGAAGCAGAGGCAGAAGCGGAAGCAGAGGCAGAAGCGGAGGCAGAAGCGGAAGCGGAAGCAGAGGCAGAAGCGGAAGCAGAAGCAGAAGCTGAAGCAGAGGCGGAAGCAGAGGCAGAGGCTGAGGCAGAAGCGGAGGCAGAAGCGGAGGCAGAAGCGGAAGCGGAAGCGGAAGCAGAGGCAGAAGCAGAGGCAGAGGCAGAAGCGGAGGCAGAGGCAGAAGCGGAAGCAGAGGCAGAAGCGGAAGCAGAGGCAGAAGCGGAAGCAGAAGCTGAAGCAGAGGCAGAAGCTGAAGCGGAAGCAGAGGCAGAGGCAGAAGCGGAAGCAGAAGCTGAAGCAGAGGCAGAGGCAGAGGCGGAAGCGGAAGCTGAAGCTGAAGCGGAAGCAGAGGCAGAAGCGGAAGCAGAGGCAGAAGCGGAAGCAGAGGCAGAAGCGGAAGCAGAGGCAGAAGCGGAAGCAGAAGCTGAAGCAGAGGCAGAAGCTGAAGCGGAAGCTGAAGCGGAAGCAGAGGCAGAGGCAGAAGCGGAAGCGGAAGCAGAGGCAGAAGCGGAGGCAGAGGCAGAAGCGGAAGCAGAAGCTGAAGCAGAGGCAGAAGCGGAAGCAGAGGCAGAAGCGGAAGCAGAGGCAGAAGCGGAAGCAGAAGCGGAAGCAGAGGCAGAAGCTGAAGCGGAAGCGGAAGCAGAAGCAGAGGCAGAAGCAGAGGCGGAAGCAGAAGCAGAAGCAGAGGCAGAGGCAGAAGCAGAGGCAGAAGCTGAAGCAGAAGCAGAGGCAGAAGCAGAGGCGGAGGCAGAAGCAGAGGCAGAAGCAGAAGCGGAAGCGGAAGCAGAGGCAGAAGCGGAAGCAGAGGCGGAAGCGGAAGCTGAAGCAGAAGCAGAGGCAGAGGCAGAAGCGGAAGCAGAGGCAGAAGCAGAAGCTGAAGCAGAGGCGGAAGCAGAGGCGGAGGCAGAGGCGGAAGCGGAAGCTGAAGCAGAAGCAGAAGCAGAAGCAGAGGCAGAAGCAGAGGCAGAAGCAGAGGCGGAAGCGGAAGCTGAAGCTGAAGCAGAGGCAGAAGCAGAGGCAGAGGCAGAAGCGGAAGCAGAGGCAGAAGCGGAAGCAGAAGCTGAAGCAGAGGCGGAAGCAGAAGCAGAAGCTGAAGCAGAGGCAGAGGCGGAAGCAGAGGCAGAGGCAGAAGCGGAAGCGGAAGCAGAAGCAAGTGCGAATAATAGTTTTGAGCATAATCAGATTATTGCAAAAAATGGGCATAATGTAATAATTGGTTATTGTGATAATAATGCTTCTTATATAGCTATGGCTATATCGCAACTTGCACTACTTGCAGCATTAAAGGGAAATCAAAATTCTGATTATATAGACTCTGTTGTTTCAAATTTAACAAGTACACTGAATATGATGGTACAAGACGGAAAAAACAATCGTCAAACCATACTTGATGCTATTAATGCCCTCAGAAAAGAAGGGGAAGATTAAATGGCTAGAATGAATATCTCGCGCTGCAGCATTCCTGCTAAAAATGGTAAAGAAAAAATACTTGTAAAAATTATAAATGGCAATGTTAAAGATAGTCGCACGTTCAAGCTGAATGCCTATGATCGAGATTCAAGTTCTTCAGAATCCTTACCTATTTTAAATAATGATAAGCAAATAAATTCAGATGATTTAGAGCCTGGAGCCGAGAAATTGTACAGTATTAACGTAAAAAATGTAAAAAGTAAGATCGTTTTTGAAGTAATTCAAGAAAAGGGCGGTGCTGGAATTTCAATTTCCAGCAAAAATAGAGGCCCATCAAATGTAGAAATTATTTTAAAATAAACAATAAAATGAGCTGGGTCAATAGGTTGTTGTAGTTTCCTATTGATCCAGCTTTACTTTTTGAAAGGAATAATATAAGAGTTAGAGGGAACATTTATTTCTCATGTTGCTTCGGAAGTGCTTTATCAAAGGTCTGTACAATAAAGTATGTAACCCCTAAAACCAATTAAAATGGAACTAGTCGAAAGCATGGGGAGAATACATTGGACTTTGGACGTAACAATAATTACGGGAAAATTCATTAAAGAGAATCTTTCAGCTATTGGAGAAATGCCAGTCCACTTGCGTGAAACATCCATAGTGGCTAGATAGAGCATTTTTAATAAGGATTCATCCGTTGAGAAAATGCTTTTTCCCTGTCTCCTTACGGAGCTGCATGGCGGTCTTATTCCTATAAAGAATCAAATCCTGATAATAAGCTAACTTAAATTATCGGCACAATAGAAAATATATTGGGTAAATCACTTGAACCGTGAATTGAATTTTTATTTTCATTCATGATTGACAATGAAGTATACGTTTGACCATACATAACCTTACAGTTTTTCATACAAATATATAGAGCTTTTACGTTGGGTTTCAATCCATTGGCTGCAGTCCTGCCATAAAAAATTAGTTTAGTGTAGCTGCCTTTTTGTTGTCTGTTACAAAACAATAGGTTATGCAATAAGATTTTGTCTTTTATGCAGGGAGGGATCAGCAAATGAAAACACAGTTAAAACTAAGATCGGATGCGGCGATGGCGGACTGCTTGACCATTCACCCGGATACCGCCAATGAGCTGAGATTATTGAATAGCGACATACGCAGCATTCGATTTGGTATAAAATCCCATGAGGTTCAAATAACTACATCGTCCGAACTCCAATTGGATGAAGCATGGTTATCCCATGGCATCGTTACAAAATTACAGATACCACTGTCACCCCGCTACGAGATTATAGTGAAAAACAATGAAATAAGAATCGGCCCGTATATCGGTTTTTTAGTATCACTCAAGCCAGTTGTCTTAAACATAACCCTTGAAGAATGTTCAGGCTACCTTCATTGTTACGACGAGATCGGCGGGGCGGTAGTGGCATTTTCGTTTGATGGAATTAATACATCCGACCTGACTATCCAAGGATATATGTACAATCCTGAAGCAAAACAATGGGAGAAAGGCACATATGCTTATCCTGCATCTTTTTTTAGAGAATTGTTGCTGAATCCCTGGAAAAAGCATTTCCAATCCCATTTGGGAGATACCATATTCAATAATTTTAGCTATGACAAATGGAAAATGTACGAACTGCTGCAATCTTCCCCGATCCTCAAAAACCATTTACCGCTTACAAAGCCCTTAACAAAAATAGATGATATAAGATCGTTTTTAAACATACATCCCCATGTGTATATTAAACCGATCTACGGGTCAAAGGGCAGAAGTATTAAAACCGTAATGAAACAAGGTGATGGAGTTGTCGTACGTTTTAATGAACAAGGAGAAAATCAAAATCTTTACTTCGAAAATATAGAAGATTCATATGAGTTTATTGAAACCGACGTCAAAAAGGAAAACTATATCATTCAAGCCGCTTGTGACGTTATATCTCTAGGGGACAAGGTAATCGATTTCAGGCTGCTTCTTATAAAAAGCGGGGATGGCAATTGGCATGATATGGGTATCATCGTCAGATACGGAAAATCAGGCAATATCGTCAGCAATATTTCAGCGGGAGGAACATTTGAACTCGGAGAGCCAGCGTTAAAAAGCATTTTGCATCTGACAGACGAACAGGTTGACGAAATAAAAAAAGAAATGTCCCTTTTAGCCTTTGAAGCTGCCAAATATATTGATGCAACCGGTGTAAATTGTGGAGAAATTGCGGTAGATATCGGAATTGACAAGAAAGGCGATATTTGGATTTTCGAAATCCAGCATAATGCTCCATATATTCGCCGTCTTTTTACAAAAGAGGAAACCACTGAGATGTATTACCGGATACTGCGCCATAAAATGCTATATTTAAAAAGGTTGGCCGGTTTTGCGCAAGAGCAATAATGAAGCTGGAATCGGAAATTCATGTTGGCTAAAGCAGCGATCAGCCTTTCGTCATCTTGAGCAGGTATGGCAATCGTATAAAGGCACTCGATTGGAGAAGATGAATACGGCAACGATCATTATCTACTAACCGGATATTGTGCTTGTTAATGAATTGGAGGTTTATCATAAAGTCATTTATGTCACATTCACCCGCTTATGGATTGGACCCTAAACTTTTCTGGTGATAAAAAGCCCTGGAATTTTTCTCAAAGTTCGTTCCAGGGCGTTCGGTTTCTCTGTTTTTCAAATCGTTGTCGTCCTTTCCATCTCACTGGTTTCTGAATACATAGTGGTATGTATGTTCTAAAAGGAATGATGACGGTGACGTTGACGATTCAAGTTGAACGAGAAATCCAACGCATGATTCAAAAATTATCATCCAGACAATCGGAGGATGGAGCTTGGCGTTTTTGTGTGGAAAGCAGTCCCATGACTGACGCCTATTTGATTATCCTGCTCAGAGCGCTGGAATCCGAAGAAGAAGAAACTCTCATCTCGCAGCTGGTTGAACGCTTGCTTCATAAACAGGAAGACAATGGCGCTTGGAAGCTGTATGGCGATGAAAACACAGGAAATATTTAGGTTACTAATGAAGCTTACTTCGCTTTATTGTATTCCCGTCTGCTGCCTGAAAATGATCCTCGGCTGGTCCGTGCGAATGCTTTTATTCAAGCATGCGGAGGACTGGTGAAGGCGGAGCCCATGACCAAGGTCATGTCAGCGATGAACGGATAGTATTCGTGGCACGACCATCACCTATTATCCCTGGGCATGCTCCTTCTGCCGACCTGGTTTCCGATCAACTTTTTCAATTTATCGAGTTACGCTCGTGTCCATATTGCGCCAGTCATGGTGGCCGCGTACACCCGATTTTATATTCGAACCCGATATACTCCGGATCTTTCAGAGCGTGGGATTCGGCAGGTTAATCAAAAGCATGCTCTCATTCGACATTCAAACAGGAAGGATGTCCTTCTCAAAATCGGACTATATGCTGCCCTAAAGCGGGCGGAAGGCTACATGCTTTACCGGATAGAAGCTGACGGTACATTATACGGATACTTCAGCGCAACATTCCTCATGATTTATGCATTGCTCTCTTGGGTGCGAGAAACGCCATCCAGTGATTATCCAAGCTGTTCATGGTTTAAAAAGCTTGACCAGTCCTTACAGATGAGGGAATGATTCATATCCAATATTTCACATCTACCGTCTGGGTCACAGCCTTAATCAGTCATGCATTACAAGAGGCGGGATGAAGTATCGCGAATCCGACCATTTGGAAATCCCTTCATTATCTTAATAAGCCGACAGCATGTGCGCTACGGCGACTGGCACATTCTTGAGGGGGGAGCGAAACCGGGGGGTTGCGTACACAAGAACAGGACGGATCTTGGTATGGTCGTTGGGGAATATCCTACATTTATGGTACCTGGGCGGGGTTCACCGGTTTAATGCCGCGGGCATTGCCAAGGATCTTCCGGCCATACGGAAAGCGATCAGATGGCTGAAGCGTATCCAGTACGAGGACGGAGGTTTTGGTGAATCCTGTCAAAGCGATATCCAAAAACAGTATCAGCCTCTCGGTTATAGTACTCCATCCCAAACAGCTTGGGCTGCGGATGCCCTTATTTCAGCGGCCGAGAGAGATACGCCGGAAATCCAAAAAGCAATCTCCCGGCTTCTGGTGTTCCCGGATCAGAACGATGGGGCAAGCAGTTACCCAACAGGAGCCGGCCTGCCCGGGGGGGTATATTCATTATCACAGCTATCGCTGGATTTGGCCTTTACTGACACTGGCTAATTACAAAAAACGTTTCCAGTAATAGTTTCTCTATCTTATGAAATGTCCAAGGGTGCAGCAAATCTACGGTCATATGATTACATTATGGCTGGAGTGATGCGGCAATCAGGGAAGGAGTGTAATTTATGCCAAAACAAGAGCAAGCATTGGACTGGGCTGAGCTTGGAAGGTTCATTCAGTCCATTCAAAAGCAATATCCATTTCATCTTGCCCCAACATTAATGGAATTATTAGGAATAAATAATAACCAGATAAAAATCTTCGTACAAGATATGTTGAAAAATATGATTGAATCCACTCAGAAAAAGCCGGCTGTTGCTGAAGATATGAAAAAATACTTGGACTATGAGATGATTGAGACAAAGCGTTGGATTTATATCCATTTCAAGGTGCCAAAGAAGGCTTCGGTGAAAAAACTTAAGGTTTTTTTAAACCAAAGTAAAGTCAAGATTACAAATTCCGGTATGACGGAAATCATCGTGCTATCACATGATGTGATTCCCGGCCAATCAACGGCGAAATGGAAGGACGGCATTTTGAAATTGCATATGCCCAAAAAACGAACCTCCAAGCCATACCGGAATATTGTCATCCAACATCATCGATTTCGCATGATTCACTAGCGGCTAATTGCAAAAAGATTTTGAATGGGGTCTGAATAAATCAGAGGAACTTTACAAACCCTTTTATTTGATAACGTCACGATTTTGACGATACAGGAGGGGTTTTTATAAAACGGGTCATCGTAATAGCAGCAGTATTACTTGTTGCAGGTTGTTCGGGTAATCCTTCGACAAACAAGCAAATGTCTACTAATCAAACGAAGGTTCAAACTCATGCTCCTAATGCTGCTTCAACGTCAACCTTAACTCAAGCTTCATCCATTTCTACAGCGGGGGCAGGAAAATCATCGATTACGGCGAAACAAGCACCCAATGACGCTTCGAATTTGTTGGATTTGCTCAATCCCAACAACCCATCGGCAAATGGCCCAGCGAATCCGTCCGTTAATCCGCCGCAGCAATCCGCGGACCCATCCCAATCCGCGCAGCAAGTATTTGATTTGGTAAATCAAGAAAGAAAGAAAGCAGGCTTGAATCCTCTTAGCTTGAACAGCAATCTCTCGAAAGTAGCTATGGCCAAGGCGCAGGATATGCACAACAACAATTATTTTGATCATCAGTCTCCGACTTATGGGTCCCCGTTCGATATGATGAATAAGTTCGGGATCACATATAACACAGCAGGGGAAAACATCGCCAAAGGCCAGACAAGCCCGACGGAAGTGATGAACCAATGGATGAACAGTCCCGGCCACCGTGCCAACATCCTGAATAGCAGCTACACCCAAATCGGAATAGCTTACTATAACGGCGAGTGGGTTCAGGAATTTATTGGCTAGTTCGAAAAACAAGAAAAACGCCACCACAAAGGCTGGGAGAGCAGAACGCTGGCCGCGACGAGGTAAGGAGGTTCCTTCCCCTCAGTCCGCGAAATCGGCAGCCCGAAAACAGACGGTTGTCTAGATTAAAAACTCATGTTAAACATGGGTTTTTCTTTTTGTTGTCAGGTAACGGATCGAAAGGAGCATTGCCAACATGAAAGAGCGAGCTGCGGCAAAAAGCCCTGGATCAGATCCTAAAGTTCCAGGGCGGTATCAATGTTTTTCAAAATCGTTGTCAATTGTTGATGCGATCCACCAAAAAATAGGCTTGCATCAGCCTGTACAGTGAAACGGTACACTCCATCCGTGTCGCAGGTTTGTTTGGCTCGAGTTTATTATACTTCGGGATCAGCCTTAATTGTTTTGTCCCCGAAACGGAATCTTGCGCCCACTCCGGGATCAAGTAGTTGTCCTCATACTCAATATACGCCTTAGACTCATGGCGGGCATACCGGATCAGATAAGCCTTGTACACCATCACGGCCATTTCCGCACGGGTTACATTTTGTTGAGGCCTGAAGGTGCCATCTTCAAATCCGCTCAAAAGCTTGTATTCGACTGCGGTAGCGACAGGCTTGGCGAACCAATCGTCTGAGCTCACATCGGAAAAGGGCGCAGCTTCGTTAAGAGTGGGCGCCAACCGCAGGGAGCGTACGAGGATCACGGCAAATTCCGCCCGGGTAATCGGTTTGTCCGGGCCGAAGGAACCGTCGGCATAACCCGTTACCAGTCCTAGCGAGGCCATTTGTTCCACTTCTTGTTGGCCTGCGTGGTTGAATTCCGTGTGAACGTCAGTAAACGAGACTTGTTGTTCCGTGCTGTTATCTTTTAAGACGGCGGCACCGATGGGCTTGACCGTACCGTCCTTCAGCTTCGCCCGCACGCCGATATGCAGTGCTCCGTCGGGAATCGGTGTTCCCTCAGGAATATCCAAATAGGAATACCCGCACCGATTGGCGGTACATTGGATATCGTTGATCGACATTAATTTCCGGTTCAACGCATCCACATAAAAAAATTCGATAGCCACCGTATCTCCATATTTATTGGAGTAGTTTAACCGCCCCCCGATGACTCCCGGTTTGCCGTCCATATCTTGAAAGCCGACTTGAGTAAAATTGCCAAGGTTAATCCCCGTTGGCTCCAGCGTTGCTTTTTGACTTGCTGTAGAGTCCGCTATGGTTGCGAACGTTTCAGGCCGGCGATGATCGTAGGAGTCTGACGGCACTTCGCCGAATTCATTAACGGGAAGCACATAGACAAGGTTTCCTTGGTTAGGCACAGCTCCGTCCGGAAAAACGTACTCGTAGGAGGCACGCCCTTTTTCTACAATCGTATACGGCTTCGCATCCTTTCGCTGCCAATCGATATGAATGGCATAACCGTACAGAGGTCCTTCATCATCAGCCGCCTGCCAGGTTACTTTGCCTTGGATGGAACCCGGATTCTCATCCATATCGATAAACTGAACCCTTTTCGGTTGGAAACGATCATACGGTTTATCCCAAAAAAACTTCTCGCCGAACTGAATGCCTTCAGCCGTGGACATTTGCGCAAAAACACCGAGATAAACGGCCTCCTCCGGTATGGGCGTTCCTGACGGAATTTGCAGCGTATAATCACCGTATCTGCTCGTATTTCTGGGAATCATGCCGATACCTTTGATCTTCCGCTTGTCCTTATCTAGAAAATAGACTGCATACGATAAGGGAGAAGCCCCATTGACCATGCCCGTAAATTCGCGGTCATCAACCTCCCAACGGATGCTGCCGCTAAATGTGCCGACGACAGAATCCCTGTCTCCGATCTCCGTAATCACCGGCGCCGGAATCAGGCTGGAAGTCTGCAATTGCACAATCGGCTCTTCCGAAATGTCGTCCATCACATAATTAATCAAGCCAGGCCCATTGATCCCTTCCGGCGAGACGGGGTAAATTGCCATTTCCTCCGTTCTTTCCGGTATCGTTCCGCTTGGCACTATGAGTTCATATTCGGATTTCCCTTTTGCCACGTCTATGCTTTTGCTGGAAAGCGCCTTTTTCTGTCCGTCCACCCAGAAATAGACTTTATAGCCGGTGATCGGATTCTCTTCTTGCAGTCCTTTCCAGGTCAGCGCCAATTCCAAGTTGCCCTGGCTTGGGTTCTTATCGGTAATGCGAAGACCTTCTTGAAAACGATGCCGGGGCCTGTCCCATATCGGCATGATCAATCCGGCCGTGCTTTCCTCCAATGCATTTTTGGCGTAAATCCCGAACTTTTCGGCATTTTTTGCGATTTCCAAATCCTTTATGCGGAACATATAGCGTTCCCTCTTGAGACCGATGCTTTTGGCATACGCGATATACTCTTCCTGCTGCTTCACATTCACGCTGCCGAGAAGCTTTATCTTGTTGTCCGTGTGATCCAACACATATATAGCGTAATCCGTAATGTCCGATTGATCGGCGGCGGGAAGAAACTCCAACTCCCCTTCCAAAAGGTACGGCGTATCGTTACGGTCATAAAAAAACGGATCCCGAGGAGAAGCAAGCTCCGCAGCTTCCGCAGACGAAGCGAAAAACACTGCGCCGACCCCAATGAAAACGGCTGACAGCAAACATTGCGAGGCGAATGCTTTGATCCATGTCATCATCATATGTATCCTCCCATTGAAATAAGGACGTTCATCCCTTGCAGCTGTTGTTATTCCGGTTTGACCGGATCTCCGAGCTTAAACAGGCCTTGATGAAATACGGTTCCGTCCTCGTTATACTCAATACCCTTTCCATGAGGCAGCATATTGCTGAATTCGCCTTCGTACCGAAGCTTCCCGCTTTCATAATAAGATTTCCCTCGAACCAGCCGACTGTCCACAAACTCGCCTTCGTGCATCTTGTTGCCATTCGGGTAATAATTCGTACCAAAGCCGTTGCGCATACCGTTACGATATTCGCCGATAAAACGAACGGTTCCGTCCCCGTAATAATAAATCCCCTTGCCATGCGGGTTTCCGTCGATAAATCCGACTTCCAACCGATGACCTTTGGGAAAATATACGGTTCCCGGACCCTCAATGCTATCGTACTGAAAATGGGCGTCATACCATAACGTGCCGTCCTCACGATAGAGCTTGCCATGGCCATGCATGAATCCGTCGGAAAAATGACCTTCATACATCAGTCTACCGTTGGCATAATACATTTTGCCGTATCCTTCAAAAAGGGATTGATGAAATTCTCCTTCATAGACGAGCTGCCCTCCGTCATATAGCCTCCCTTGACCGTTCATTTGATTATTTTGGAACATTCCTTCATAGATGAGTGTCCCATCCGCATACCGTTTTCCGTGGCCGTTTGGCTTGCCATCCACCATATCGCCTTCGTATGTAAGCTGTGAAACATCGCTACTCCCGAGCGGACGGATGAAAACAGTACGTGATTCCGCGTCCCATTTCACCTCTCTGCCGGATGCTTCGCCAACAAAACGCAGCGGAACGAACGTTTGATTATCGATCAATCGTGGAGCGACCGCGAGAGATTTCAGCTTGCCGTTGACCTTCGCCGTCGTGCTGCCAATTTGAAGCTCAAGCTCCAGGCCATCCTTCTTCCCTGTAACAACCTGTCTTTCCGCCTCCCATGCAATACTTAATCCAAGCGCTTCAAAAGCGGGGCGGAAGGGGACGAGCGTATTCCCGTACTCGATGAATGGGGGAACCGTAAATTCCAGCTTCTTTCCGTCGATCACTACGTCAATCTGTTTTTCCGCTGATGTTACGGAAACCAAACTAAAGCAAGACCACAAACAGAGAAACATAGCGATCATTGATTTCGCCTTCCATTGAAACAGAAAAACACCCTCTTTCTGATAGTTGGTCGGCATAGACGCAAAAAACTGCGCAAGCCAAATATAGCCGCGCAGTACCCATGGATAAAATCAAACGATGCAGCGAAACGGCAACCTGGCGATCATCATCCTGTAACAAGGACCTTAGACCCATGGCTTTGCGTCATTTTCCTTTCGGAAAATTTTGCCTTTGACTTTTTCATTTTAAATGAATATAAAGTATTACTCAACTATGAATTTCCAATCATTCCAAACTTTTAAAAACATCTAAAGACATAGGACCATAGTATGGGGAACCTTGCTTCGCAGCTTTTTAAAATAAAGCAATCTAAAAGAAACCATGCTTCATTACTCTTGTTAATATGAAAGGTAAGAATATATAAATCATCAAATCTAAGTTTTTCACTAAACTTGGCTTCTCATTTCATCCGCGACATACCGATCTTAGTCATCGGAGATCATCAAGTGGTGGTAATGCTTTTTCCGGAGATCTGGATGGTAAAGAAATCAATATCAGTGGAATACATTTCTAATTGTTGGAGATAATGCTGCCAGTAGAGTCTTGTCGGCTGAGGAACCTGAGATATCGTTCACGTATAGCTAAATGATAAGATGTAAATAAAAAAATCTATAAAATAATAACAATGAATGAAGGAGTGCTGAGCATGTCGGTTGATGTTTATCTGAATTTTAATGGAAACTGCCGTGAAGCAGTGGGGTTTTATGCAGAAGTGTTTGGAACAGAGAAACCGAAATTTATGACTTTTGGAGATATGGCGCCAAACCCTGAATTTTCTCTACCGGAAGAAGCGAAACACCTCATAATGCACACGCGGCTTACCATTGGCGGAAGCAACGTTATGTTTTCAGATGTTTTTCCCGGGATGCCTTTTGTGGTTGGAAACAACATCAGCCTGGCCTTTGTAAGTAACAACAAGGATGAAATTGAATCTGTCTTTAATCAATTGAAGGATGGCGGTTCTGTAGGCATGGAGCTGCAAGAAACATTTTGGAGCAAATACTATGGCATGGTGATCGATAAATTTGGAGTAAATTGGCAGCTGAACTTAGGCATCGGAGACTGGTAACGATCTATTTATTATTAAAAAATGTATAGAGGTTAACTTGGAAAGTTTGGCTCCGCATAGAGGGGGCCGCTTTTTTTATTTGGAAATGAAGCCATCTTTTTATCGAACGGCTAGAGTACATGCCATTGATGGGATGTTCGCGCGAAGCATTAATAACAAAAAATGTATATAACGCAGCACGATGAAGTTCAATCGGATAAGGGGCATGTTGCGGGATGTTATTAATTATTAAAAACAACAATAGTCTGTTCCATATTCTTACTTGTTGCAACGGAGGTTTTTTCTTTTTGACAGGTATGATAAACTTGGACTCATCAATAAAAAATGAAGTAAACAAAAGTTGAGGCCCTATAGGGTGCAACGTAACCGCCCAACGTTATCAATATAGGTTAGCTTTATCTTAATGTGTGTCACAATAAGCGAAACGTATGTTAACGTTTTGGTAGAAGGGAGTTTTGAGCGATGCAAATATCTGATTTTCTTTTGCCCAAGCACAAAGTAGCCTATATTCATTCAACTGCTAACATGCAGGAGGCCCTGGAGATATTAGAGAAAAATCAATACACGGCAATTCCTGTTATTGATGGGGAGGGAAAATATGTTGGAACTCTCTGTGAAGGGGATCTATTCTGGAAGATGAAGAACACTTCCGGATTAAGCTTTCGAAACTTGGATATTGTCAAAGTTTATGAAATTAAACGTCGTATTCATAATGAATGCGTGTCGGTCAAAGCGCGTCTTGAGGATATGCTTCATTTGGCTGCTGACCAGAACTTTGTTCCCGTCGTAGACGAAAACCAAATCTTTATCGGAATCATCCGCCGTAAAGACATAATTGAGTATTACACTAGTAATATTACCGATTAATAGAGCATGTTGAAGAAAAGGAATACTATGTGAGATTTTTAAAAAAAGAGTTGTATGATTAATTTCACCAAGAAATGCTAAGCGTATATGGGAATGTTAAAATACTATTTAAGATTAAATGCAAAAAAACGTAGGATATTAATCTATTTGATAAATGCAAAAAAAATGTTTTTTATTTCTTCACGACGAAACCTTTTGCTACTGTAGCAAAGGTTTTTTCTTTTTATTGCAAGGTATGCTAAGCTCTAACTATCGTCAATAACATCCTGAAATCAAGGAAGTGGTGCCCCATGACAACAAACAACAAACCCAATAGATTAGCCAATGAAAAGTCACCTTATTTGCTGCAGCATGCTTACAATCCGGTAGATTGGTTTCCTTGGTCAGAAGAAGCTTTTGATAAAGCGAAACGGGAAAACAAACCTATTTTCCTATCTATTGGCTATAGTACATGTCATTGGTGTCACGTCATGGAAAGAGAATCATTCGAGGATGAAGAGGTAGCCGAGCTATTGAACCGTGAATTTGTTTCAATCAAGGTGGACCGGGAGGAACGGCCCGATGTGGACAATCTGTACATGTCCGTTTGTCAAGCGATGACCGGACAGGGGGGATGGCCGCTGACGATCATTATGACCCCGGAGAAGAAGCCGTTTTTTGCCGGGACCTATTTCCCTAAGGCCCGCAGATACGGGCGTCACGGGTTGATGAACATTTTGCCGCAAATTGCCGGCAAGTGGAAGGAGAACCGGGACAAGGTTATCGAGATCGGCGATCAGGTGGTGGAGGAGACGCAAAAACGGCTGATCGGCAACCTGGAAGGGGAATTATCGGAGGGGCTGCTGGATCGCGCGTTTGAGATGTATGAGCGCAATTTCGATGCAAGCAGCGGAGGCTTTGGGGATGCGCCGAAGTTCCCGACGAGTCATAATTTATCTTTCTTGCTGCGGTATTGGAAGCGGACGGGCAATGAGAAAGCTTTACATATGGTGGAGAAGACGCTGGATGCGATGTTCCGCGGCGGTATGTACGATCATATCGGCTATGGCTTCGCACGGTATTCCACGGACGAGAAGTGGCTGGTACCGCATTTTGAAAAAATGCTGTACGATAACGCTTTGCTGACGATGACGTATGTGGAGGCGTACCAGGCGACGGGTAATCGGCGCTATGCTGATGTGGCGGAGCAAATTGTTGCTTATGTGCTCAGGGATATGACCGATCCTGAAGGCGGGTTCTATTCGGCGGAGGATGCGGATTCGGAAGGGGAGGAAGGCAAGTTTTATGTCTGGTCTCCTCAAGAAGTGAAGCAGGTTCTCGGAGAGGAAGAGGGAGAGCTCTACTGTGAAGCCTATGATATTACCGAGGAGGGTAATTTCGAGGGGCACAGCATTCCGAATCTGATTCATGCCGCGGTGGAAACGATGGCCCGATTGAAGCAAATCGACGAATCAAAGCTAAAAGAGGGGCTGGAGGCTTCCCGCCAAAAGCTCTTTGCCTACCGTGAGCAGCGTATCCATCCGCATAAAGACGACAAAATCCTGACCTCCTGGAACAGTCTGATGATCATGGCCCTGGCCAAAGCGGCCAAGGCGCTGGATAAACCGGAATATGCCGATGCGGCAAGGAAAGCGGCTGCTTTCATCCTCACGAAGCTGCGCCGGGAGGATGGAAGACTCTTGGCGCGTTACCGTGACGGGGAATCGGCATATCTGGGCTATGCCGACGATTACGCCTTCTTGGTATGGGGGCTGATCGAGCTCTATGAAGCCACGTTTGAGCTGGACTATTTGCGTCAGGCCGTCGAGTTGAATGATGACATGCTGCGGTTATTCTGGGACGATACCAAGGGAGGGCTATTCTTCTACGGTGAAGACGGGGAGCAGCTCTTCACGCGTCCGAAGGAAATCTATGACGGCGCTATGCCATCGAGCAATTCCGCGGCTGCGTTAAATTTGCAGAAGCTGTCGCGTTACACCTACAATGCCGCCTTATCGCAAAAAGCGGAGCAGCAGCTGAAGGCATTCGCCGGATCGGTGGAGCGCTATCCTTCCGGTCATGCGTTGTTCCTGATGGCGGTAGACTTCGCGTATGGCGCTCCGACAGAAATCGTGATCGCCGGTGATCCGGCGAAGGAAGATACCCAAGCCATGCTGCGGGAGGTGCGGCAGTCGTTTCTCCCGAATGCGCTGACGATCCTTCGCACTACTGATCCTTCCGATGCGGAAAAGCTCGGACGCATAATTCCGCTTGTGCAGGATAAGCTGCCGCTGGGCGGACGGGCGACGGCCTATGTTTGCGAGAACTACGCATGCCAGTCTCCGGTCAGCGATCTGGAAGAGCTGCAGGAGCTTCTAAGCTCGTAAAATTTGTGGGTGAGGCCGAGGGGGGCTGATGCTTCCTCTGTCTTTCTTATCGCAGCCCCCAATTGCAGGTAATTCTTTACTAGGGGTTGACCAAACCTGGTACATTCCGGTACTCTTTCAAGAGAATAGGGATTTTAAACCAAAGGAGAGGTCATAGGCTTGATTAGAACAAAAAGATGGGCAGTGGCGCTTACAATGGTTAGTGCGTTGGGATTTACCTTGATCCTGATGTCGGTTTTGCAAAACGATATAACGGTTTGGGACGCTTGGGGCCAAGCGAATATAAAAGCCAATGCTGCGTCTGAGACGTCAATATGGCTTGGTGCGGTCAATTTGCTCGGTTCAACCGTTGCTTTCGGCATCATGACGCTTGCGGGTTCTGTATTGGTATGGTCGCTGCGGCGCAGGAAAGAAGCGGTGGCTCTGCTGGGAACGGTGGCGGCAGCATACGTACTCAATACACTGGTCAAGTCTTGGGTAGAGCGGGAACGCCCCCTGAATGAAGGCTGGATCGAAGCAGCAGGCCTCAGCTTTCCAAGCGGCAATGCCATGATCGGCATGGTATTATACGGAATGCTTTCATATATTTTGGCACACAGCATCCGATCCCGATGGGGCCAATGGGCCATTATGGTTACCGGGGGACTTGTGATTCTGGGTATCGGATACAGCCGGCTGTATTTTGGGGTTCACTACGTAACCGATATCGCAGCAGGATATTTGGCGGGTCTTTTCTGTATCTCGACGGCTTTTCTGATCATCAGGGATAAACACACCTCAAGCTCCGGATATCGTTACATGGGCTCTTACCGGAATTATTGAACGTGAAGTTACCGATGGCATCACATTTAAAAACGGACAACCGTTTCCTTGTAAAGGATGCGTTGTCCGTTTTTTCGTGTCATTTTATTTCTCTTGGATCATGGCATTCCAGAGCTCTTGAGGCTCATAGCCTAGGCGCCATGCGGCTACGCCTCCCAAATCATACTTCTTGGCAATCTCGATACGGGCTTTGACCGTTGCATCATTTTCAAGCCAAAATACGTTGGTGAATCCGTCCTGCTTATATTCAACCTTGTACTGGCCAAAACGGCTGTCCCACGTCATCGTTGCATTCTTATCGGCAATCAGCTTGGGCAGGTCCTTCATGAGTAATGCCCGGTTGCTGCCCAGCTTGCCGGAAGCATCCACCTGCCATTCCCGAACATAGAAGGGAATACCCATAATCAGCTTGTCTCTTGGAATGCCGTAGGACAGAAATTCCTTTACGCCCTGTTCCACCCAAGAAAGCCCCCCGACAGAACCGGGCTCGGTGCTGCCTTTCCAATATTGGTCGTAGGTCATCGTAATGATATAGTCGACGATGCTTGCCAGCTTCTCATGATCGAATGCTGTTTTATCATTCCAGCTGAGACTGCCGCGCGGCAGGTCAACCGAGATGATCAGCTTCTGGGTATGCGCGGCTTGCGTCAGCTCTTGCATAAATGCGGTGAAGCGGTCTCTGTCTGACCCGGCCAGGCTCTCAAAATCGATATTAAGCCCATCTACGCCCAGGGCTGCCGCTTTGTTGACCAAATCATGGATAAACCTGGTGCGGGCTTCGGGCTTCGCCAAAAATTGTGTTGTCAGTGCCGTATCGAACTGGTTTGCGACGAGAGGATATACCGTATATCCCTGCTGTTTGAGCCAGGCTACGGTTTGTTTGTTCGAAGCATCCGCGATATTTCCTGTATTGTCAGCAAGCTGGAAATAAGTTGGCGAAACGACATCCAGCCCCGACGTGTTGTTCACATGAGACCGAACCGTCGTATCGTTTGAGCTGCCGTTCCATCCCCAGAACTGCAGCTTGCGCAGGTTATCCCAAAGGGTTATCCCGTCATCGTAGGTGCGGATTGAAGCATTGGCATAGCCTTGAGCGTACTTCAAAGCAGTGGGTATCGTTGAGAAATCGGCAATCCATTTATTATTTTGCAGCACTTGATAATAAGGGTAATTATTCCAAATGGCGCCTGATTTTCCCCCGATCGCGGGTGCATTGTCGCTGCTGATTTTCGTGTGATCGTAAAGCTTGGCATAATTGATGGCATCGTTCAAGCTCAGGAACGAATTTAGAAAGTTGTCGTATTGGTATACTTTGTAAGGCTTGACGTTGGAATAGACAACTTTCCCGGTTTCCGTATTTCGAATGATAGAATTAGACCATTTGAGGGATTCATTGACCGCATCGCCAAGGTACGCAAATTTCCAGCTGTCTGCGGTGTATGTGCCTTGATAAACTTGATAAATTCGCTTTCCGGAATTGCGGAGCTCCGATTTTCTGCTTTCTGTTACGCTGTCCCATACCCAACGGTTCGTATCCAAATCGACGATGTTGGAGTTGGCCCATTTTCTGGCCTCGGCCATCGCATCGCCCAGGGTTTGAAATTTCCAGGAGTCCAGTGTGATTTCGCCTTGATAAACACGATACTTCGGATAGTTATTCCAAATCCAGCCTCCCGTCTGCAAATCGCGGACACTGGAGGAACCCCATTTGGCGGCTTCCCTGATGGCTTGATCACGCGTGGCAAATTCCCAGGCGGACGAGCTGTAGCTGTGCTGGTAAACCTTGTAACGTGGGTAATTATCCCAAAGCCATTGGCGTGTGGCGATGTCCTCCACATGGCTCCGACTGTAGTTTTTGGCATAATTCTCAGCAGACTTGTAGTCAGATGTCTCCAGCATGATGCGGGTATCCTGATATACACGATACTTGGTAGTTTTGTCTGCAGCCATGGCAGAGCCGGCGGAGGAAAGGAATAGAGTCAAGACCGACAAGGACAGCAGGGTCTTGCGCTTCAACATATATCAACCTCTTTCTAGTGAGTCTACTCTATTAAACGTAGAAAGAGGGGGAGAAGTTGCGATGGAAATAGATAGGAAAATAAATTAAAGGCTAGCAGATTATTCTAATAAACGGAAAAACCCCTTGTCAGTAAGAATCTGACAAGGGATTGGGGCTGATGCGTTTATTGTACGATGTCTGCGACGATTTCATCTTCCAGGTTGAGCTGGATTTGTTCGCGGAACACCCGCATGTTATATTCCTTCAGCAGATAACGTTCGATCGCTTCGAGCATATTGGCGGCAATCAGAATTTGGCTGCGCCCCTGTGCATGCACTTCTGCGGAGAACCCTAAATCCTCATCCCACATAAGCTCAACTTCGACCTGTGTGGGTTGAATCTGCTTGCGTTCTGCGATATTCAAGCAAATCGCGTTGATGATGTCTTGTTCCGATAGTCTCATTAGCACGTAACCCTCTTTTGAACGGAGTTTTATAAATTAATAACGCTTCGGTTCTTCGTTCAGCTTTTCTTTTTTGCGGTCTTTAAAGAAGGCGATAAGACGGAACACGATAAGAACCAGCGCTGCGATGGCAAGCAGGTTGACCATCATGCCGAGCATTTCGCCAAGGAAGCCCATTCCGCCGAACAAGCCGCCGAACAGCATACCTGCAAGACCGCCGATCATCAAGCCCTTCATCAATCCGCCGCTGAAAAATCCGGGCTTTTGCGTTGCCGCAGTGCTAGCCGGCGTGTTGGATGTCGTCGACTGGTTTCTATTGATATTATTGTTTGGTGTTTGGGTGTTTGTCGATCCGGAGCTTGGGCTGAAGCTTTTCTTCGAAGAGTTATACGATCTCTTCGCATCCGCCGGATCAGGCATGGTTACCGCTGTGAACGAGAACGCAACCATACTGGCCACCAGAATCATAGATAATTTTTTCTTCCACATCATTAACATCCTCCAGTATATATAGTATTTACAACGATGTAATACGTTCAATGTTGACGATGGTTTCACATTTTAAACGAAATTGTTAAAATAAAATTAAAATCATATGAAAATCCGGAGGATGAATGCCGATGAACTCATACCCGAATGCTTATATTGATTATTTGATCCATTTTCATGCCGACCGGGATTTTTTCGAATGTCACGAGGTGCTTGAAGAATATTGGAAGGAGCATCCTGAAGATCCGAACAGCGAAGCGTACGTGGGCTTGATCCAGGTAGCCGTCTCCCTTTACCATCAAAGAAGGGGCAACTTGTCCGGTGCGGTCAAAATGCTGAAAAGCGCCATACAACGGCTGGATAAAGAACGGCTGGAGCGGCTTGGCATCGATGGAGAGATCTTTAGGAATCGGCTTCAGTCCCGATTACAGGAATGCACGGATCAGACGGGCTTCATCTATTCGGATCTGGATATCCCCTTGAACGACGATGCGTTGAACGCCTTGTGCGGTCAGGCTTGTGCCGGGTCCGATAAAGTATGGGGCAGACCGACCGATCTGAATGATACGTTCCTGATTCATAAGCATACCTTGCGCGACCGCAGTACGGTCGTGGCGGAGCGTGAGCTTCAGAAGCAGCTTAAGCTGAGTCAGCGGGTAAAGCCCATCCAAGATGAAGGTGAAGCGAAATAAGAAAGGCTTCTGATCGTAACCGATACGAGGAAGAAGAGATGATAAAAAAATCATCGCAATGACCGGCCGATAAGGAGATATCGGCAGCCAGGCGATGATTTTTTATCCTTGGAACAGGTCAGCAGAGGGCTTTATAACCGTCGGAAATGACATCCAGACGCCCTGTTTCCGGATGAATAATGAGTCCGTGAACCGGCAAATCTTTAGGTAGGAGCGGATGGTTTCTGATCATGTTAACGCTGTTGACGACACCTTCTTGCACATGATCGAAGCCGGTCAGGAAACCTTCCAGATTGATACCCGCATGCTTCAGCGTGTCGATCAGCTCTAGCGTTACGCCGCGGCTGCGGGCTTTGTCCAGTACATTCTCCGCATTAAGTCCGGTCATGCCGCACAAATGGTGGCCTACAACGAAAACTTCCTTGGCATTGAGTTCATACACCGCTACGATGATGCTCCGCATAATACTGCCGAACGGATGTGAAACGATCGCCCCGGCATTCTTGATGATCTTGGCATCGCCGTTGCGCAGGTTCATGGCTTTTGGCAGCAGCTCGATCAGACGGGTATCCATGCAGGTCAGAATGACCATTTTTTTATCGGGAAATTTGTCGGTCTTATACTGCTCATATGCTTTGGCTTCAACGAACGATTCATTGTGATCTAAAATTTCGGATAAAATTGACATCTCTGTTCCTCCCCGACGAGTGAAATAACGTATCCTATCGTCTTTTTTTATATTATTATCTTTTGTCTAAAAGCCGCATGTTGGCATTATATATTTGTCCGCTGCTTTTCAATACGAAGCAATGACCGTTCTCTTTGTAATCGATGGTCATGCGTTCCTCGAAAAATACTTCATGCTTGCGGTCCATCAGCAGCGGATAAGGCTCGTCCTGAACCGTGAAATCGTTGCTATCGGGCTTGTCCGTAATCCATAACGTCGGGACGCCGCTGACCGCGCAGCCGCAGCCTTCCGCATCATAGACCAGCTTAAGCTGTCCGCCGTCAGGCGACCCTAGCTTCGCATCAATCTTTTTGGCAGCCTCTCCGGTAAAAGTAATATGCATGGTGTTCACTCTCCTCCTGTATCTATCATACCCCATTTTGGAGAAATTTGCTTCTGTTTTCAAGAGGAAGTATGATCAAGATATACCGTTAAAGGAAAGGGGTATGCCTGGTGACGACGTCAAGCTTTGAGACCCAACTAAACGACTTCAAGCATTATTTAAAAAAGATGAAAAGCTACGAGGAAGCTGTAGGACTCATCTATTGGGATATGCGCACGGGAGCGCCCAAAAAAGGAATCGCCACGCGCTCTGAGGTGGTAGGCGAGCTGTCGGGCGACCTGTTCAAAATGTCGGTGTCGGATGAAATGGGAGCGTTCCTGGATTATTTTGCTTCCCCTGGTGTGAATGAACAGCTGGATCCTATAGATAAAAGGATTGTCAGCGAATGCAAAAAGGAGTACGACCGCAGTAAAAAAATTCCCCCAAAGCGCTATCAGGAATACGTTGTGCTCACTTCCCAGGCGGAAGCGGCATGGGAAAAAGCCAAGGAACAGGCGGATTTTGCGGGCTTTCAACCATATCTGGAGAAAATTGTGGATATGAATCTGGAGTTCATCGACTTGTGGGGATATCAGGGACATAAGTATAATACGCTGCTGGATATGTATGAGCCGGGTATGACGGTGGAGAAGTTCGATCAGGTATTCGGCGCGCTCCGC
Source organism: Paenibacillus sp. F024 (assembly GCF_057814255.1). NCBI lineage: Bacteria > Bacillati > Bacillota > Bacilli > Caryophanales > Paenibacillaceae > Paenibacillus > Paenibacillus sp. F024. Next base: position 76,171 of record NZ_JBVASZ010000010.1, read on the forward strand.
GAGAAGGTTGTACCGCTGCTTGCCGCTATCCAGTCTTCGCCGCATAAACCGGATACTTCCTTTTTGAAGCAGATGTTCGATAAGGAAAAGCAAAAGCAGTTCAGCCTGTATATCCTCGAACAAATGGGCTATGACTTTGAGGCCGGAAGATTGGACGAAACCGTCCATCCGTTTGCTACCGGGTTAAATCCGGGTGATGTCCGGATTACAACCCGATATCTGCTTGACGACGTGAACAGCGCATTGTTCGGTACAATCCATGAGGGCGGGCACGCGCTGTATGAACAGAATATTTCGCCGGATCTGATCGGCACGCCTTTATGTGCAGGGACATCAATGGGCATTCATGAGTCGCAGTCCCGCTTTTGGGAGAACATGATCGGCCGCAGCCGTCCTTTTTGGACCAAGTACTACGGCAAGCTGCAGAACAATTATCCCGGACAGTTCGATCAAGTGCCGATGGAGGACTTTTACCGCGCAACCAACGAAGTGAAGCCTTCACTGATCCGCATTGAGGCCGATGAGCTTACCTATAATCTTCATATTATGGTGCGCTACGAAATTGAAAAGGAATTGTTCAGCGGAAGCGTAAAGGTGGCCGACCTGCCGGAGGTATGGAACGAAAAGTACCGGGATTATCTTGGCATCGCGCCGTCGCACAACGGGGAAGGGGTGCTTCAGGACGTGCACTGGTCCGGAGGAGCCTTCGGTTATTTCCCATCCTATGCGCTAGGCAATATGTACGCGGCGCAGATTATGCGAACGCTTCGGCAGGAACTGGGTGATATGGACGCACTGGTTCGTGAAGGAAAGCTCCATCCGATTAAGGACTGGCTTACCGACAAAATTTATCGTCACGGCAAAAGCCTGACGCCGGCGGAAATCATTACACAGGTGACCGGCGAGGAATTAAATCCCGGCTATTTGGTGGACTACTTGCGCGAGAAATATTCGGAAATTTACAGGCTCTAGCCTTCAGTTATTTATTGATCAGGCATTCTCCGGACATCCGGGGAATGCCTTTTTTCGATGCTGTCCGCCTACGCGGCTGTCCGGCTTGAACCTTTCTTTGGGCGGGTGCATATGATGGCATCATCAATTGAAGAAGCAGACAGGGAGGGACCGGCCTATGAAAACGAAACGGCGGGGAAAAGGATTAGTTCTGGGTCTTGCGTTCATTCTGGCCTTGGGTGCGGTGCTTGCGGGCTGCGGCACGGAGAAGGCGGGAGAAATTCAGAAGGTACGGGTGGGCGAGGTCACGCGCTCGATCTTCTATGCACCGGAGTATGTGGCGATCAGCAAAGGATTTTTTAAGGAGCAGGGACTGGATATTGAGCTGACGACAACCTTCGGAGGCGACAAAACGATGACGACGCTGCTGTCGGGCGGAATTGATGTTGCGCTGGTGGGATCGGAAACGTCCATTTATGTTCATCAGCAGGGCAGCGCCGATCCGGTGATTAACTTCGCTCAAATGACCCAAACGGACGGTACATTTCTGGTTTCCCGCAAAAAAATGGAAGGACAGTTCGATTGGAATACGCTGAAGGGGAGCACCTTCCTTGGTCAACGAAAAGGAGGGATGCCGCAGATGGCCGGTGAGTTTACTCTGAAAAAACACGGCATCGATCCGCACAAGGACATGAACCTGCTTCAAAACGTGGATTATGCGAACATTCCTACAGCCTTCGCATCCGGAACAGGCGACTTCGTGCAGCTGTTCGAGCCGCAGGCGACGATGTTTGAGAAGGAGGGTAAAGGCTACGTGATCGCTTCTTTCGGGGTGGAAAGCGGAAAGCTGCCTTATACCGTCTTTATGGCCAAGAAAAGCTATATCGATAAAAATAACGAAACGATACAAAGGTTTACGAATGCGGTGCAGAAGGCTCAGCTTTGGGTACAGCAAAATAGCTCCGAGGAAATAGCCGAGGCGATTGCCCCTTTCTTCCAGGATACCGATAAAGACATCATCAAAAACGTCGTAGAACGGTATAAAAGTCAAGGCTCCTTCGCTGCGGACGGGATCGTCGACGAGCAGGAGTGGAACAATCTTCAGGACATTATGCAATCGGCCGGGGAGCTGAAGCAGCGGGCGGATCACAAAACGCTAGTGGATACCCGCTTTGCCGAAAAAGCGAAGCAAACCATTAAGTAGAAGAAAGACGGAAATCATGCAGCGGCAGGGGCGTTCATGGAAATTCAAGCCAAGCGCCTCTTCGCTATTTTCGCGCAGACAGGAAAAGGGAGGGATGAGCATGGTCTCCGCCGTGGAAGTGAATGGATTGTCACAGGTATATGTGAATAAGAAAGGGACATTTGCCGCGCTTAAAGATATTGATCTTACCGTTCGTCCAGGTGAATTTGTAAGCCTGATCGGTCCGAGCGGATGCGGCAAAACGACGTTGCTTTCGCTGATCAGCGGGCTGCTGGCCCCGACTTCCGGAACCATTCGCATCTTTGGGGATGACATTCAGAAGCCGACGGCCAAGGTGGGATATATGCTGCAGCAGGACTACTTATTCCCTTGGCGTACCATTGAGGAGAATGCGTCGATCGGTTTGGAGCTGCTCGGTCGGCTGAATGAGCAGACCCGGTCGTCCGTACTGGCGCTTCTGGATGAAATGGGGCTTAGCGAACAGGTTGACCGTTATCCCCATCAGCTTTCCGGGGGGATGCGGCAAAGGGTGGCGCTGGTGCGGACGCTTGCTGCGGAGCCGGACATTTTGCTGCTGGATGAGCCGTTCTCCGCGCTCGATTACCAAACCAGGCTGCAGCTTGAAGACCTGGTTGCACAAACGCTGAAGGCACGTAGAAAAACGGCGCTGCTTGTAACCCACGATATTTCGGAAGCCATTGCCATGAGCGACCGCATTATCGTGCTGCGTCCGAATCCGGGACGTATATTGGCGGAGGTGGAAGTGCCGGCACCTATCCGGAGCGAGCAGCCGCTTAAAGCGCGGGAGGAAGAAGGCTTTCATGAACTATTTCACCATTTATGGGGGCTATTTGAGCTGATGGACAAGAAGGGAGGGAGCGGGAGTGACTCCAAGTGAACGAATCGGGCCGCGAAGCGAGAACGACAGCTCTTTGGACCCGCTGGCCCAACGCGTCTTAGAACAGTTCCGCAGCAGGGAGCGGAAGCTTACCTTCTATGTTCGGTTGACCCAAATCAGTCTGCTGATATTATTTATCGGGTTATGGGAAACGGCCAGTCGGCTTCAATGGATTGACGGTCTGCTGTTCAGCTCGCCCAGCCGGGTCGCAGCCCTTCTGGTGGAGAAGACGGCGGACGGAACCCTGCTGATTCACACCTGGGTAACCATATGGGAGACCATCATCGGGTTCCTGCTGGGCACGGTATTAGGCACCTCTATTGCGGCACTCATCTGGTTCTCGCCGTTTCTTTCACGGGTGCTGGATCCGTACATTGTCGTATTGAACAGCTTGCCCAAAGTCGCGCTCGGACCGCTTTTTATCGTGGCGCTCGGACCTGGGATGATGTCGATCATCGCCACCACGCTTTCCATCACCGTGATTATTACGATATTGGTCATCTATAATAGCTTCCGGGAGGTTGACCCGAATCTGATCAAGGTCGTACAGATCTTCGGCGGGAACCGGCGCACCGTTTTCCGTAAAGTCATTTTACCGGCATCCTATCCTACGATTGTTTCGACGCTTAAGGTGAATGTAGGATTGTCCTGGGTCGGGGTCATCGTGGGCGAATACCTCGTATCCAAGCAGGGGTTGGGTTACTTGATCATCTATGGCTTTCAGGTGTTCAACTTCAATCTGGTTATCGGCAGCTTGTTTATTATCGCTACCGCGGCGACAGTAATGTATCAAGGGGTAGCCTACCTGGAGGGCAAGCTGGTGGGAAGAAAGTCATAAAGCAGGTACGGGAATCGGCTCGCCGGGGCGGTTCCTTTTTTTGTGCCGAAGACGCGTTGAGGAAATGCCCGGAAAGAGGTAAGATGTGGGTACATTGGTGTGAAGCGAGGAAGGCGCATATGGGAATCCGGGTTCTAAAAACGGCGGTCGCCGTGGTGGCAGCGATTTATATTTCACAGATGCTTGGCCTGCAGTCGCCGTTTTCGGCAGGATTGCTTGCCGTGCTCGGAGTGGACGTGACGAAAAAAAGAGGTCTGAATACGTCCTTTCAGCGCATTTCAGCTTCGGTGATGGGCTTGTTTGCGGGGGCGGCTTTATTATGGGTATTCGGGTTTCATGTCTGGGTCATCGGACTGTTCGTCATGCTGCTCTATCCCGTATTGAGCCGGTTGCGGTTGAAAGAGGGAGTCGTTACCAGCTCCGTCATGATGCTGCATATGTTTACCGCAGGGAGCCTGTCTATGGAGCTTTTGTTAAATGAGATCGGACTGCTGCTTGTCGGGCTGGGTACAGCCACGGTGATCAACGTTATTTATATGCCCAAAGAGGACAAGCTTCTGCTCGACTGCAAAGCGAGAGTGGAGCAGCTGTTCTCGCAGATTTTTATCGAGCTGGCGCACCATTTGAGAGATACGGAGTATATTTGGAGCGGCGGTGAGCTGCTGGAGACCGAGGAGCTGCTCGAGCAGGCGATCCAAATGGCGGAGCGTGCAGACGAGAACAGCTTGCTGAGCGGCCGTACGGCTTGGCCCGTTTATTTCTACATGCGTGAACAGCAGCTGGATGCGATTGAGCGAATGGTTCAGCTGGTCGCCAGAGTATATCAAACCCTCCCGCACGGCGAGCTGCTGGCAGGCGTTTTTGATGGACTCGCAGAGGATGTAAAGGTACCGTATTATACAGGAAGAGCGGAGAACATGCTGCTGGAGCTGGAAAAAGGATTTAAATCGATGCCGCTGCCGTCCACACGCGAGGAGTTCGAGATTCGCGCCGCGCTGCTGCAGCTCACAGAAGAAATGAAGGTTTATTTTAGCGTGGCCAAACGGGAAAAACGCCCTGTGGGGCAGGACGCATAAAGAACGGCACGTTTCTGAGAAACTTTTGAAATAAATTAAAAATGGTAAAGAAAATGAGCACACTAGACGAATGTCCTGCATACAAATGTAATGAATGATTGTATGGAGGAGGTTAGAAGGATGTCATTAGATAAAGATTTGCAGTGCAGAGAGATCTATACGAAGGCTGTCTGTGGCAAAGGACGCAAATTCTCACAAGTAACCAACTCGGTCACTCCGCCTCATGCTCCGACCAGTATTTTGGGTGCTTGGATTATCAACAACCAGTACGATGCGGTGAAGTCGGGTGAACATGTGGAAGTGGTAGGTACTTACGACATCAACATATGGTATTCTTACGACCGGAATACCAAAACCGATGTTGCGAAAGAAACCGTATCTTATTCGGAGTTGGTCTCGCTTCATTATCTTGACAAAAAGCATAAGCCGTCGACGGCGGAAGTGTCGGCTGTCGCTACTCAGGAACCGAACTGCGTAGAAGCGAGCATCTCTTCTTATGGAGATACGGTTCTTATCCGCGTTGAACGGGAGTTTAAGGTGGAAATGATCGCAGAAACGAAGGTATGCGTGGTGGTATGCCCTAACGGCTGCGATGATTTCGACGATAAGCATGTGGACTTCGATAGCGCCGACGACGGCGATTACGAGGACCTGGATCCCGATCTGTTAGACGAGGAACTGGACTGATCCGAGCTTCCCTTAACATCATATGCCGGAACAAGGCATTTCGGCAGAGGGCGTTAGCCCTCTTTTTTGTTCCCGGCGGTTGTCCGATGAAAAATGGGCCGGCCGGCAAGGCAGTGATATTACGGGACCGGCTCGGAAGCAGCCTTGCCGGCTTAGATATGGATGTAATTCGAAGAAGGAGGAACTCCTAATGCGCGCATTTTTGCTGCATTCCCATGAACCGACGCTGGAGCTGTTGTTAGACAAGCTGCAGATTCCTCACGGAAGCCGGCTGCCTCCCGGACAAGAAGCGAGGTGCATCATCCATTGGGGCGCTTTTCACCCGGAAAGAGGCCATGCCGAGGTGCTTCAGCCGGTCAAAAGCCTGCTGCTTTCTTTACAGCCTCAAAGAGCGGCGGAGCTGCTGGGCATACATGGGATAGACTGTGTATGGACAGAAGACGAACCGGCAAAGGAGAAGACGCCGTCACCGGTTCCCATGCATCTGACCGCTGCACCGGCAGCTCCTGAGCAAAGCCGGCGCTGGTCCCATCTATATACTGTGCCCGTATTCCATCTGCAGGCGCTGACCCTGTTCCACAAGGTGCTAAACGTATACTACGGCTCAGCAACGCCTTCGGGGGTGCGGATTCGCGATGGGGCGACGGCCGAATGGACGGAAATCGGCACCTCCCAACCGAATTATTATGCGTCGCATGCGTTGCGTGAAGCGGTGAAAGCGATTTATGCGCTTGGACTTGATTATGGCGTTGTACGCATTGGCGTCAGGCCGGACGGATCTATGGCTGTGCTTGGCTTGGAGGCTGTTCCTAAGCTGACGCCGCGGCTCGCCGAGCTGTTCGCCGAAGCGATGAACCGCTTCGATGAGCAGATAGCTGCCGGCGTTTCAGGCCCCAAAAGAGAGGTCATGCTTGGGGCGGACCCCGAATTTTTACTGCTTACTCCTCAGGGTAAAGTAAAGTTCGCCTCCCATTATGTTGACAAGGATGGACCCTTCGGCTGCGATGCCATCCTGCTTCGAAGCCGAAGGAAAATATTCCCTCTGGCTGAGCTTAGGCCAAAGCCAAGCACCGAGGTGAGGGAGCTTATCATACATCTTCGCCGGACGATGCAGCTTGCCGCCAGGCGGATTACGGATTCGGATTTGCAGTGGGTGGCAGGCGGAATGCCTGTTCGCGGGCTTCCGCTCGGAGGACATATTCACTTCAGCGGCACTCCGCTGGATTGCAGGCTGCTGCGGGCGTTGGATAATTATCTCGCGCTTCCGCTGATACTGCTTGAGGACGCGACGACCGGTATGCGCAAGCCGAAGTACGGATTTCTGGGTGATTTTCGCAGGGCGAAGCACGGAGGATTCGAATATCGCGTGCTGCCGAGCTGGATGGTCTCTCCGACCGTGACCAAAGGGGTACTGGCTCTTGCGAAGCTGATCGCCGAGCATTATCTTGAGCTGAAGCAAAGACCGCTTGCGGAGACGGAGGTGACCAAAGCCTACTATCAAGGGGACAAGGAACGCATTCGGCCTCTGCTGGCTGCGCTGTGGCGGGATTTGGAGAGGCTGCCGGATTACGCGCGTCATGAATCCTACCTTCTGCCGCTTCGCCGTATGATGCTGCAGATGAGAGCCTGGAATGAACGCGAGGATATCCGTCCCAAATGGAAAATCTCTCCCTTTACATAGAACGCGGGAGTTCTCTATCTTTTCGTGATATAATGATTGGCATGATAGAATGAAAGATAGAGCAGAGAAGGTTTGCAGCGTTTAGCGGACTTTCGAAGATTCAAGCTGCCCGTACGACCCAAGTACATAAGAAAATGAATAGTTATACACCTGTTTGCGGGCGATGATGCAGAAGGCATTTGGAGGATGAAGCATGGCCAAATATACACCCATGATCGAACAGTATCTCGCCATCAAGGCGGAGGTGCAGGACGCTTTTTTGTTTTTTCGTTTAGGCGATTTTTATGAAATGTTTTTTGAAGACGCGGTGCTGGCAGCGCGCGAGCTTGAAATTACATTGACCGGCAGGGACGGCGGCGCGGAAGAACGCATTCCGATGTGCGGCGTACCTTATCATTCGGCGGAAAACTATATTGCCCGTTTGGTGGAAAAGGGCTATAAGGTGGCCATCTGCGAGCAGGTGGAAAATCCGGCGGAGGCCAAGGGGCCTGTCCGCAGGGAGATCGTCCGCATTGTGACGCCGGGCACGGTGATGGATGCACGTTTGCTTAGCGAGACAAGCAACAACTATATCACCGCTGTCGTCCGGTCCGGGGAAGGCTACGGCTTTGCCGCATGCGACATATCTACCGGTGAGCTTTACGTAACGCGTCTTGAGGGATCTTTCGAGCTGCTGCTTGACGAGCTGAATGTGTACAGCCCTTCCGAGGTGCTGGGCAGCGCGACGCTGCTGGAGCGCATACGAAGCGGGGCGGCCGCATGGATGAAATCGGCGGTAATGACACCACGGGAACGCGAGGGCGGTCGGGTGGCCGGAGGCCTGTCTCCGGAGGGTCATTTTTCGGAGGCGCAGCTTCGTTCGCTGCCGCAAGGCACCCGTGATACATTGGCGCTGCTGATGGAATATCTGCAGGAAACGCAGAAGAGGTCATTGACGCACATTAAGCATATCCGGGTCTATGAGCCCAGCCAGTATATGATTATGGACCCATTCACTCGTCGTAATCTGGAGCTGGTCGAGACGGTGCGCGACCGCTCCAAGAAGGGCACGCTGCTGTGGCTGCTCGACAAGACGGTAACGGCGATGGGCGGCCGGCTTTTGCGCCGTTGGATCGAAAAGCCGCTCATGAACCGGACGCATATCGAAGAGCGGCTTGAAGCGGTGGAACGTCTGTACCGTCAGCTGATCGTCCGCGATGAGCTCAAGCAGTCGCTCAAGGAGGTTTACGACCTGGAGCGGCTGACGGCCCGCATCGCCTACGGCAGCGCCAACGCGCGCGATCTGGTTGCGCTTAAGATGTCGCTATCGCAGGTGCCCAAGCTCCAGGAGCTTTGCGAAACCAGCGGCTCCTCTACGCTGGCGGCCCTTGCGGCACGGATCGATCCGTGCCAGGATTTGATGGCTTCGATCGCGGACGCCATCGTGGACGAGCCTCCCGTATCCGTCCGGGACGGGGGCATGATCCGCGCGGGGCTGAACGCGCGTCTGGACCAGCTTCGCGAGGCGAGCACGAACGGCAAGCAGTGGATCGCCGAGCTGGAGAAGCACGAGCGGGAGAGAACAGGGATCAAATCGCTCAAAATCGGCTTTAACAAAGTGTTCGGCTACTACATCGAGGTGACGAAGTCGAATCTGGGCTCTCTTGAGGAAGGCCGGTACGAACGAAAGCAGACACTGGCCAGTGCCGAACGGTTCGTTACGCCGGAGCTTAAGGAAAAAGAAGCCCTGATCCTGGAAGCGCAAGAAGGCATGGTCGATCTCGAATACGAGCTGTTCATTCAGCTGAGGGACAAGCTCGCTTCACACATCCCGAGACTGCAGCAGCTGGCCGAGCTGATTGCGACGATGGACGTGTACCAATCGCTTGCGCATGTCAGCAGCTCGAACCGCTTTGTAAGGCCTGAAATCGGAGATGGATATGAGCTTTTCATCGAGGAAGGGCGCCATCCTGTCGTGGAAGCGGTGCTGGAGGATAGTGTCTTCATCGCCAACGAAACCAAGCTGTCCAAAGAGGAAGGCAGCATGCTGCTGATTACCGGACCGAATATGGCGGGTAAAAGCACGTATATGCGTCAGGTGGCGATGATCGTCCTGATGGCGCAAATCGGTTGTTTTGTTCCGGCGAAAACGGCAAGGATACCGATCGTTGACCGTATTTTTACACGCATCGGCGCAGCAGACGATCTAATCGGCGGGCAGAGTACCTTTATGGTCGAAATGATGGATATTCAGGTGATGACCGAAAAAGCGACTTCGAAGAGTCTTGTGATCATTGACGAGCTGGGACGGGGAACGTCTACAGGCGAAGGCATGGCGATCGCTCAGGCCGTGATCGAATATCTGCACGACGAGATCGGCTGCAAAACGCTGGTTTCGACACACTTTCACGAGCTGGCGCATTTGGAAGAAAGCTTGCCGGGGCTGCAAAATTACTGTATGGCGGTTAAAGAGAGCGGACAGCAGGTTACGTTCCTGCGGAAGCTCATCCGTGGGGCGGCGAGTACCAGCTACGGCATTTATTGCGCGCAAATTGCAGGACTGCCGTCGGGGATCATCGACCGCTCCTACGAGCTGCTTCATGCGTTTGAAGCGCGGGGGGAGCTGCTGCAGGGACAGCTTCAAGCATCTGCAGGCGGGAGTGCAGAACGCAAAGCGGCTCAGCCGGCGGTGCAGGTGCAGGAATCTGAGCCGGATCGATACGGGCAGCAGGAGGCCTTGCAATTAAGCCTCTTTAGTGTTTCCGAAGAGAAGCCGGACAAGCCATCCCGAAAGGATGCCAAAACGGACAAAGTGATTGAACAGCTGCGCACCGCCGATCTTATGAATATGACCCCGATGGCGGCCATGAACTTTGTATATGAACTAAAAAAGCAGCTGTCCTCTTAAATACGGCTTCACAAGGCAAAGATGCTATGGGGAGAAGGGATTAATCCATGAAACGAAATGTGAAAAAGGCGCTTTTGCGCCGGGCGATTCCAGCGGTGCTCTCGCTGTCTCTCCTGATTCCGGCTGCAGCTCCGGCCGGGGCTGCGGGGGCAGGGAGCGTGTCGGAAGTGCTTGACCTGCTTGAACACAACCATGTGAGCGCTCCGAACGAAAGCGCATTGTCCGATGCGGCCATTAAAGCGATGATTGACTTGCTGAAAGATCCGTATACCGTTTACTTTACGCCGGAAGAGCTGCAGTCTTTCGAAGCTGCGGTTGAGAATCAATATGTCGGGATCGGCGTAAGGGTAGCCATGGAAGTGGACGGGCTCTACATTACCGAAGTGTTCAGCGGCTCCCCGGCCAGCCAAGCGGGATTGCAGGCAGGCGACCTGATTGTAAAGGTGGAGGGTGAATCCACGATTGGAAAACCGTTGGGGGAGGTCACCTCCAAAATTATCGGTATGCCTGGAACGAAGGTCAACCTTCAAATGACGCGCAGCGGGGAACCGAAGGACTTGACGATCGAACGGCGGCAGGTGCGGGTTCCCAGTGTCATAGCCGGACGCTTTCAGCCGGGTATCGGGTATTTGAAGGTGATCGGCTTCTCCAGCGATGCGGACGAGAAGATGGACAAGGAGCTGTCCGCGCTGAAGGAACAAGGGATCCAAAGCCTGATCGTGGACCTGCGGGATAATCCCGGAGGTATTCTGGAGACGGCTCAGCGGATGGCCAGGCTCTTTGTGAAAGAGGGCACGCTCATGCATACCAAGGACCGTGACAACGTGGATGCCCCCATACAAATTAAGAACGGGACGACGCAGCCTTTTCCGGTATATTTTCTGGTGAACGAAAACAGCGCCAGCGCTTCGGAAGTACTGACGGGGGCTTTGCAGGATTATGGCGTGATTAAGGTCATCGGAACGAAAACATTTGGAAAAGGCAGTGTCCAGCAGGTCATTCCGCTGAAATCGGGCGGCGCCCTGAAGCTTACCATTCAAGAGTATTTAACTCCGAAGCTTAGAAAGGTGAACGGGGTAGGTATCGAGCCGGACATTAAAGCTGAGGGCGGAGACGTTCCGCAGCTGCTGACCGCGCTTCGGACGGCCGGCGCCAGCCGCATCGACCTGTCGCAAAAGCGCCTGAATTTGACGGTGAACGGTTTGGCCGTGGATCATATATTCTCTGTCGTTCGTGAACAAGGTCGAACCTATGTTCCTTCCCGTGTGCTGGCGGCTCTGATCGGCGGCAACGTAGAGTGGAATGAAGCGAACCGATCGGTACGGATAAGCTCCGCAAGCGGCCAGTTCGAATTCGGTTCCGCAGGGGGAGGACTTCTGCTCCAAGACGGTACGGGCTACGTAAGTTTGAATCAGGCGGCTTCCGTATGGACCGGCCTGCAGTGGAGCGATGACGGCAGGAATACTACGGTCGCGTTTGAGTAAGCGTGAAATCCAACCGCGGAAGGAGTGCCGCCCATGGGTAAGATTACCATTTTAGACGAACATATCGCCAACCAGATCGCCGCGGGCGAAGTGGTCGAACGGCCTTCCTCAGTCGTAAAGGAGCTGGTCGAAAATGCCATTGATGCGGGAAGCACCCGGATTGATGTAGCGATTGAAGAAGGCGGCTTACAGCTTATACGGGTGACCGACAACGGTTCAGGGATGGACCGTGAGGACTGCGAAACGGCGTTTTACCGCCATGCCACAAGTAAAATCTCAAGCGCTCACGATTTGTTCCAAATCCGAACGCTCGGCTTTCGCGGGGAAGCTTTGCCCAGTATCGGGGCGGTGTCGAAGGTGGAGCTGCTGACCTCCCCGGATTCAAGCGGTCTGGGGACGCGTTTTGTGCTGGAAGGCGGCAGCGTGCTGGAGCGCTCCGATGCAGCTGTGCCCCAGGGGACGGATATTACCGTGCGGGAGCTGTTTTATAATACCCCGGCCAGGCTTAAATATATGAAGACGATCCAAACGGAGCTCGGGCACGTGACGGATTACATCTACCGTTTGGCACTGGCGCATCCGAACATCGCCATCACGCTGAAGCATAACGGGAATGTGCTGGCCCAGACGCCAGGGGGAGGGGATCTGCTTCAAACCATCGCAGCCATTTATGGTACAGCGGTGGCCAAGAGCATGCTTCCGATTAGCGGAGAAACGCTGGATTACCGGCTGGAGGGCTTTATCGCGAAGCCGGAGATCACCCGGGCCAACCGCGGCGGCATGACGACTGTGATTAACGGGCGCTATATCCGCAATTATCCGATGGTCCAGGCTCTTTTGCAGGGCTACCACACGCTGCTGCCGATCGGCCGTTTTCCGGTGGCGGTGCTGCATGTGCAGATGGATCCGACCTTGATCGACGTAAACGTTCATCCGGCCAAGCTGGAGGTGCGCTTCAGCAAGGAGCCCGAGCTGATGCAGCTGATCGAGCGCGAGACGCGTGAAACGCTCGGACGGCAGCGGTTGATTCCTACGGCCGGGCAGCCGGGCGGGGCGGGGAAGCGGCCGCGGGAACCACTCGTGCAGGAGCAGCTCGAGCTGTACCGGCCGCAGGCTGCCGCCGCCGCGGAGCGTCTGACGGGCGCGGTTGGACAACCGTCGCGTGCCCCGTTGGCTCAGCCGTCTAGGGACGATGCTCCGCGTTCGGAACGTTCCGCCTTCGCGGCGGAGCCGCCGGTACGCCGTGAGCCGGCAGCGCCTGCATGGGCGCAGGCTCCGCGGGAGCGGCCTGCGCCGCGTGAAGCGGCTGCCGCTTCGGGCGCGCTGCTGCGCACGCTTGCCCCGGAGCCGGAGGCCCCTCCGGCGCTGCCGGGTTTTCCGAAGCTTCAACCGGTCGGGCAGCTTCACGGTACTTACATCGTAGCACAAAACGAGGAAGGCTTGTTCCTGATCGACCAGCACGCGGCGCATGAGAGAATCAATTACGAGCGTTACTTTGACATGTTCGGCAGGCCTGATGAGGCAAGTCAGGAGCTGCTCGTTCCAATTACTCTGGAGTTCACGGCGGTGGAGGCGGCTAAGCTTACGGACAAGCTTCCGCAGCTGGAACAGGCAGGGGTATATCTGGAACCATTCGGAGGAACTTCGTTTCTTGTCCGCGCATATCCGCACTGGCTGCCCAAAGGCGATGAGCAGGCGATCGTAGAAGAAATGATCGAATGGCTGATGGGCGAGAAGAAGCAGGTGGATATCGGCAAGCTGAGGGAAAAAGCGGCGATCATGTGCTCCTGTAAAGCATCGATCAAAGCGAATCAGAGCATCGGTACGCTAGAGATCGAAACGCTGCTCGACCGGCTCGCAGCCTGCCGTAATCCGTATACGTGCCCGCACGGAAGGCCGATCGTCGTCAGCTTCTCCACATATGAGCTGGAAAAAATGTTCAAACGGGTTCAATAAAACGAGTCGTAACATTTGGCGTTCCCGTGCAATTCCATTATAATGATAATGACTATTTTAGCATAACCGTAAAGGGTGATCAGCGTTGTTCGTTACTACCTCCTATGACCCCTGTCCCGAGCAGCTGGAAGAAGCTCGGAGGCTTGCCATTATGCTGAGCGGCCGCTGTATTGAACGCCGGCAGATGTCTTTGTCGCAGATGAGGCGGCGATACGGGGACGAGGAGATCCTCCTGGTGTCCAAGGAAAGGATCGAGTATCATCATGACCGGCGGGAGCCCTTATTTTTTCATCCCAGTACGGCAGCTGTTCGCATCAAGCGCCTGCTCAAAGGTGAAAGCGACCCCCTTGTGGAGATCGCCGGTATCAAGGCAGGGGACCGGATTATCGATTGTACCGCCGGACTAGGCTCCGATGCCCTGGTATTCTCATTTGCCGCTGGGACAAACGGCAGGGTCACGGCGATTGAGAATGCCGGCATTCCCTGTTTTTTACTTGAACAAGGACTCAAGACCTATCATTCCGATGTGACTGGTTTGAATGACGCAATGCGCCGCATAGAGGTGGTTCACATGGACCACATGGACTATTTGCGTGATCTGCCGGAGAACAGCGTCGACGTCGTTTATTTTGATCCGATGTTCCGTAAGCCAATTACGGAGTCGGTTTCCATACGGGCGATTCGCGGATTAGCCGACGACCGGCCCCTTTCGGAAGAAAGCGTGCAGGAAGCGCTACGGGCTTCCCGCAGGGTCGTTGTCATGAAGGAGCACCGCGACAGCGATCAATTTGCCCGTCTCGGCTTTGCTGAAGTGCACCGCTCCGGGAACAAAATTGCTTATGGAGTGATACGATGCTGACAGAAACGGACCGGCAGCGGCCAAGGCTCCTTGTGCTCGTCGGCCCTACGGCCGTCGGCAAGACAAGGCTCAGCCTTACGATAGCCGAACAATACAACGCGGAAATCATTTCCGGGGATTCGATGCAGGTATACCGCGGAATGGACATCGGCACAGCCAAAGCGACTCCTGAAGAACGGACTGAAATCAAGCATCATATGATCGATATCCATGAACCGGATGAGCCGTTTTCCGTAGCGGAATTTCAAGAAAGCTGCGCAGAGCTGATCCAGGACATCCACGGGCGAGGCAAGCTGCCTTTTATCGTGGGGGGCACGGGACTGTATATCGAATCGGTGTGCTATAACTTTCAATTCAGCGAGACGGGGTCGGACGAGGCTTTTCGTCAAGAGCAGCAGGCTTTTGCGGAATCGCAGGGAGCGGAAGCTCTGCACGAGCGGCTAAAGCAGGCGGATCCCGAAAGCGCGGAGCGTTTGCATCCGAACGATCAACGACGGATTATAAGGGCGCTCGAAATTTTTCATGTCTCCGGAGAGCGGTTATCGGATCAATTGAAGCGTCAGAAAAAGCAATCTCCGTACGAATTGTGTATCATTGGGTTGACAATGGATAGAGCTTTACTATATAAACGTATTGAAGACCGAATCGATGTCATGATGCAGCAGGGCCTGGTTGAGGAAGTCAGAGGCTTGCTGGCACAAGGCTGCAGCCCGACGTCGGTTGCGATGCAGGGGCTTGGCTACAAGCAGATGGTAGGATATCTGAATGGCGATTATTCGCTGGAGGAAGCGGTGGAGCTGCTTAAACGGGACACCCGCCGATTTGCCAAGCGGCAGCTGTCATGGTTTCGCCATATGAAGGACATCGAATGGATTGATGTGAGTGAATTGACAGAATTTCCTACACACTTGAAACAAATTCATGCTATAATAGCACAAAAGCTAAAGCTTGACCGTTAATATTTTGGAGGGGGCCCATTGATGAATAAGACGATCAACATTCAAGACACTTTTTTGAACCAATTGCGCAAGGAGAACATTCCAGTCACCGTCTATCTGACCAATGGGTTTCAAATTCGCGGCGTGATTCGCGCTTTCGATAATTTTACCATTATCATCGATAGTGAAGGACGTCAGCAAATGGTGTATAAACATGCCATTTCGACTTTTACTCCACAGCGTGCGGTTTCTCTTATGCAGCAGCAGGAAAGCGCCGAGTAATTACGGTTGGCTACGTGAAGAGCATGACCGAAGAAGCAACCTTTTGGTCGTCCGAAACGTATAATAGAATAGAGGATCCCGGAGCAACCCTGATTTCTTGGGTTGTTCTTTGTTTAAGAGGCATGATTGCAGGTTAAGAATCCTGTAAAATGTCAGATACAGATAAAGAAAGGGAGTCGGGGCATGGCGGAACGAAACAGCAGAGCATCCGGTAAAACACCCATGGAGAAGAAGCCGGCGTCGGGAAAGGTCAGTAAGAAGAAAAAGAAGCTTTCGGCAGGAAAAGTATTTTGGTGGACCTTCGTTGCCGGTGCCATCGCAGCGATCTGCGCAATGGGAGTATATATCTTTATTATCGTCAACGGTAACCGGATCCTAACGAAAAATTTGGATAAGCTAGAGTTTAGCGAAGCGTCCCATATCTATGATGTGAATGGGAAGGAAGCCGGCTCATTAAGAGTGGAAAACCGGGAAAATGTAGATTCGTCCGAGATTCCGGATCTGCTCAAGCAGGCCTTTATCGCAACGGAAGACAAACGGTTTGAGGATCACGCCGGCGTTGACTTTCTTGGCATAGGCCGTGCACTGGTCAAGGATATCGTCGCAAGGAGCATGGTCGAGGGCGGCAGCACGATCACGCAGCAGCTGGCCAAAAACGTGTTTTTGAGCTCGGACAAAACGTTTTTCCGTAAAGCGACGGAGATGTCCATTGCCGTTGCGTTGGAGCAAAGATATTCGAAAGATGAAATTTTAAGCTATTATTTAAATCGTATTTACTTCGGAAAACGGGCATACGGCGTGAAAGCCGCATCCAAGGTATATTTTGGTGTGTCGGATTTAAATCAATTGAAATTATGGCAGATGGCAACTCTCGCAGCCATGCCCAAGGCGCCCAACGCATACAATCCTTTGAATGATCCTGACAAATCAATGGAGCGCAGGGCGGTAGTTCTTAAGCTGATGCAGGAGCAGGGCTATATTACGGAAGCCCAGCGTGCTGAAGCGGCTGCGGTGGAGTACTCGGCGCCTCCGAAGGCTGCAGAGCAAAGCAATTTCCAAACGTATATCGACTATGTGCTCAAAGAGGCACAGGATGTTTACGGCTTTGAGGAAGACGATTTGCTGCGGGGCGGGTATGAAATTTACACGACCTTAGACCCTGTAGCTCAGAGAACCATGGAACAAACATATGCGAACAATAAATTTTTCCAAAAAGACGGTCCGCAGCAAAAAATGCAAAGCAGTATGGTAATCCTGAACAACGAGGATGGCGGCATTGTCGCGATGATCGGAGGAAGGGATTATGTGACACGCGGATTGAACCGTGCCGTATCTCAACCGAGACAGCCCGGTTCGGCGTTTAAACCGCTTATCTCCTATGCGCCTGCGGTTGAAAAAGAAGGCTATACGCCATACACAATGCTTAAAGACGTGCAGAGATCCTATAACGGGTATTCTCCAAGAAACTATGACGGCGTATATCGCGGAGAGGTGACCATGCAGGAGGCGATCAAAAGATCGATTAACATCCCTGCTGTCGATGTATTAAATGACATCGGCGTTAGGACCGGCAGGGATTTCGTCAGCAAGCTGGGTATCGAGCTGGCTCCGGAGGATAATAATCTGGCAATAGCGTTGGGGGGCTTGCATAAAGGCGTAACCACGCTTCAAATGGCCGGAGCGTACAGCGCGTTTGCAAATAACGGATTCATGAACACACCGCATGCGATTATCAAAATAACGAACAGCAAGGGCGAGGTCGCTGCGTTTAAGGAAGAGCGCAAGTCGCCTGTAATGAGCCCCAAAACGGCATGGTATATGACCCAAATGATGCAAACGGTAGTGGAACCGGGGGGAACCGGCACGGCGGCGAGGTTTGATCGTCCGGTTGCAGGCAAAACCGGCTCGACTCAGCTGGACATCAAAGGGCTGGAACGGTATAACCGGGACTTGTGGTTTGTCGGCTATACTCCGGAATGGACAGCGGCGGTTTGGATGGGATTCGACAAGACCGATTCGAAGCATTATGTATCGATGAGCAGCGGCAGCGCCGCGGCGATCTTCAAAGAAGTGATGCAAAAATCGCTGGCTAAGCGCCCGATGTCGTCATTCAAGAAGCCATCCGGCATACCGGATCCAGTTGAGCCGCCTAAAGGGATTGGAGACTTGACTGCGTCATACGATCAGGAAAAACGTTCGGTTCATCTTACTTGGAGCGGTGTAGGTTCAGGGGTATCGTATCAAGTGCTGCGGAAAGACAGCACCATGCAGGATTTCCCGACAGAACCTCTTGTAACGACGATGATGACGGAAGTGAACGATATTTCCGCTATACAGCCGGATACTTATCAATATGTTGTTGTTCCTATAAATGGGGAGAACAATACAGCCGGACAGCGTTCCAACGTAGTATCCGTTCAGGTTCCGGAGCATGCGAACGGGACGGATCCGTTACATCCGGAAGAGCCGGGAACCAATCCGAATGAAGAGCCCGTCGGTCCGAATCAACCGGGAACGGGAGGAAACGGGACTAGGCCGGGCACAGGTGCGCCGGGAGTGAACCACCCGGGCAACGGGTCTGGAACGGGAGGACAGATCATGCCTGGGCAGAACGGCGGCAGCCAGTCGCCGAATAGAGGGCAGAACGGTAGTGGTACCGGCACAGGTGATGCGGGTAACGATTCCGGCAGTGGAACCGGTGAAACGGGGAACGGCACAAAACCTGCCCCACCGGTCAACGGTAACGGCGGAACAGGCACAGGGACCCCACCAACGTCCGAATCGGGTAACGGGACCTCCGGAACCAGCGGAAACGGAACCGATCCTAACACAGGGACGCAAAGGATTCCGGGTGTGCCCACGCAATAATGAGCCAGTGGATTTTTAATTTGAAGCGGACCCGTAGTATAATGAATACTGGGTGATAACCCGGTATTCATATCACGACATTGGAGTTGAATAAATACGGATGAAAGCTTTACGTTTAGGAAAATTATCCGTCTGGATTTGCATCGCAGCGCTGCTGGCCTTGATTGCAAGCGGATGCGGTACGAAACCGGCGCCTTCGGGTACGGAGAGCGCTCCACAAAACGGCAGCCAGCCTGCCGGCCAAAATGCATCTAACCCAGAGCAGACGGGAAAAAAATCCTGGTCTTCACCTCCGGAGATGACGATTGATCCGAACAAATCGTATCATGCGACAGTGACGACTTCCATGGGGACATTTACGATCGAACTGTTCGCTAAAGACGCGCCGAAGACAGTCAATAATTTTGTCTTTTTATCGAAGGAAGGCTTCTATAACGATATTACGTTCCATCGGATCATCCAGTCGTTTATGATACAAACCGGCGACCCGCTCGGCAATGGAACGGGAGGCCCCGGTTATAAGTTCGAGGATGAGCTGAATTCGCCTCACCAATATGAGCCGGGCATTGTCGCTATGGCCAATTCGGGCAAAAACACGAACGGCAGCCAATTTTTTATTTGTACGGGTGAGGACAGCAAAAGTTTGAACAGGCAGCCGAATTATACGATTTTCGGAAAAGTTGTGGAAGGCATGGATGTGGTGCAGAAGATTGCGGCTACACCTGTAAAGCAAGGGAGAGAGCCGTCACCGAGCGTACCGACGGAGAAAGTTACGATCCAATCGATTACGATGACTGAAAAATAAAAAGCAGCGTGGCGCGCCACGCTGCTTTTTGCCATCACACCTGAGATTAAGTTTCGCATATATCTTACTAAGGTTAATTATTTTTGAAGATACGGAACAATATGATAATTTCCATCGTCAGTAAAGGAGAGAAGTTCTTATGACGCTTCACGTCAGCGGCTGCTTTGACACCGATGCTTCGGCGCCTTCTCCCGGTGTGGTCCCCAAGGCGCCGACAGCAGGACTGGATAACCGCTGCTGTTTGCTGCTGCACGGATTTACCGGCGGACCTTATGAGGTCATGCCTTTGGC
This sequence comes from Paenibacillus sp. F024, assembly GCF_057814255.1. Taxonomy (NCBI): domain Bacteria; kingdom Bacillati; phylum Bacillota; class Bacilli; order Caryophanales; family Paenibacillaceae; genus Paenibacillus; species Paenibacillus sp. F024. Next base: position 95,876 of record NZ_JBVASZ010000010.1, read on the forward strand.
TGAGCATTTGCATAAGCAAGGGTACTATTGCCATGTGCCTACACTGCCCGGACATGAGCAAGGCTTGAAGGGACTCGGTACGGTTACTTGGCGGGATTGGGTGAAGGCGGCAGCGCGTGAGACGGAAATGCTGACGCAGCAATTTGGAGCGATCGATGTGGTAGGATTTTCGATGGGCGGCCTGCTCTCCGCTTATCTGGCCAATCACTTCCCGGTACGCAGGCTGGTGCTGCTTAATGCGGCAGCTATATACCTCAGCCCTTACCTTTTCATATGCGACTTGGCTGACCGCCTCCGCTGTCATGATTGGGAGCAGCTGCTCCGGATTAAGCAAACACCCCTTCCTGCGGCCCTTCAATTTATAAAGCTGGCTCGCTATATGAGGCTGCGTGAGCTGCCGCGGATTTCAGTCCCTACCTTGATTGCTCAAGGAAAACGGGATCAGATCGTTCACCCCCGAAGTGCAGATTATATTTACCGAAAGCTGAGAGGGGAAAGGGAGCTGCTTTACTTTCCGCATTCCCGTCATTTGATCTGTTTGGGACCGGAGGCGCCTGAATTATTTGCTGCGGTGGAGCGTTTTTTGAGATGATCGAAATGACTGGGGATGGGAGTGTTAGGGTTGAGGGCGATAAGAAGGAATGAGGCACCACGGTTGGCGAAAGCTTTAAAATTTCCGGTCAAAGCTTTGTTCATGGCTGCAGCTATCGTGCTCTTGTGGGTGTTATTTATTCAGTGGAAGATGGCCAGCCTGCAGGACGGCCAGCTCCCCCCAAAAGAGGTAGGTATCGTTCTGGGCGCGGCGCTGTGGCAAACGACGCCCAGCCCCGCATTACAGGAACGCTTGAATCGTGCGGTTCAGTTATATGAATCGGGTACGATTAAGCAGATTATTGTATCCGGCGGTTACGATTATGCGAGCGCCAAGCTGACGGAAGCGGAAGGCATGCGCAATTACCTAATGGACAAAGGGGTACCTGAGCGTGATATTTACCTGGAGAATGAAGCGACAAACACGTATGAAAATATGCTGCTCAGCCAAAAAATCATGCAGAGCAACGGCTGGACCTCAGCGGTCATTGTAACTCACCGGTATCATGCCGTACGAGCGCTTGATATTGCCAGGTTCCTGGGGTATGAAGAACCCGTGGCATCGCCGATGGATTCCAGTGTGCTGATGATGGCCTGGCACAAAGGACGGGAGACGTTGGCCCTGACCAAATGGCAGTGGGATAAAGTCAAGCTCGTATGGGGTCAGCAGAGTGTAAATTAAAATCATGGGATTTTCAGCCTTTTACAAAGCCATATGCCGCAGTGGTTTCTTTTCCACAGACAAGCTGGTATAATAAAGCTACAACTGTTCGAACCTAAAGGAGTGGAATGTCTTGCCATTTGGTAATATCGGTATCGGCGGACTCATATTGATCGTGATTGTTTTGTTGCTATTGTTCGGACCGTCCAAGCTTCCCGAGCTCGGCAGAGCCTTCGGCAGAACACTGAGCGAATTTAAAGAATCGACCCGCGGCCTCGTATCCGGCGATAAAGAAGATAACAGCAAGCCCCAGGATGAGAAAAAATCATAAGCTTAAATGGTCTAAACTCCCTGTGATGTCTGCTTTAGAAGCAGACATCACAGGGAGTTTTTTGTGTATGCTTTTTGTTCGCTGTTCATACGATCAGTGAGACGTATATATGGCGAGCGGTAAGCTGTTCATTTACAAAAAATCCATTCCGCCTTAATCTTCCTTTTACGATTCCCCCGTATGATGGTTTAGGAAGCAATGATTACCAATACAGGGAAACGGATGGTGTAATGGCATGGAAATGAATAGAAGAAAATTTCTTGCTTATTTAGGCACAGGTACGGCCGCGCTGGCGGCCGCATCTACAGGACTCGAGTCCCTAGTCGGCGGTAAAGCCTATGCCGCCAGAACGGCTGATCATTTGTTCGGTTACAAAAACAACAAAGTGTCCGGTTTTTTTAAACCGATCGAGCACAGCAAACTTGACGATGTGATCCTTCCAAAGGGATTCAAATACGATGTGGTGGCTGCCTATGGAGACGTAATTAATGAAGCGGGAGATACGTTTGGTTTCAACAACGATTTTACCGTCTATTTTCCCATCAATGGCTCCAATACGCACGGGTTACTGTGGGTAAACCATGAATATTCCAGCGACGTGTTCGTTCATGGCAGGCCGGGTGCCGAAGGGAAATATACGGTGGAGCAGGTTAAAAAAATGCTGTATGTACAAGGCGGGTCCGTCATCGAAATTCGCCGCGATGAGAAGGGAGTCTGGAAGCTGGATACCCAATCGAAGTATGCGCGCCGCGTAACCGGCTTGACGCCGACGAAATTAGTCGGTCCTGCTGCGGGTACAAAGGCCGTGAACGGTGCGACGAATGCGCAGGGGACGTTCGCCAACTGCTCCGGCGGAATGACGCTGTGGAATACGCTGTTGACCTGTGAAGAAAACTTTGAAGAGACATCTGCACAAGCAGGTCTGGATGTTACGCACTATGGGTGGGTTGTGGAAGTCGATCCGTTCGATCCGACGTTTGAAATCCGCAAGCATACCGCGCTCGGGCGCTTTAATCATGAGAACACGGCGATGGGTCTTAGTAAGGACGGCCGTGTAGTCGTATACATGGGGGACGACAAGAAGGATGCATGTGTGTACAAATTCGTTTCCATGAACAAATACACGCCCGAAATGGGCCGTGCCAATACCGCATTGCTGACGGAAGGAACACTCTACGCTGCGGATATGAAGAAAGGCAAGTGGATTGCGATTACGATTGAAGCCGTACAGAAAGCATTAGAGGATAAGAACTTCAAGGTTCCGAGCATGATCAAAGCGAAAAAAGAAGAGCTCGCGGCCAAATTCCGGACGCAGGCGGATATTTGTGTACATACGCATGAAGCGGCCATGATTCTTGGCGCAACGCCGACCGATCGTCCTGAAGATATCGAAATTTGCCCTTTTGACAATACCTTTTTTGTAGCACATACCAACAATGACAACCATGGGAACATTCACGGTCACATCACCCGTTTTTTTGAGAAGGATGGAGACCTCGGGGCTATGGAATTTGACTTTGAGATTTTCGCCGCAGGCGGACGTCAAAGCGGTTTCAGCGCGCCGGACAATCTCACCTTCGATAGCAACGGCAATCTGTGGACGGTTACCGATATGTCCACGAGCAGCATGAACAAAGGCGTGTTCACCTCGTTTGCCAACAACGGCATGTATGTCATCCCGACTACCGGTCCGAATATGGGAGAAGCGATGCAGTTTGCATCCGCGCCGATCGAAGCCGAAATGACCGGACCTTGGTTTACTCCCGATGAAAGCACCTTGTTTCTCGCCGTACAGCATCCGGGTGAAAATACGACGGATCTGAGCAAGCCGACGAGCACCTGGCCGCGCCGTCCGGGAGATACCATGCCTCGTCCTGCCGTTATCGCGATTACCGGTTTTCAATTTTAACAAGGAGCTGAATATACATGCCGTTTGGTAACATCGGGATTCCCGGGCTGATCTTAATTCTAATTATTGCATTAATCATTTTTGGACCGTCCAAGCTTCCCGAGCTCGGAAGAGCCTTTGGCCGTACCCTGAGTGAGTTTAAAAGCGCTACGAAAGAGTTGATCGGCGGAGACGAGGAAAAGTCCGATGCCGACAAGCCGCAGGAGAAACCGGCCTCCGCTGCCGCTACAAGCTCCTCGCCGGTTGAAACCAAGCCTCACCTGGCTGCAGTCGAGAAAACACAGTCATAATGTAAGCTAACTTCCACGCTTCCGGCAAACAAGCGCCCCCTCCGCTTGATGTATGCCGGAAGCGATCTTTTATTGCGGAGGAAATCCCATGGCCCGACAAGATCAAGATTTGCATGTAGTGACCCATTTGGAAGAAATGAGAAAGCGATTGATGGTGACCCTTTGCACCTTCGTGGTTGCGCTGGCCGCCGCCTTTTTGTATGCCAAACCGATTTACGCCTGGCTGGTTCGCGACATGGAGGGCAAGCTTACCGTATTGAGACCCACGGATTTGCTTTGGGTGTACCTGATGATCTCCGGCGTTTTTGCGCTCGCGGTGACCATACCCGTTGCGGGTGTCCAGGTATGGGGTTTTGTGCAGCCGGCGTTAAAGCCGGATGAGAGAAGGGCTGCGCTCGCCTTTATTCCCGCGCTGGCCGTTCTGTTCGCGGCAGGGATTTCTTTTGGGTATTTCGTTTTGTTTCCGATGGTCCTTTCCTTTATGAAGGGAATGGCTCAGGATCAAGTGCTGATGATGTACACGGCAGATAAATATTTTCGTTTTATGCTGAACCTTACTTTACCGTTTGGGCTGTTGTTTGAAATGCCGGCGGTCGTTATGTTTTTGACGAAAATCGGGCTAATCAACCCGATCCGGCTTGCGAAAGCGAGAAAGGCCGCCTATTTTGTCTTGGTTGTCGTATCCATAACGATTACGCCGCCGGATTTCATTTCCGATATTCTGGTCATTATCCCTTTGCTGCTGCTGTACGAATTGAGCATTTCGTTATCCAAATGGGTGTATAAGAAGAAGCTTACACTTGCAGTGGAGGCGTAATGCTAGTGACAAGGGTCTGCTCTCCATGGGCAGGCGTTTTTTTAGCTGGCTTTGCTGTGTACGCCGCATTGAATTTTGTGTAACCTTCATGGAGGATGATTCGTCACATTGGATGTGAAAAGGTATCCCTTAGACTGGATAAGGGGATGGTTTGATGTTAAGATGGTACGAAAAATGTACTATTCTATATCCCCTGAGCATAGTACGAACCAAGGACTGAAAGGAGCTGCTGAACGTGATAAGAGCGGTGGTGTTTGATTTCGACGGGCTGATTCTGGATACGGAGACGCCCGAATTTGAAACGTATCAAGACATGTACAGGCAGGAAGGCTGTGAGCTGACTCTGGATATATGGGGACAATGCATTGGAACCGGACCGGACGCCTTTAATCCTTATGAGGATTTGGGAGCCCGCATAGGCCGGGTCTGGGATAGGGAGGCTGCCCGCCAACGGCGCAAGCTGGCTTATGAAGAGAAAATGCGGGAAGCGGACATTCGTCCTGGCGTTCGCGCTTATTTGCAGGAAGCAAAGGAATTAGGGCTGCGGATTGGCTTGGCCTCAAGTTCTACAAGACAATGGGTTACCGGTTATTTGGAGAGATTCGGACTCCTTTCGGGGTTCGATTGCATTCGTACGTCGAATGACGTTTCTAAAGTCAAGCCTGATCCTGAGCTTTACCTTAAGGTACTGGAGGAGCTTGGTGTTCGTCCGGAGGAAGCCGCAGCTTTCGAGGATTCACCCAACGGAGCGCTCGCGGCCAAGCGTGCAGGCATGCGCTGCGTGATTGTACCGAACAGTGTGACTGCCAGGCTTCAGTTCGGAGAGGTTGATCAGCGTCTGATTTCCATGGAGGAATTGCCGCTGCGTGAATTAATTGCAAAACTGGCCTAATGTAATTTAAGCTGGAGAGAATTTTTATAAAAAGTGAAAAAATGGATTCACAAACCGACCTGCGGTATGTATACTGATCATACAGACCGATGGTCGGTTTTTTCAATTTCAAGGAGGACCCAATGGATCAAAGCACATTCCAATTTATTTTGTCGACGACCGAGCAGCTGATTAAAGAAAAAGGATGTCAACTAACGACTCTGCAGGACATTATGGAACGAACCGGCTTGTCCAAAGGAGCGATATACCATTATGTGAAAAGCAAAGATGAGCTGTTCGGGAAAATTCTTTTGGGGTATATGGAGCAATTGAATCAAAGCTTTCATGAAGCGGTTCATCAATCAAAGGATAAAGATGTCCGGAAGCCTGTTCAAGCTCTAGTATCCTCGTTTGCCGAAAGAGAAGTAAGCAACCTCATTTTTATTTATTTATTAAGCCAAAGACATAATCCGAAAACGGAAGCTATTTTGGAAGAAGTGCATCAAAATTCTTTGCTGCTGTCCGAGACATGGATCAAGGTTGGGCAAGAGCACGGCGCTATACCGGCAGATGTAGACGCCGATTCCATGGCTTCCATGTTTGTTACGATGTCCTATGGATTACGCATAAACCAGCTTCTTGATAAAAATCCGGATCGACAGGCTCCGAAGCTGCAGGATATGTTCCGTCTAATGGTAGGTGCGCTTAAAAAAAGCGAGCAATAGGAGGATGGTTATGAAAACCTTTCAAATGGGCTTAACCACACTAGAGCAAGAGGTCAATCTTGATTCGCTGCCCATCCGGGGCAGGATTCCGGAGTGGCTTTCCGGAGCGCTGTACCGCAATGGACCGGCTTATTTTCAGGGAGGGCATTGGTTCGACGGTTTGGCCATGATTCACAAGTTTTCTTTTCGGCAAGGAGCCGTCTCTTATGCCAACCGTTTTCTTCATACGGAAGCTTATCGGCGCGTAATGAATGGAAGTTACAGTAATGGGTTTGGTTCAGGGGGGGCCTCCGGCGGGAATAACACGAACGTAAGTATATTGAAAGCGGGTCATCATTTTCTTGCGTTAACGGAATCGCCGGGAGTCGTCGAATTTGACCCTGTGGATCTTGCAACGATAGGTCTTTATTCTTTTGAAGATGATATTCGGGCTCATATGACGACAGCCCATCCTCATATGGATTTGTTCTCCGGACAGATCATTAATTTTACTCTTGAATTCGGGCAAAAGCATCAATACCATGTATATTCCATGGATTCCAAAACAACCAAGCGGCATCTCATCGGAACCATAGAAACCAAAGAGCCTGCCTATATGCACAGCTTTGCCGTTACTGAGCATTATATTGTTCTAATCGAATTTCCATTAATGATTCAGCCTTTATTATTAATGGCCGGAGGTGCTTCGTTTGTCGATAGTTTGGACTGGAGGGCGGAGCGGGGCACCCGTTTGCTGGTCATGAACAAAGCCACAGGCAGAGTCGAAAGAATAGTGGAAGGCGAAGCGGGTTTTGGCTACCACGTGATTAATGCCTATGAGAAAGGCTCCGATATTATTGTGGATGTTTGTATGTCGGAGAACGCCGCTGCAGTGAACAATATGTTTATCGATCAAATGATGGGTGAAGAATCCGCCCAGTCCCATCCCAAGTTCAAACGACTCACGTTGCTGCCAGGTAAATCGAGTGCGCGAGTCGAGGTGTTGTCTCCCGAAACGATAGAGCTTCCGGCCATTTCTTATCACCGCTTTAACGGCCGGGAATACCGATATGCCTATGGAATCAGCACAAGCCGGCATCGTCGCGAAAACGTAAGCAACCAACTGATCAAAATCGATACGCATACAGGCCAGTCCCGGATTTGGCATCAAGAAGGCCATTATCCGGGCGAACCGGTGTTTGTTCCTTCTCCCGGATCAACAGCGGAGGATGAGGGCCTCTTGCTGTCCGTGGTTTTAGACGGTTTGAAAGGAAGGTCCTGCTTGTTAGTATGTGATGCCCTCAGCTTGGAGGAAGTGGGACGCGCGGAGGTTCCTCACCACATTCCTTTTGGTTTTCATGGTTTATATACAAATTGAGAGAGGGTAGTCATCGATGAACCGGAAAAAAGTGATGCAAGGGATATTCATTTCTTTATTCATCAATGGCGGGCTGCCGTTATTGGTTTACAAGGTCCTGGAGAATCATATGTCCGAAGTAGCGGCACTGTCCATCGCTACATTGATTCCATTGTTCGATACCCTGGTTCATCTGTTTAAACACAAAAAAACGGATGTCTTCTCCGCTTTTATGGCCACCGGCTTTATACTCAGTATTGCAGCTGTTCTGCTGGGCGGCGACCAGAAGCTGATTTTGCTTCGTGAATCATTCGTAACGGGGATTATGGGGCTGCTGTTTCTGGGCTCATTAATGGCTTCCAAGCCGCTTATTTACCATTTTGCCTTACGATTTACCGTTGGGAAACATCAGGCTCAGCAGGCTGATTTTGCAGAGAATTGGAAATTGCCTTATGTACGCAAGGTGATGCGTGTGATGACGGCAGGATGGGGTATCGCGCTGCTGGGCGAAGCCGTTATCAAAATCATCATGGTTTACACCTTATCGGTTACTGTATATCTGGCTACCTCTCCGATCGTGATGTATGGAATCATAAGTATCGCTGTTTTGTGTACTTATTTATACAGAAAATCATCGCGCAAACGTCTTCAGGAAATCAAAAACTCATTCACCCCAGAACCGCAGCCTCGGTAATTTACAACAAAAATTCAAATATTTCTTCCAAACTTTGTAACAAAAGGGAACCCCTAAACGTCAATTAAGCAGATCTATGATTTTGTCCAATAGAAGGAGTGCTATGGATATGAAAATAAACGGGAAATCTTTTGTAAGCGGGGTTGTTTTGGGTTCGGTACTGTTTTCGGGAATATCGTTTGCCGCGCCAAAGGTTGTGAAGCTGATGGTTAACGGCAATGAAATTCTTTCCGAGGTTCCTGCCCAGATTATCGATGGGAGCACTCTAGTTCCGGCGAGGGCCTTATCGGAAGCATTGGGAGCCAGAGTCATTTGGGATGAAGCCAACCAAACGGTTATTGTTGAGAATGAAGCTTATCGTAAGCTTCAGAGAAAAAACGAGGAGATCACCATTCAGGATGCGGTTGGGCTTGCGGCAGACGCACAAAATCATTACTGGGTCATCTCCAGAGGCGGCGACGGCGAGCACCTCCCCGGGTCCTTTTCCGTTCCGGGCAGAGAGCATCCATACCGCTGGATGGGCAGCGATTTAGATACGAAAGAAAAATTCATTTCCTATATCGAGGAGATTTATACTCCTGAACATGCAGAGGCCTTTTGGAAAAAGCAGACTGCGAACGGCTCCATTGTGGAAATTGAAGGGAAATTGGCCCAGCCTGAGGCTGACGGCGGAAGTATGATGGGCTGGGCGGATGCCAAGGCAGCATTAATCGAAGAGGGGAAAGGAACGAAAACGTTCCGTTTCCAAGTACCGCTTTTTGAGGAGTTTGAAGAAAAAGTAATCAAAATGCTTTATGTTGACGGCAAGGGCTGGCGTATCCATGAGCCGGTGGATGCGATTCGTTAAAGGAGCGATGTCCGGTACTCGTGCTGATTTTTTATCCGCTTATGTTAATCAGGGGAGGAGAGTCTTATGGTGAAGCTGTTCACTTTCATGTTGCTGGGCAGTTTTTTGGTTGTGTCTCATGGTTCCCAACAGACTACTGTTGTTCCAAAAACTACATTTGAGGCCATCCCCCAAAAGCATGCTGAGGACACGCAGATGACGGAGATTCCACTTCAAGAGATACAGCAAAGGATCATTGAAAAGTGGGAGGAACTGGAGGGGAATCACTCTATTCGGATACAGGGCACGGGAACAGGGCTGAATCACATCACGATGGAGATTCGCAGCTCCCCCGATGTTGAGCATATCCTTACGAATGACGAACTGGATGCATTTAAGCGGTCTCTTTATGAGCTCGCCGAAGGGAAATTCCCACTCGAATTATCCGTGCGAACCTGCTGCACCGCAGAGGCGGACATAGTCGGTACAATTACGGAATGGGATCAGGAGCAGAGACAGATATTGATTGTAAACGAGGACAAGAACATCGGAGAGTCCAATAAACCACAAGCTACCTGGGTCCGTTTAAGTTCGGATGGTGTTCTAATTGTCAATGGAATGCAAATGTCGAGTGGCTTTGATAAAGAGCTTGTAGGTCGAACGGTCAAGGCTTGGTCAGAGGGATATATGAATTTGTCCTATCCCGGACAGACATCGGCTTTAAAGGTAGTAGTAGAGTAATGCCAATGATCAGTGACACTGGTAGCTCAAATCTGAGGGATTGGAAACGATGCTATGATGAACAAAAAAAGGTTGATGACTTGTGCTGCACTGCTCGCTTTGTCAGTAGGCTCGGTATGCCCGAATGCAATGGCGGCAAGCGACAGCGTTCAGGTTCGCGTGCCTTCATTCCCGGTGACGGTTAACGGCACGCAAGTGGATAACAACCACGCTCCATATCCGCTGTTGATCTATAAAGACATCACTTATTTTCCCATGACATGGGATTACGCAAGAGGATTGGGTCTTTCCATTCGTTGGGGTTATGAACATGGACTGGACATCCAAAATCAAGGAACGACGCTTAATGAGCTAAGACAAGAACGATATGAAAATAACAATACGAACATGACATATTCAGCTGATTTACCGTCATACCCTATAAAGATCAACGGCAAATTTATTGACAACGCTAAAGAGCCGTATCCTGTACTTAACTTCCGTAACATCACCTATTTCCCGATGACTTGGCGGTTTGCGCATGATGAATTTCATATGATCACAAGCTGGAGTAATGTTGATGGCTTCGGCATCATAACGCAGCAGCAAAAAATCATTCAAGACATTGTTTTTGACGAAGCGGACTTCTTATATCTTTCCGCTTCCCCTATGTTAAAAGTGAACAAAGCTTTAACGGGTACCCCGGTGAAACTAACACAGGCAGAAGAACAGGAGCTTTATCAAAAGCTCAGCGAAAAAGAGCAAGGTATGCCGGGAACGGAATTGAAAAATAAGGATGGTTCGTCTTGGCGGATCCGCTCCGTATCGGAAGAGGTTTCCGTCAGAAACGCAGAGCTCAGAGGCGAGCTGACGTTGACCGATACCAAGGGTAATGCCGTGTTCATTAACGATCTATTGAAGGTTCACGATATTCAGGTGGTCAGGGCAGAGAAGGATGGGAGCTTGGTAATCAGGGCATTTAACCGGCTTTTACCGGATGAGCAAAATGAGGCTCACGGGATATTCCGCATTGGAACGGACGGCAGGGCCGACAAATGGAGCGATTTGAACGGCAGAGCTTACTCCGATCTGAACGGAGACATTTATATGCTGGACCGTAAGCTGAATAGGATAACCAATGTAACAAAGGGCTACAGTCAAACCTGGTATGATTTCGAACTTTTCCCCATCATCTCCAACTGAGTCGACGCAGCGCCGAATGGCGGTCTTCTAAGACCGCCTCATCAATCATCAGCTCACGCTGCTAAGAGAATGCCTTCCTTCTTCATTCCTTGAAAGCTTCCCAATGCATTCTTCTCATAATCATAAAGCCTCTATACAAGCCCCGAAAGTTTAAAACATGATCATTGCGGTGTGATGCATAAAATGGGTGAAGAGGTGAGAGCGATGGAGGAGGACACGCGTAAAATAACGAAAAGGGATCGTCAAATCAATGTTGTCTTTAACAACCATGAACCGCCTGCAGCGCAGATGATGGATATCAACGGTAAAGCGATTCCCGCGCATCTAGAAACGTTTTCGGACATATTTAAAGAGCTTGACGGCATGATTGGTCTTGAGGATGTTAAGGAACTGATTTTTCAAATATATGCTGTGCTGCAAATCAAGCAATTTCGGACGGAAGCAGGCTTGCATGCGGGATCCCATGTCTATCACATGATTTTTAAAGGCAATCCCGGAACGGGCAAAACCACAGTAGCGCGAATCGTTGCCAAGCTTTTTAAATCGATGGGCGTTTTGTCCAAAGGTCATCTGATCGAGGTGGAGCGTGCGGACCTGGTTGGAGAGTATATAGGCCATACGGCGCTAAAAACCCGTGAAATGGTCAAAAAGGCGCTTGGAGGCATTCTTTTTATTGATGAGGCCTATAGCTTGGCTCGGGGCGGAGAGAAGGATTTCGGCAAGGAAAGCATTGACTGCCTCGTCAAGGCGATGGAAGATCACAAGAACGACTTCATCTTGATTCTCGCCGGGTATCCGGACGAGATCGATAACTTTCTGCAGACCAACCCCGGACTGCCGTCGCGGTTTCCCATTCAAGTCGATTTTCCTGATTATCAAGTGGACCAGTTGATCAAAATATCGGAAAAAATGGCTTCCGAACGAGAATATGTGCTTATGCCTGAGACGCTGAAAAAATTAAAAGAGCACCTGTATATACAAAAGCTGACGGAGCTGCATTTCAGTAACGCGCGATATGTCAGGAATCTGATTGAAAAAGCCATCCGGTATCAGGCAGTTCGTTTGTTAAGCAAGTCTCAAAAGCCGAACAAACAAGAATTAATGAATTTGCTTCCTCAGGATTTTATCATTTGTGATGACCAGGTGACGAATCCGTTTCGGAAAAAACCAATGGGTTTATAACCATAGATTAGCGATCACATGAGGGTTGTGGAACAAGGCTCGGATTGGGAAGAATAGCAATAAACCAATCATTGAATTGTAATTCGGTGTAGGGACGTTTACAATGAACGTAAACGTTCCTTTTCCTGTTTCCTTTTCAAGTGGAGACAGTGGAGATCACAATAAGGAGAAAGATACGCATATATGAAAAAAACATCGCACGAAGTGATGCCAAACGCACAGGAAAATGCGATCCTGGTCAGTCTCATTACAGCTGAGCAAAAAAAGCGGGAAGCTTATGATCCGGAATTTTCTCTTTCCGAGCTCGCCAGTTTGGCGGAGACGGCAAAGGTCCATGTGCTCGGTACGCTTACGCAAAATAAGGAATATGCCGATTCCAAATGGTTTATCGGCAAAGGGAAGGCAGAGGAGCTCAAAGCCATGATCGAGGATACCGGGGCGAATACCGCCATTTTCGATCAGGAGCTTTCGGGTGCCCAGGTGAGGAATCTGGAGCAATTTCTCGATGTCAAAATCATTGACCGCACTCAGCTTATTCTGGATATTTTCGCACAGCGTGCCAAAACGCGGGAAGGAATTATCCAGGTGGAGCTGGCCCAGCTTACCTATCTGCTGCCGCGGCTGTACGGACAAGGCAAAAATCTGTCCCGGCTTGGCGGAGGGATCGGTACGCGCGGCCCCGGGGAAACGAAGCTCGAGACCGATCGTCGTCATATCCGCAACCGGATCAGCGAGCTGAAGCGGCAGCTGCAGGAGGTCGTCCGGCACCGCAGTCTGCATCGGGAAAGACGAAGGAAATCCGGGGTGTATCAAGTTGCACTGGTAGGCTATACTAACGCGGGGAAATCGACCATATTGAGGCAGCTTACAAACGCCGATGTGTATGTGGAAAACCAACTGTTCGCTACGCTTGACCCGACCTCGCGTTCGCTTAAGCTCCCAAACGGATTGGAGATCGTCGTTACGGATACGGTAGGCTTCATTCAAAACCTGCCGCACGATCTGGTCGCTGCTTTTCGGGCGACATTGGAAGAAGCATGCGAAGCGGATTTGATTTTGCATGTTGTGGACAGCTCTTCCAAGATGATGGTTACACAGATGCAGGTAGTCGACCAGGTGCTTGAGGAGCTGGGCGCCCATGGGAAGGATCGGGTAACGGTTTTCAATAAGATCGATGCATGCCCGCCGGAGCAAAAGGATATGCTGACCACCGAAGGGGAGTTCCTCAGAATTTCAGCTTATCGGGATGGGGATTTACAACGTCTCAAGGAGCTGCTTGAAGCCCGGATGACGGGCGGCAGCCGTTCCTTCCGGATTCCGGCAGACAAAGGGGATGTGATCTCGCTGGTTTACCGTATCGGCGAGGTGCTTGAGAATGAGGTTGACGGCAGTGATATGCTGTTTAAGGTAAGGATAAACAACAAGGAATTTGACAAAATCGGTTATATGCTGGCTGCCTATGATGCAGTCCGACCGGCTGAGGGAGAACAAGGGAGAGACGTTTAAGTATGTTTACGGACAGGGTGCTCGGTTTGATGGAACAAGCTGAGGAGAAAATCGGAGAGAAGCTCAAAGATATAGACCGCGTGATCGACCGGAATCAATGGAAGGTCATCCGCGCATTTCAAAAACACAAAGTTAGCGACTATCATTTTGCCGCTTCTACGGGATATGGTTATAATGACCGGGGCCGTGAGGTCCTGGATTTGGTCTATGCTGATGTATTCGGGGCGGAAGCGGCTTTGGTGCGCCCTCATTTCGTATCGGGTACCCATACGATCGGCACGGCATTGTTCGGCGTGCTCCGGCCGGGCGACGAGCTTCTAATGATCACCGGAAAACCCTATGATACGCTGCATAAGGTCATTGGGAAGCCTGGGGACGGAAAAGGGTCATTGCAGGATTGGGGAATTACATATGGCGAGGTGGAGCTGCTCGAGGAAGGCTTACCCGATTATGAGGAAATTGCCCGGCGGATCAACCCGGGCACCAAAGTGATTGGAATTCAGAGGTCGCGCGGTTATGCATGGCGGCCGTCTTTTACAGTTTCACAGATTGGCGAGATGGTTCGTTTTGTCAAAGAAATCCGTCCTGAACTTATCGTATTTGTGGATAACTGCTATGGGGAGTTTACTGAACTGCTTGAGCCGACCGAGGTAGGAGTCGATTTGATGGCCGGATCGTTGATCAAAAACCCGGGAGGAGGCTTGGCGGCGACCGGAGGATACATCGCAGGCAAAGCCAAGTATGTGGAGCTGGCATCATATCGATTAACTGCACCGGGAATCGGCGGCGAAGTTGGGGCCATGCTTGGTACGACAAGATCCATCTATCAAGGCTTGTTTCTCGCGCCTCATCTCGTTGGACAAGCCGTAAAAGGCTCGGTGTTTGCCGCCGCGGTGTTTGAGCAGCTTGGATTTACAACAAGCCCGCACTGGAATGCTCCCCGCACCGATCTTATTCAAGCGATTCAATTTACGGGCGCCGAGCATTTGATCGCTTTTGTTCAGGGGATTCAGCAAGCGGCCGCGGTTGACGCTCACGTCGTTCCCGAGCCATGGGATATGCCCGGTTATGAGCATCCGGTCATTATGGCTGCAGGGACCTTCATTCAGGGCGGCAGCCTTGAGCTTTCTGCAGACGCTCCGATCCGAGAGCCTTATATCGCTTATATGCAGGGAGGCTTAACCTACTCTCATTGTAAAATGGGGGTTTTGACGGCCATTCAAAACATGATGGATCGGGGTCTGCTCGTTTAAATTTTGTAGGCCGGAAGCTTAGCTTCGTATTATTCGCGTTATGCGTGGACAGTTACGCAGCTTGCCGCATAAGAAAAAGACTTGACCTCCCATAGTGGAATAACCACTGTAATCAAAAATAACATATGGCATAAACCTAACATGACTTGACATATGTTTTTCGGTAAGGTTACAATAGAGGTAAGGTTCCAGAGTAGCTTAGGAGTGATGGTCATGACTGATGATATCCGCAGAAATATGGCGTTGTTTCCGATCGGCATCGTAATGAAGCTGACCGATTTGACCGCCAGACAAATCCGGTACTACGAGCAGCATGAGCTCGTCATCCCGGCCCGGACCGGAGGCAATCAAAGGTTATACTCTTTTAATGATGTAGAACGGCTCC
This sequence comes from Paenibacillus sp. F024, assembly GCF_057814255.1. Classification (NCBI taxonomy): domain Bacteria; kingdom Bacillati; phylum Bacillota; class Bacilli; order Caryophanales; family Paenibacillaceae; genus Paenibacillus; species Paenibacillus sp. F024. The sequence continues at coordinate 111,176 of NZ_JBVASZ010000010.1, forward strand.
TTGAGATCAAGGATTTGATCGAGAAGGGAGTTAACATCGCAGGGATCAAACAGGTTCTGCTGCCTGTAGACAAGGATTCCGAGGATGCTACCATTCTCAATGAACAGACGGAGGTCAAACGCAGAGAGCTTAGCGACACACAGCTTCATCGGATGCTGAAACAGCAGCTCTTGGGCGGAGGAAGACGTCCTAATCAAGTGTCTTTGATTCAAGGCGAACTATCCCGGTTTTTCAGAAAGTAGGGTTTGTCCGGAGTAGTCCCGGTACCGTTTTCAAGCGTGCCGGACAGGCTCCGTTACCTTTGCTACAAAGTATAAGGAGGAGATTTCACAGTGACAGATAAGAATTTCACTAAAGAAGATATTCTGCGTATCGCCAAGGAAGAGAACGTTAGATTCATTCGTCTTCAATTTACCGATTTGCTGGGAACGATCAAAAACGTGGAGATTCCAGTAAGTCAGCTGGAGAAAGCTCTCGATAACAAAATGATGTTCGACGGATCTTCGATCGAAGGTTATGTGCGCATTGAAGAATCCGATATGTACTTATACCCCGATCTGAGTACTTGGGTCGTATTCCCTTGGGTAACGGAAGATCGCGTAGCCCGCTTAATTTGCGACATTTATTTGCCGGATGGCCGTCCATTCCCAGGAGACCCGCGCGGCATTCTGAAATCCGTATTGAAGGAAGCCGAGGAAATGGGCTTTACCGCTATGAACGTCGGACCGGAGCCGGAGTTTTTCTTGTTCAAAACCGACGAGAAGGGAAATCCGACTACGGAATTAAACGACCAGGGCGGCTACTTCGACCTGGCCCCAACCGACCTTGGCGAGAATTGCCGTCGTGAAATTGTCCTTACACTGGAAGAAATGGGTTTCGAGATCGAAGCCTCCCACCACGAGGTGGCTCCAGGTCAGCATGAAATTGATTTTAAATATGCGGATGCGATTAAAGCCGCAGACCAAATTCAGACCTTCAAGCTGGTCGTCAAAACGATCGCAAGACAGCATGGTCTGCATGCCTCGTTCATGCCGAAGCCTTTGTTCGGTGTCAACGGGTCCGGTATGCACTGTCACCAATCCTTGTTCAACGGCAAAGAGAATGCGTTCTATGACGAAAGCGACAAGCTGGGCTTAAGCGAGACAGCGAGACAATACATGGCCGGCATTCTGCGGCATGCCCGCGCATTCGCCGCAATTACTAATCCGACGGTTAATTCTTACAAACGGCTTGTGCCTGGATACGAGGCGCCTTGTTATGTGGCTTGGTCTGCAAGCAACCGCAGCCCGATGATTCGTATTCCTGCTTCCCGCGGCATCAGCACGCGCGTTGAAGTGCGGAATCCGGATCCGGCAGCGAATCCTTATCTGGCCCTGGCTGTCATGTTAAAGGCCGGTCTGGACGGCATTAAGCACAAAATGCAGCTGCCTCCGCCTACGGACCGCAACATTTATGTCATGACGGAAGAGGAGCGGGAAGAGCAGGGCATTCCAAGCCTTCCGCTTGACCTGAAGCAGGCGCTGGACGAGCTGCTGCGCAACGATGTCATTTGCGATGCGCTCGGCGATCATGCCCTCGCACACTTCATCGAGCTCAAAGAAATCGAGTGGGACATTTACCGTACTCAGGTTCATCAATGGGAACGGGATCAATATTTGACGCTGTATTAAGAGTAGATATTCATAGCTTGACGATGATACCGCCCGCTGTCCGGAAGCTTTCCGGCAGCGGGCGGTTTTCTTTATCGCAAGAAAACATGCCTTTGAATCGAGGTCGCTCATTCTTGAATGGACTCGTTAGAGCTTTTCTCATGGAGGCACGGATATAAAAAATCCCTTCCGGCCGGCATGGGCGGCGGCGAAAGGGAAGGAATTATTGAATATTTCGGAATACACCGATGACTTTGCCCAAGATGCTGACGGTTTTAAGTCTCAACGGATCCATGGTCGGGTTCTCAGGCTGCAAACGAATATGATCCTTTTCTTTGTAAAAAGTTTTAACTGTCGCTTCATCGTCTTCGGTCATGGCGACGACAATATCCCCGTTATTGGCCGTTTGCTGCTGACGAACGATAACATAATCTCCGTTATGAATACCGGCTTCGATCATACTTTCTCCGATAACACTGAGCATAAAGACATTATTATCTTTTACATAATGGCTGGGAAGCGGGAAGTAATCCTCAATGTTTTCCGTCGCTGTAATGGGTACGCCGGCAGTAACGCGTCCGATCAGCGGTACTCTGGCGACCGATACGGAGAATGCTCCGTCCGATGAGCTTCCGTCCAATATTTCTATGGCTCTCGGTTTGGTGGGGTCTCTGCGGATCATGCCTTTCTTTTCCAATCGTTCCAGATGTCCGTGTACGGTGGAGCTGGAGGCCAATCCTACGGCCTCTCCGATTTCTCTTACGGAAGGCGGATAACCTTTTTCTCTGACTTCATTCTTGATAAACTCTAAAATCGCCTGCTGCCGATTGGAAATTTTGCTCACGATCATCACTCCAATTTTGGTAATCATTACTTAGAAGTATACCACAGAACCGGAGTTCGTACAAACATAAGTTCGAGAAAAAAACGTTGACACAAACAAGTGTTCGTGTTAAATTAAGAACAGAACAAATGTTTGGGGGGTTTATGTTGATGATTCAGAATACTCAGCTTATACATAACTTTAATTCCCGTCATGTGATGCCTAGAAAACATAATGATAATAATAAGGGAACATATGTCCGTGTTTTGGTTTTTGGTGCATTTTTATTTTGTGCCGTGATCGCTATCTCCACTATGTTCGGTTTTTTCTTTGACCAGGATGTACATGCGGCATCCTCGCAGCCTCAGGTTCAGACGTATGTAGAGGTCGAATCTGGCGACACGCTTTGGAGCATTGCCTCCCAATATGTAGACCAAGGACAGGATATAAGGGAATATGTGCACCAGATGAAAGGAATCAACGACCTCGAGAATTCCAATCTTCAAGTAGGACAAAAACTGCTGCTTCCATAATAAATTGGACGAGTGCTGTATTGCCGGGGATGCTTCTCTTGACAATCAGATTCGGTAATGTCAAAGTATAATTTGAAATGATATTACCGGGAGGATCAGCATGAACGAATCGGATCATGATGCAGTCGTACAGCGTATTAACGAGTTGGCCCGCAAAGCGAAATCAGAAGGTCTGACCGAGGCAGAACTGGATGAGCGCAATGGACTAAGAAGGAAGTATATCGATTCTTTTAAAACCTCCTTACGTGGCCATCTTGAAAACATTAAGTTTGTTGATGAGCGAGAGAAGAAGTAAGAGTAGGGGGTAAGAGATGAAGTATCGTGTTTTAGGCAAAAGCGGGATTGCCGTTTCTGAGCTTTGTTTAGGTACCATGACATTTGGAAATACGACAAATGAACAAGATTCTATTGAAATGGTTCATCGTTTTTTGGATCGCGGAGGTAACTTTATTGATACGGCGGATGTGTATGTCTCCGGTACTTCAGAAGAAATCGTGGGCAAAGCCATAAAGAAGCATCGTTCCGATGTTATTTTGGCGACCAAGGTGCGTTTTCCTACGAGCAATAACGTCAACCACGTCGGTTTATCCAGAAAGCATATTCTTGATGGTGTGGAAGCCAGTCTTCGTCGTTTAGGAACAGATTATATTGATTTGTATCAAGCGCATGTTTGGGATCAAATAACACCCATAGAAGAAACATTGAGAACGTTGGATGATCTGGTTACCTCAGGCAAAGTTAGGTATATCGGCTGCTCCAATTTCTTGGCTTATCAATTGATGAAATCATTAAGCATCAGCGATTTTAATCGTTATGCCCGTTTTATTTCCATTCAACCGCAATACAGTTTGGTATGTCGTGCGATGGATCGCGAGGTTCTGCCTCTTTGCTTGGAGGAAAACGTAGGTGTGATTCCTTGGGCTCCTTTGGGCGGCGGCTTCTTGACAGGGAAATATGCTCACGGACAGGAACCGACAGAAGGGCGGTTGGCTTCTAAAACGGGAGAGAGCCGTTGGGAGGTTCGCAATACCGAGAAAAACTTCCGCATTCTAGATGAATTGATTGCGGTTGCCCGTGAGGCGGACAAGACACCGGCACAGGTGGCATTGAACTGGTTGATTCATAAACCGGGCATCACTTCTCCTATTTTTGGCGCTCGGACTTTGGAGCAATTCGAGGATAACATGGGAGCTGTGGATTGGAAGCTGGACGATTTCTTATGGCAGCGCCTGGAAGATGTAAGCGCTCTGGAGTACGAATATCCGACCCGATTTATTGATAAGTTTTGGCGCAAGGTGTAAATGACTTAGATAAGGGGCACTCATCATGTCACGTAAGTGGGAACGTATGGTTCGTAAAAATACGAAAATTTCTAATGTGCAGCGGAAGAAGAGCGGAAAAGGCGAAATATCGGGAGTAAGTGCCGACGGTTCGGTCACATTCAAAGGCCGGAGCTGGTTTTTGCCGATGCTGCTTGTGGCTACCGGTGTTTTTTGTTTTATCGTGTTTCGGAATCAACCCGGGCAAGAGCAGCTGTATTGGATTACCGGAGCAAGCTATATTTTTCTGGCGTTACTGATTTATTGGATTCGACGCCCCTTTTTGAAAATCGATAAGAAAACTTTGTCCTCCCGAAGGTTTGGCGGCGACCGTTTTTTTGAAGCGGATCAAATCAAGGATATAACGATGAATAAAGATGCGATTGTCATCAACTTTAAGGCGAAAGGAAAACGATGGGTATTCACCAAGATCTATCATATGTTTCCGATCGATTCCGCAAGAGTAAAGCTTCAGGAGTATGCTGAAAAATACAACGTGACATTAATACAAGATTAATATTTGGAAAGAGGAACGTTATTTATGGGGATCAAGGCAGTACTTTTTGATTTGGATGACACGCTGCTGTGGGACGACCGCAGTGTGAAAGAAGCATTTCAAGCAACCTGTGCCGAGGCGGCCAAACATTATCCACTGGATCCGGATCAGCTGGAAGAAGCCGTGCGGCGTGAAGCCCGTGCTTTATATGAATCGTACGAGACGTTCCCGTTTACCAAAATGATCGGAATAAACCCTTTTGAAGGACTCTGGGCGCATTTTACCCAAGGGAAGCAGGAAGAATTCCGCAAGCTTCAGGCGCTGGCACCTCAATACCGTACCGAGTCCTGGACACGCGGACTAAAAGCGCTGGGCATTGAAGACAAGGAGCTCGGATATAAACTTGGGGAGATGTTTCCTTCAGAACGGAGAAACCGTCCCATAGTTTATGAGGAAACGTTCGAGGTGCTGGATCAGTTGAAGGACCGGTATCAGCTGCTCCTTTTGACGAACGGTTCTCCTGATTTGCAGCAGGAAAAGCTGGCAGGAGTTCCTGAGCTTGCGCCGTATTTTAATCATATCGTCATTTCCGGAGATTTCGGTCAAGGGAAGCCGGCGGGCGCGATCTTTGAACACGCTATGGGTTTGTTGGGGATTCAAGCGGGTGAGGGTGTGATGATCGGTGACAAGCTGACTACGGACATTCTCGGATCCAATACGGTAGGCATGCGCAATATGTGGATTAACCGACACGATCTGCAGCGTACCGATGAGATTGTACCTTCACATGAAATTAAAAGCTTGCGTGAGATTCAATCGATCATTGACTCATTATAGTTTGGTCTTTATATTTTCGTAATAGTATCGGTAAAGCAGAACCCCGCTCATATGAACTGCACGCCCTTTGGTTAGATGGTGTCTAACAAAGGGGGGTGCAGTTCAAAGGCGGGGTTCTTTATATTTATGCTTTAAGCTTTTTGAAACGTTGGATCTTCGAACGGATGAGCAATCCAGCCTTCCGTTTCAATGAAGAGGCGAACGGCAACGATTTGGCGGTTGTCCATCAAGGTGAAGAAGTGAGGCTTATGCTCAGGCACGGAAATCACGTCGCCTGCTTCGAGCTCAACGTCGAAATAGCCCACATCGTCAGTTCCTTTAATAATGAAGATGCCTTTGCCGGCTGTAATGGCGCGCACTTCGTCCTCCGTATGTGTATGCACCTGCTCGAATTTTTTAAGCAGCTCGTCCAAGTTTGGCGTCGCATCGGAGAGGGCGATGACGTCCCATGTTTGATATCCGCGGCGGCCTGCGAGGTCGCGGATTTCGGAATCGAAGGTGGATAAAATTTGTGCCTTCTCGTCGTCCGTAAGTATAAATTTTTCTTGCAGCTCAGCCGGGAGTTTCGCCGCGTTCCAGTGTTCGTAAAGCACTTCTTGTTTATCCAAAAACGCTTTGACGTTTTGCTCGCCTGCGATTCGTTCGTTGGTGTTGCGAATTCTGATTTCTGCCATGGTCTTTCCCTCTTTCCATTTAAAGAATGATTCCTATCTGTAATTACATTATAGTGGAAGACGTCTCATATGTCGACGTGTTATTGGAGAGGGATTCCAATGGGCTAGAACAAACTGCTGGTGAAAATGATTGAAGTTTCTTTTCATCACGGCCTGTTTCTGGTACACTTTAGGGATAAACAATTTGCTAACTTTCGTGTTTGTTCGACAGCGACGAAAGAGATGCTGCGTAAGGTCCGCCTACCGAAACGAGACGATAGGAATGGCGGCAGGTTGAAAGGGGATCATCGATGAATAAGTCATCCTTGCAAGAGCAACTACAAAAGAAAATTATGATATTAGACGGTGCCATGGGTACCATGATCCAGCAAGAAAATCTTACCGCGGATGACTTCGGCGGGGAAGAGCTGGACGGTTGTAACGAAATGCTGGTTCTTACCAGACCGGATGTCATCCGTAAAATTCATGAAGCTTATTTTGCCGCAGGCGCGGATATGGTTGAGACCAATACCTTCGGAGCCACGAGCGTCGTGCTCGCGGAATATGATCTGCAGGATCGGGCTCGGGAAATCAATCTTGCCGCAGCCAAGCTGGCGATCGAAGCGGCGAATAAATACAGCACACCGGAATGGCCGCGTTATGTGGTGGGGGCCATGGGGCCGACAACCAAAACGCTTTCCGTCACAGGCGGAGTTACCTTCGATGAATTGATCGACAGCTATTATGAACAAGCGCTGGCATTAATGGAAGCCGGCGTAGACGCGCTGCTTCTTGAGACGTCTCAAGATACGCTGAATGTGAAGGCCGGAAGCATAGGTATTCGCAAGGCGTTTGATCAGCTGGGCAAAAAACTCCCTCTGATGATCTCCGGTACGATCGAGCCGATGGGTACGACGCTTGCCGGTCAAAACATCGAATCGTTTTATATTTCTCTCGAGCATTTGGAGCCGATTTCGGTCGGTTTGAACTGCGCGACGGGACCGGAATTCATGCGGGATCATATCCGGACGTTGGCGGAAATATCGGGTACGGCAGTCAGCTGTTATCCGAATGCCGGACTTCCGGACGAGAACGGAAATTACCACGAGTCTCCTGAGACATTGGCGAAGAAGATGGCAGGCTTTGCCGAGCAGGGCTGGCTTAACATTGCCGGGGGCTGCTGCGGCACAACGCCTGATCATATCCGCGCCATGGCGGAAACGCTCAACGCCTACAAGCCTCGGGAGCATAGAGGTGTTCACCCGCCCGCTGTATCCGGCATTGAAACAGTATTCATTGAAGATGCGAATCGTCCTTACATGGTTGGAGAGAGAACGAACGTTCTGGGCTCGCGTAAATTTAAGCGTCTGATTGCTGAAGGCAAGTATGAGGAGGCATCGGAAATTGCCCGCGCTCAAGTAAAGGGCGGAGCCCATGTGGTTGACGTCTGCTTGCAGGATCCGGATCGCGATGAAATGGCCGATATGCAGAAGTTTCTGGAGCTTGTCGTTAAGAAAGTAAAAGTTCCCTTGATGCTTGACTCTACGGATTATCGCGTCATTGAGCTGGGCCTTAAATATTCCCAAGGAAAGGCCATTATCAACTCGATCAACCTCGAGGACGGCGAAGAGAAGTTCGAGCACGTCGTTCCGCTCATTCATAAATACGGCGCAGCTGCAGTCGTAGGTACCATTGACGAACGCGGACAAGCCATTACAGCCAAAGACAAGCTGGAGGTCGCACAGCGATCTTATGATTTGCTTGTAAACAAATACGGAATGAAACCGAACGATATCATTTTTGACCCGCTCGTCTTCCCGGTAGGTACGGGGGATCAGCAGTATATCGGATCGGCAAAAGAAACGATTGAAGGCATTAGACTGATTAAGGAAGCGATGCCGGATACGGAAACGATCCTAGGTCTCAGCAACGTCTCGTTTGGTCTCCCGGAAGCCGGACGCGAAGTGCTTAATGCCGTCTTCTTGTACCATTGTACGAAAGCAGGGCTTGATTATGCGATCGTCAATACCGAGAAGCTGGAACGCTATGCTTCTATTCCTGAAGAAGAGCGCAAATTGGCCGAAAGCCTCATCTACGATACGAACGATGAAACGTTAGCCGAATTTGTTGCGCATTTCCGCACCAAGAAGGTTGAGAAGAAAGAGAAAATCTCCAACTTGACCCTGGAGGAGCGTCTGGCTTCTTATGTTGTTGAAGGCACCAAGGAAGGCCTGATTCCCGACTTGGACGAGGCGCTGCAAAAATATCCTCCGCTTGACATCATTAACGGCCCTTTGATGAAAGGGATGGAGGAGGTCGGCCGTCTTTTCAACAACAACGAGCTTATTGTAGCCGAGGTGCTGCAAAGTGCCGAAGTCATGAAGGCATCGGTTTCGCATTTGGAACAGTTCATGGAAAAGGCGGATAGCGCCGTTAAGGGTAAAATCATACTGGCAACGGTTAAGGGTGATGTGCATGACATCGGTAAAAACCTGGTCGAAATCATTTTGTCCAATAACGGCTACAAAATCGTTAATCTGGGGATTAAAGTTCCGCCGGAACAGCTGATTGAAGCGTACCGCAAGGAAAAGGCGGATGCAATCGGTCTGTCAGGCTTGCTGGTCAAATCGGCACAGCAAATGATCATTACCGCGCAAGATTTGAAAAATGCAGGAATTGACGTCCCTATCCTTGTGGGAGGAGCCGCATTAACACGGAAGTTTACAAGAACACGGATTGCTCCCGAGTATGACGGTCTTGTGCTTTATGCCAAAGATGCGATGGACGGCTTGGATCTCGCGAATAAGCTTAGCGATCCGGAGCAAAGGCAGCAGATGATTCGCGAGCTCCGGGAAAGCATGGAGTCAGATGTGAAGGAAGCCGGGCGCAAGGAAGATCAGATGCCTGAACTGACACGCGTCAAGGTATCGACGGTAGACCGGACTGTGCCTGTGCAGCTGCCGCCGGATTTGGACCGCCATGTACTTCGGGATTATCCGATCAGTCATTTAATGCCATATATCAACATGCAGATGCTGCTTGGACATCATCTGGGGCTGAAAGGTAAAGTAGAACAATTGCTGGCGGAGAAGGATCCGAAGGCCATACAGTTAAAGGAAACGGTCGACCAGATTTTATCCGAGGCACAGCATGAAGGAATTATTAAAGCCCATGGAATGTATAGATTTTTCCCGGCTCAGGCCGATGGTAACGACGTGCTGGTTTACGATCCGGAGGATCATACCAAGGTGCTTCAGAAGTTTAGCTTCCCGCGGCAGGAAAAAGAGCCTTATCTCTGTCTTGCTGATTATTTAAAGCCGGTCGAAAGCGGCGAGATGGATTATGTCGGATTCCTTGTCGTCACAGCCGGCCATGGAATCGGCGAATTGGCGGCAGCCTGGCGTGAAAAAGGCGATTATTTGCGCTCGCACGCACTTCAAGCGGCCGCTCTGGAGACGGCGGAAGCCTTCGCCGAGCGTGTTCATCAAATGATGCGCGACGTTTGGGGCTTCCCGGATCCGACGGAAATGACCATGCAGGAAAGATTCGGAGCCAAATACCGTGGTCAGCGGTTTTCGTTTGGTTACCCCGCATGTCCGAACCTGGATGATCAGCAGCAGCTTTTCGCTTTGCTGAAGCCTGAGGATATCGGTGTTCATCTGACGGAAGGAAGCATGATGGAGCCGGAGGCTTCCGTTTCCGCGATCGTGTTTGCACATCCTGCCGCCAGATATTTTAACGCCTAAAGCCGATTTGGGGTATGCTATACAGGGTGGAGCGTTCATGCTCCACTCTTTTAACTAATTGGACTTAACGAAACGGGAGTCGATGGATTGTGGAACTTTATTTTCTGGGGACGGGCGCCGGAATGCCTTCCAAGGAACGCAATGTCACCTCCGTGATGCTGAATTTGCTGGCGGAGAGAAATGCCTATTGGATGTTTGATTGCGGAGAAGGGACCCAGCATCAAGTGCTTAGAGCCCCGGTCAAAATAAGCAAGCTGGAGAAGCTGTTCATTACACATCTTCACGGAGATCATATTTATGGCATTCCGGGGCTGATGTCGAGCCGATCCTATCAAGGGGGAGAGAGTTCCTTTACGATTTACGGCCCTAAGGGAATAAAGGAATTTATTGAAACGGCGCTTCGTGTGAGCGATTCCCACCTGGGATATCCGCTTGAAATCGTTGAATTTGAAGCTTCGGAACCCTTCGTTGTATTTGAAGACGATCAGTTGATCGTCACGGCCGCTCCTCTGGTGCACCGCATTGACAGCTACGGCTACCGCATCACGGAAAAACCGCAAAAAGGAAAACTGAATGCAGCTCGTTTGAAGGAGCTTGGTCTTGCTTCGGGCCCGCTGTTCGGCAAAATCAAGAACGGAGAAAATGTCATCCTGCCTGACGGCCAAGAGCTGCATGCACAGGAGTTTATCGGGCCTTCCATCCCTGGACGTACGGTGACGATATTGGGCGATACCCAGCCATGCGGGAATGCGGTAATGCTTGCAGAGGCCGCGGATGTGCTTGTCCATGAAGCTACATTTGCGGAGCAGAGAAAAGAGATGGCCGTCAAATACGATCACTCGACGGCGCTTGACGCCGCGCGTACTGCCGGCGAGGCTGGAGTGGGAACGTTAATTTTAACGCACATCAGTTCGCGTTATCAAGGTGAGCTGGCTGAACAATTAACAGAGGAAGCTCGTTCCGTTCATCAGGAGACGTATTTGGCCCATGATCATTTTCGTTTTGAAATCCCGGCTTCCCGGAGATGACCGGATAAATAGCCGTAAAATAAAAAGCCTCCACCCTTTTGAATGAGGGGAGGAGGTATTCATGCGGCTTTACGTCTCGTTCTGATGGGCTGATTCATCTTTAATTTCGGAACGGAATGCAGACAAGCTTTCGCGGCGCCGGTTATTTTTGCTTTCGATCTGCTGCTTTTCTTCCGAGCTGATTTCATCGGTATGCGCTGCTAAGTACTCTTCTGCCTCTCCTATGTTTTCGATGGTATTATTAATGTTATTTTGCAGATGTTCTACGTTGTCCGCACGATTGTCCGGCTTAGCCATGATCATTCAACTCCTGTTTTATAGTCATCTTAATACGCAATGGGGAATGCGCCAATTATACGATGCCACCTAAATGGGGTATTTATGCATAGACGGGCGAGTCCGGTATACAGTCATCTTGGGAAGGAGTACGATAATAATGATGGGATTTGCCATTTTACTGGCTTTTTATATGCTCGGGACGGTACTGCATGAAGGGCTTGGCGTACCGTTGCCCGCAAACGTCATTGGCTTGATATTATTTACACTCAGCTTATTTCTGAAAATCGTTAAGGTGACATGGGTGGAAGAGGCGAGCGCGTTCTTGATTCGGCATATGCTCTTATTATTTGCGCCGATTGTAGCTGGAATGGTCGTGTTCTTCTCCCTGATCGGGCAGCAAGCGCTGATCATTGTGATTAGTTTGTTTATAAGCACGATTGGGGTGCTGCTGGTCACCGGTTGGACTGTGAAGCTTATGAGCGGCAGGAAAGTGAAAGAGGGAGTACGTCGTTATGACCGTTCAGGAGCTTAGTATTGAGCCGTTATTTGGCATTACGTTGACGGTGATCGCTTACGCTGTGGCGTTAAAATGCCAGCAAAGGTGGAGTGGGCTGCATCCGCTGCTTATTTCTTCTATCATGATCATTGCTGTGCTGTTGTTGATGCAAGTCCCTTATGAAGCGTATAAAAAGGGTGGCGATTATATCACTTTTCTGCTCGGTCCGGCTACGGTTGCGCTCGGCGTGCCTTTATATAAGAATGCTCATCGAATTGGCCGGAACTTTGCCCCGATTATCACAGGGATCACCGTCGGGTCGCTGAGCGCGTTGATGATATCGGCTGGACTCGTTTGGAGTCTTGGAGGCAGCCGCGAGCTGATGATTACGATGATGCCTAAATCGGTGACCTCGCCCGTAGCTTTGGAAATTGCTCGACAGGCAGGGGGGATTCCCGAACTTACAGCGGTGCTGACGGTGCTCACGGGTCTCATAGGAAGCCTGTTTGGACCGGCTCTTCTTCGTCTTGCCGGAGTAAGAGAGGATATTTCGCTCGGCACAGCGATCGGAACAGCCGCCCACGGTATTGGAACGGCGCGGTTAATTCGGGATTCGGAGGTGGCCGGAAGCATCAGCGGGTTTGCCATGGGGGCAACGGCGATCATCACGAGTCTGCTTTTCATCCCGCTATATCTTTGGATGAAGTAAGCATTTTGCTTCATTTTGATGTAAAGAACGGAATAGTTGGCGATTTTCAAGGAAATCATCTATATCGATAACTATTCTGACAATGACATGGATTGAAAAGAGGCCGTCACGGCCTCTTCGCACCTTCGAACACACTTAAGCTCAACGGACGGCGGTCTGATGGTTTCTCGCGCTCTTGGAGTTTCTCCGGGAGTGCTTTTTTGTCACCTTGATAGCCGATGGCAATGACACAGTGGATGTCATATTCGTCGGGGATGTGAAGAATGCTGCGAGCTTTATTGGGATCAAAACCGGACATCGCATGCGCAATTAAACCGCGGCGGGTAGCCTCCAGGGCCAGGTAGCCCCATGCCGTGCCTGCTTCGAATGCATGCAAAGGATGAGGGTCGCCTTTGTCGTTCACTTTACGGGACAGAAGCAGAACAAGTACGGGAGCTTTCTCACACCAGACTTGGTTGCTCTCGCTGACAAAGCTCAAAAAGATTTGCCTTTCCTCAGGCTTGCGCGCCAAATAAAAACGCCAAGACTGCTGGTTGAATGCCGAAGGCGCCCATTTGGCCGCTTCCAGTACAGCAAAGAGCTCTTTCGGTTTGACCTCGCGATCAGCATAGGAGCGGGGAGACCAACGGTTTAAAAAAAGCGGACTGATATCATATTCGGCTATCCGGCTGTTCTGAACTTTTTTGAGAATACCTTCGTTCTGCTCCTCGTAAATGGTGCTATTACCCATAATTCATCATCCCTTCTATCATTTTAGGTTCCCCTTTCATTACCCTTTCATAGAAAAAGGGAACCAAAGGGAGAAAATGATGTTTTGATTCTCAAAAGTATGAAAAACACAAGATTGGGTTAGAATAGATGCAGTAAAAATGTAAGGAGGGATTGCGGTATGGATTTCACAAGTCAGGATATCGCCGTAATAGAGCAGGCTCTGCATATCGCTATTCGTTCGCAGAGCGAGGGAGCGCAGGCCCGTAAGTTTCATGAAGTGCTGGCCAAGCTCAAAACGAATGCGGCAGCTGCCATGGTATCGTCCCCTTTACAGACGACGGCTTCTCAAGACGGGATTCGTTACGATTACGATGATACTTCCGATTTGCTCTAAGGTTTACACCGAAATTGCCCGGGAAAGCGCAGGAAGTGACACGATCCTGCGCGGATTGCTTTAGGGAAGGGAAATGTTCAACATCATTCGATCGTTTTTGTTTAAAAAAGACCTGAACCGAAACCCATCGGCTCAGGTTTTAATTTTGTTTCGATAATGTGGTAAGCCTTCGCTCATCGGTAAGATAGCGTGATTCAACGATGGACTAATATTTTGAGAGGGAATTATCTTGCTTCCTCCTTGCGTTTCCAAATAAACAATACGCAAAGCGCCAAAATATTGGCTGCCGCGGCCCACCACAATCCGCTTTTGATCGCAAAGGTAAGAAATAAAGACTCTAATGTCAGAAGGAGCATCAATGGGATGGATGTCATACGGCTGTACGGTTTGTAATCCTTTTCGAAATATTCATCATGTAAATAGTTTATAATATTAATTATAAGTAGAGCGGTAACAAACCAGCTTATATAATTGCTTAACGGTACATTATAGGGAGCGGGATTCCACGCTGCATGCTCGGCCGTTTTCCAAGACCAATAGCGTTTTTGTACAGCTACAGGGGCAAGAAGTAAATCGATTGCAGTTATCATCGCGGCCGCCCAAATGGTTGGAAGCAAGAAGCTGCGCCGTTTGGTGCGTCTGCGCTCCAGTTTAAGCTGATGGCTCTCCGGTGAAAGCTTCTCGGACAGCCGCAACCCCCGCCAAGCGTGATTTGAACTACGGATCGGGGCGAATGCTTTGGAAATGACGACCAGTATAAACCATGTAAACGGAATTGCGACCGGCACGCCCAGAACCACTGGCGCGAAGAAGGAACCGTATTCATAGACTCCAAACCATCTTCCGGAATGAACGCCGATCCATTCGGCAGCATAAGAAATGCTGCCGCAAACCACGAACAGAATCAGAGCCTGACGCCTTCCGTACCTCCTTACATACCAAATCCATGCGGTAACTCCGCCCAAGATGAGGTAACCGCTATTTGCCCATTCGAGCCATGAAGGCACAATATTCCCGGTGACGAGAATAAATCCGCATACAAACCAGATAGCGTACAGACAAGTAATTCGCCGAAGCCACACATTTATCATGCGAAATGTCCTTCACTGAAGGAAGCTCTATGTTTGCGCCGCGAAAGGGTCAGGGCGGGAAATACCGGCAGGCTGTTCAAGTTTTTTAAAATAACCTTGTAAAAGTCGGAGGCATGCTTTATGACATCATGTCCGTTTGCTTTAAAAGGGAGGATAAGCTTCTTCATAACGGTCACCTCGAATTTGGGATAATAAATAAAAAGGGGGCCGATGGTTGAAAATAAGCCCTCAAAATTCCGGAGGTATGGTTCACAGAAGCAGAGCGTTATGTGGATGACGCTTCGAAGCCGGTACCCATTGTGTTGTGATGCCGACCTCTTTTTTAAGTCTCTTCTTTCTATGTATATAAAAAACTTGGACAAATGATACGGAAAATCAGGAGGCGGATTGCCGGCGTGACCCTCACTCGAAGCTCATGAGGCGGCGCAGCTGCGGTTCAGCCTGGCGTAAGCGTGCCGTTCCGGATACAAGCAGCCAAGCTTTCAGTGAACCATAAACAAAAAAGAATTTGTAATACGAACATGCATTCTATATAATGAAGAGTAACGCTGCCGTCAAAAGGAGCCGAAGAGATGAACCCATTGACCGGAAAGGTTGCTTCTATAAATGAATGGATAGATTTGATCAAAGCGACGCCTGAGCTGATGTCCCAGGTGACGCATTGGCATACGATTCCGCCCCGGGAAGGACGCTATGAGCCGTTCCCCGAAGGACTGAATCCGCTTCTGCGTAAAGCGCTTGAGTCGCGGGGAATCGAGAAGCTGTATACGCACCAGGCTTATTCCTTCCGTGAGGTGAGCGACGGACGCAACGTCGTTACGGTGACGCCTACGGCATCGGGGAAGACGCTTTGCTATAACCTGCCTGTTCTGCAGGAAATATTGAACGATGAGAGCGCCCGTGCGCTCTATTTGTTTCCGACTAAAGCCCTGGCCCAGGACCAGGTCGCCGAGCTGCAGGAGCTCGCGAACGTTATGGGAGCGGATATTAAGACGCACACGTATGACGGAGATACGCCGCCTACCGTACGCCAGGCGATCCGTAACGCCGGACATATCGTTGTGACGAATCCGGATATGCTCCATTCGGCCATTTTGCCACACCATACCAAATGGGTGAAGCTGTTTGAAAATATAAAATACATCGTGATCGACGAAGTTCACTCCTACCGCGGCGTATTCGGCAGCCATGTCGCCAATGTCATCCGGAGATTGAAGCGGATCTGCCGTTTTTACGGCTCCAATCCGCAGTTTATCTGCGCATCCGCAACGGTCGATAATCCGAAGGAGCACGCGGAACGTCTGATTGGCGAACCGGTGGCGCTGGTGGACGACAACGGGGCACCTGCAGGAGAAAAGCATTTTGTTTTTTATAACCCTCCTGTCGTAAACAAGCAGCTTGGCATCCGCAAGAGCAGCGTGCTGGAGACGCGCAAGCTGGCCGGCCTGCTGCTGAAGCAGGGCATTCAGACGATTGTGTTTGCCCGAAGCCGCGTCCGGGTGGAGATTCTTCTGACGTATCTGCAGGAGCTTATCGCCCATGAGCTGGGCGCCAAGTCGATTCGCGGCTACCGCGGCGGCTATTTGCCCAAGCTGAGACGCGAAATCGAAAGGGGCTTGCGCAGCGGGGAAATCCGCGGGGTTGTGAGTACGAATGCGCTCGAGCTCGGCATCGACATCGGGCAGCTTCAGGCGTGCGTATTGAACGGCTATCCGGGTACGATCGCCAGCACATGGCAGCAGTCCGGCCGTGCCGGCCGCAGACAGGAGAGCTCCATAACGTTTCTAGTGGCCAGCAGCAATCCGTTGGATCAATATATGATACAGAATCCGCAGTATTTCTTTGAACGTCCGCCGGAACGTGCGCTGATCGGACCGGACAACCTGATCATTCTGGTGGATCATGTGAAATGCGCCGCTTATGAGCTGCCCTTTGAGGAGAATGAGAAGTTCGGGGACGAATCGCTGAAGGACATTTTGGAATTTTTGACGGAGGAGCGGATATTGCACCGGGTAAAGAACCGCTGGCATTGGATGGAGCAGTCGTTTCCGGCGCACGATATCAGCCTGCGCTCCGCCGCACAGGAAAACTTTATTATCATCGATATGACCAATGGAGCGCGTGTCCTAGGCGAGGTCGACCGGTTCAGCGCACCGACGCTGATTCATGAAGAAGCGATCTATATCCATGAGGGAGTTCAGTTTCAGGTAGAGAAGCTGGATTATGAAGAGAAGAAAGCGTATGTCCGGGAAGTGAATGTCGATTATTTTACGGACGCCAACCTGGCGGTTCAGCTGAAGGTGCTGCACGTTCATCGCGAAGCCGCAGAGAATGGACTATTGAGGCAGTATGGCGAAGTGACGGTGAATGCGAAAGCGACGATTTTTAAAAAAATCAAGCTCAGAACGCATGAGAACATCGGTTCCGGTCCGATTCATCTGCCGGAAGAAGAACTTCACACCAGCTCTTATTGGTTCACATTCGACGAAGAAGCGGCTGCCGGGATGACGGTGAATGACATGCAGTTTGCGCTGCTCGGTTTATCCAACGTCCTCGTGCATATCGCTCCGTTATATTTGATGTGCGATCCGCAGGATATCCGCGTCGTTCCGCAAGTAAAAGCCGTGCATAACAAGCAGCCGACGATCTTTTTTTATGATCGATATCCAGGTGGCGTAGGTCTTAGTGAACGGCTGTACGAAGTGCATGGCAAGCTTCTTGCCGAAGCGCAGCGGCTCATCTCAGCCTGCGGCTGCCTTAGCGGTTGTCCGGCTTGTGTCGGTCCGATCGAAGAAGTAGGTATCACCGGCAAGCAATTGTCGCTTGGCTTGCTGCGTCGTCTGGAGGGAGTAAGATGAGCTCTCTTAGGGAAAGGCTGTTACGCCACAAGCGGCCTGAGGATATAGCCGTGCCTGCCGTTAAAAGCGAACCTGCTGCGGAGCCTGCAGACGAATGGGATGTAGTAGGAGCGGTTATGGAACAAAGTGAATGGGGCGAATTTGTCATGCGCCGCAGCACTTTTGAGGCCGGATTCAAGCACGGAGGCAGCCGGTTGGCTGACTTGGCGGAGAACGGGGATGAGCTTTGGCGCTTGTTGGCATCGGGAGTAGCGGGGACGGGCACTGCCGAAGCGTCGCCGCACGAAAGGCTTCTATTCATGGATACGGAAACGACGGGACTCGGCCATGGCGCCGGCAATGTCCCTTTCATGATCGGAATCGGATTCTATGAAGGGGAGCGTTTTACGGTCGAGCAAATGCTGATCCGGCATCCCGGGGAAGAAGCGGCCATGCTGGACTACCTTCAGGACAAGCTGAAAAGCCGTCCGGTGCTCATTTCCTACAACGGGAAGTCATTTGACTGGCCCATCGTTAAGAATCGGTACATTATGAACCGGATGCCGCTGCAGGCGGAGCCTGCAGGACACATCGATTTTTTGTATCCTTCCAGAAGCTTATGGAAGCATACGCTTGCGTCCTGCCGGTTAGGCCATATCGAGGAGGAACGGTTGGGGGTGTATCGCGAGAACGATATCCCCGGTTCGATGGCTCCGACGCTTTACTTTCAATATTTGGCAGAGCGGGATCCTGAGGTTTTGAAGGGCGTATTTGTCCACAACGAGCTGGATGTCCTGACGTTGGCCGGGTTGGCGGTGCATTTTGCCGCGTTGCTGAGCGGAGCGCTGGATTGGATGCATGCCCGAGAATTCGGCAGAGAGGAGTGGTTTCGCTTAGGGCTGTGGCTGGATAAAATCGGGATGCAAGAGCAGGCCGACGAGGCGTTGAGCGCGCTGGCGACGGAGCTTCTGTCAGACGCTGACCAGAAGGCTGCAGGCGAGGTGGAGGCCTGTCTGCTTCCGCTGGCTCAATTTTTCAAGCGGCGGCGGATGCTGTCTGAAGCTTGCCTTCTTTGGAAGCATTATATCGCCTCAAAGGACGGCAGCCGAACCGCAGCCCTGGAGCCTTACGTTGAGCTCTCGATGTATTATGAACACAAGGCTAAGGAATGGAAGCCGGCCTTGGAATATGCCGAGCTGGCACTCGATCTTGTCTGGCGCCAAGGGGCGTTAAAGCGTAACGGAAATCGAACGGGATCCGGCAGAAGAGAAGATCGGCAGAAGGAGACAGGGAACGACGCGGCGGAATTGGAGAAAAGGATTGCGCGGCTGAAGAGAAAGTCGGCTTTATCCGGCAGATCCGCTTCTTCGTCGACGGTATCCCAAGCAGCGAGACAACGGCGGGCTGAGCGTGGCTCAGACCAGCTGTCCCTACCCTTATAAGGTATAAATTCCCTTTCTCATGGAAATCTAGTGAAAGATAGATGAGAGGAGGAAGGTGAAGTCGTGCCTGAGCTGCCCGAGATGGAAAATTACCGCATGCTGCTGAACGGACGAATTGCGGGCCAAACGATTACCGGCACGGAGGTTGGACGCGAGAGGTCGATTAACGTCACTCCGGAACGGTTTGAACAGGAGCTGACAGGCCGGGCGGTCCGTATGGTGGATCGCAGAGCCAAGCATTTGCTCTTTCATTTGAGCTCGGGCAAGGTGCTTGTGCTTCATTTAATGCTTGGAGGCATGATTTTTTACGGCAAGAAGGAAGAAGCGCCTGAGCGAACCGTTCAAGTGCGTATCGATTTTGGCGATTGGCATTTATTTTGCATAGGGCTTCGTCTGGGATATTTGCATCTTTACGAGGCGGAGGAAGCCGCTGCGCTCATGGAGAAGCTCGGTCCTGAACCGTTCGATCCAGGATTTACAGCGGAGAGATTTGAAGAAAGGCTGCGTGTCAAGAGAGGCACGCTCAAAAGCAATCTGGTCGACCAAAGCTTGCTGGCGGGGATCGGAAGCTGCTACAGTGATGAAATTTGCTTTCATGCCGGACTGCTGCCTTCCAGACGTCCGGCTTATTTAACCTCTATGGAATTTGCACAACTGTACCGATCCGTGAGAGAGGTATTGACCGAGGCGACGCATTATGGCGGATATATGGAGATGCCGTTTTATACCGGAGATACATTAACCGGAGGCTTTGACAGCCGATGCCGCGTCTATGACCGGGAAGGGGAGCCGTGCGTACGCTGCGGACGACCTGTCGTAAGGCAGGATGTTTCCTCCAAGAAATCCTTTTGCTGCCTGGGCTGCCAGCGGTAATGGAGGTGACGGGCTGCATGAGGTTCGGATGCCATATCAGTATTCGGAAGGGTTACTTGGAAGCGGCCAAGACGGCGGTCTTACTGGGTGCGCAGGCTTTCCAATATTTCCCCAAAAATCCGCGAAGCTTGACAGTGAAGGCCTTCAATCGCAGTGACGCAGAGAGCTGTGAACGGTACTGCCGCGAGCATGGCATTTATAGCATCGCTCATACGCCTTATCCAACCAACCTTGCGGCTGATGGGGGCGGGCTGCGGCAGGCGACGGTCGCTTCGCTTCGAAACGATCTCCAGATTGCGGATGCTTGCGGCTCCGTAGGCGCTGTGGTTCATTTCGGCAAATATAAAGGCAAAGACCCGTTACAAGGCTATAAAAATATTATACAATGTATCAATGAGGTGCTTGAAGGCTATACGGGCCGCGCCCTGCTTCTGATCGAAAATCAAGCGGGTGAAGGCTCATTGATGGGAACGACGCTGGAAGAGCTTGTCCAAATTCGGGGATTATGCCAAAGGCCAGAGCTGATCGGTTTTTGCTTCGATACTTGTCATGCCTTTGCTTCCAATTTGTTCCCGGCACTTCCGGCCGGTTGGCCGGACTGGGAACGTCAAGCCGAGGCGGTCGGATATTTACCGTATCTTCGCGCCATTCATCTGAACGATTCCGTATATCCGCGCGGCGCAGGCAAGGACCGGCACGCTATGATCGCCAAAGGTGCAATGGGCGAGGCGCTTTTCCTTCCGCTGCTCCGTTCTAAACGGCTTCTGAGCGCAAATCTTCCAGTCGTACTGGAAACGCCTCTGACCCGCGGGAACACGCATGCGTCGGAAATCCGTTATGTCAAGGAGCTGAGCGAAGGGTGATTCACGTTTATTTGGATGATTACCGGACTTGTCCCGAGGGCTTCGTGCTTGCACGCAATGCGGAGGAATGCCTTCTCTTGCTGCAGGAATGCGAGGTGGGTGTGCTTTCGCTCGATTACGACCTCGGTTGGGGCCAGCCTAACGGGATGGATGTCGTCAGGGGCATCATTGCATCAAACCGTTACCCGAAACGCATTTACTTGCACACTTCCAGTGATTCGGGAAAACAGCATATGTTTCAAGCTTTATATGCGAGCAAGCCCGGGCATGTTCTTGTGGTGAATGGTCCCATGCCGCATGAGCTGCTCATGGATATTGCCCAAAACGTCAAAGAATAGGTTGTGGTCATAGGTGTCACAGGTCTTATCGTTACAGCAAATTCATTTTATTCGTGAAAACAGGCATATTTTATCGGGAGTGCAGCTGGAGATCCAAGCCGGTGAGCATTGGGTGATTCTCGGCAGGAACGGTTCGGGCAAAACAACCCTGCTGGAGATGATGAACGGCTATGAATTCCCAAGCCGAGGCAAGGTACAGGTACTCGGAAATACATACGGACAATGCGACGTGCGGGAGGTACGTAAGCAAATCGGTTACATCAGCCAATCGCTGTACGAAAAGCTGAACCCGGGCGATACCGTATGGGAGGTTGTTGCCACCGGTGAATACGGCTTTCTGCGCTTCTATGAAGAGATTCCTTTAGAAGCCAAAGAAAAAGCGCTCCAAAAGCTGAGAGACGTGAAGCTGCTGCATCTTGCGGATCAACCGCTGGGCACGCTTTCGCAGGGCGAACGCAAAAAAATTATGCTCGCCAGATCGCTGATGACACGTCCGTCGATCCTCATTATGGATGAGCCTTGTTCCGGGCTTGATCTCTTTGAGCGAGAACGGCTGCTGGAAAACGTTAACGAGCTTGGAGAGCAGCAAATGACGGTCATCTACGTGACACACCATATCGAGGAAATTGTTCCGATGTTCACGCATGTGGCGCTGATTGAGCAAGGGGAGCTGATTGCCTCCGGCTTAAAGCGTGAGGTGCTTACGGAAGAAAATTTGTTTAAGGCGTTCCAGGTTCCGATCCGCATCGAATGGTTCGGCGACCGGCCTTGGATCAAGGTGCTATGATGAGTGCGGGCGTTTTTATCGGAACCTCCAACAGGGGATTTGCTCAACAGGCGCAAGAAGAGCTGCGCAGGCTGCTGGGATCGGTTAAGTCCGAATGGATCATTCCCGGTGAAGTGTTTCTGTTCTCAACCGAACAGGAGAGGGATGAAGCGATTCGGACGATTACGGGGGATGAACCGGTTTTTTTAAGGCACATGCAGCCTGTTGACGCACAAGCGGAATGGGTTGGCTCCATGGATGCGTTCATGGAGTTTATTTTGGAGCGTCTGTCTGAAGCTCCTCTACACGCCGGCAGTAAAATTGCCGTTCAGGTGCGCAAAACGGAAGATGCCTCGCCGGAAATCTCTCCATCAGATGTCAAATCTGCCGTGGATGACAGGCTTTTGTCGGATTTTTCCGCAGAGCCGGTGGTCAGAGGCGCGGAACTCATTTTGTCGCTGTTTTACACCAAAACTTCGGTTTATTACGGGATGTCCCGTCCGCAGGACAATTTATCGGACTGGTCCGGCGGAGCCGTTCGCTTCCGAAAGGAAGATGGACAGGTGTCCCGCGCCAAATTCAAGCTGCTGGAAGCTGAACAGGCATTTGGCCTCGATTTTGCACAGTATCACTCCGCACTCGACATCGGAGCGGCTCCCGGAGGCTGGACATCTTTGCTGCTGGAGCGCGGGCTGAGGGTGACGGCGGTAGATCCGGCCAAGCTGGATGAAGGGCTCTTGCGTCATGCGAACCTTACGTATCATCCCAAAAAAGCGGATGAAGTCGTGTTTGCTCAAGACGCCTTCGATCTGCTGGTATGCGATATGAGCTGGAGTCACCGTCAGATGGCGAAGCTGGTTCGCGGACTCCTTTACGCTTTGAAGACGGGCGGCACGGCCATTATTACCGTAAAGCTGATGAACAAGAAGGCCTTCCAAACGATCCGGGAGGTCATTCAAGATGTGTCGCCTGAGCTGGAGCTGCAAAAAGCGAAGCAGCTTTTTCATAACCGGGAAGAGCTCACTTTGTTTTTAGTGAAAAGCCATTGAGAGCAAGCCGCGGCAGATCCGTTGGTAAAATCTGGCCGAATCGTTGGTCTTAGGTTCCTGAAACCCGGTCCATAGGAGGTTGTGACATGGAAGAGCTGGTACAACAATATGCAAGAGGATACGATCTATTGAAGGCTGCCGTAGACGGGATTAGCGAAGAGCAGCTGCTTTTTAAACCCGCGGAAAACAAGTGGAGCATGAAAGAGGTCGTCATTCATGTGTGCGATGCCGAAATGGTAGCGATCGATCGTATGAAACGGATCATCTCGGAAAACAACCCTCTGCTGTTCAAGTTCGATCCTGATGCTTGGGCTTCCCGGCTTGATTATCAGGCGTTGGACATGCAAGCTTACTTGACCCTGTTTGGTGTCCTTCGTTCTTCTATGTCTGTTATCCTGTCGGGCTTGTCTGCTGAAGATTGGCAGCGAACCGGCGTTCACAACGTTGCGGGGAAGCAGACGCTTCAAGATGTCGTGAGTATGTTCGTAGGCCACGTGGACCGTCATATTCAGCAATTGGAACGCAATAAGCAGGCTTTTGCAGCCCGGGTAGAATAGGAATAAAGAGATAGGGTTTATATTGAACAGATCTCAATTACCTCTTGCCATTTCCAAAATTTAGGTTTATAATACGGATAATTTCAATAGTTAAGCGGAAGCACCGCTGTTTCAAGGTTCGTGGGAGCCTTGGCAGTGCGTGCTTTTTTTGTTGCCTTTTTAGGCGGTCAAACAGGAAAGGGAGAGATTCGATTTGGCAAAAATGCTGCTGGTGCTGCTTGACGATGATGAGTATTTCGCAAATATGATGTCCGCCTATATTCGTTCGTCGGAGTATGCGGAACGCTTCAGCCTTCGGGTGTTTACTGCTGCGGAGGAAGGCTTTCGCTTTGTGGAAGAGACTAGGGAACCTTTTATTATGATGGTTCATGAATCTTGGCTGCCTTTGCCGGATTCGGCTTATCGTGTGAAAACCGGATGCACCGTCCTAATCAGTGATTCAATGAGAGCTGGCGGGCTGCTCGAATATCCGGTGCTGTTCAAATTCCAGCCGCTCAACCGTCTGCTGTCGGAAATTGCCGTTCATTATAACGAATACTGCGAAAACGAACCGCTGCTCGGCAGAAGGGGGACAAAAACCTTGGCTGTATACTCTGCCATCGGCGGCAGCGGAAAGACGGTTACGGCCGTCCACTTGGCCCGGCACCTCACTCTGAAAGGAGAAAGGGTATTATGCTTGACGCTGGAACGTCTTCCGTCCAAAGCCTGGTTTACGGAAGAGCATGACGGGGAGACGGAAACGTTCTCGCGCATGCTTTATTATGCCAAAACGAATTCGGCTATCCTCGCAGCCAAGATTGAGCAGCTCAAGTGCACACACCGGGAATTGAAGTTCGATTATGTCTCTCCTCCGTCGCATATTCAAGAAATCGCCGAGATGGAAGGCTCGGATTTGCAGGGTATTCTGCAAGGAGCGGCGGCATCAGGTATATATGATTGGGTAATTCTGGATTTGGATTCTTTCCCCGGCTCGGTTACACTCAAGGCTTTATACGCGGCGGACCGTATTCTTTGGCTGGTTCTGGACGATTGCGTTCATTTGCACAAGACCCAAGAGCTTATTGCCGGATGGAAAAAGGAGGCGGACAATGGCGGGAAGATGCTTCCGATGGATAAGGTCGATTTCTGGCTCAATAGAAGTACAGGGCAGACTCTCAATCTTTTTTCCAAGTATGGGATAACGCTGCGCGGCGAGCTTCCTTATATTCCGGAATGGAAATCGGTGGCACAGGTAGAGCAGATGGTTTCAACCGGCTTCGCAGCTTCTGTCACGCAAGCGTTGATTGCGCAGGAAAGGAGAAGCTGAGCCGGATGAACCTTGCCCAAAAGAAACGGGAATTACTCCATAAAATTCAAGAGAGCATGGATTACAGCAGTACGCTGTCCGATGAGCAGCTGATTGAAACGATCGAACAGCATGTCTTTGCACATTCGAAGGAATCGTTTCTAACCGCAGGACAGAAACAGCAGCTCGTTCAGGAGCTGTTTCACTCTTTTCGAGGCTTGGACGTGCTTCAGCCGCTGGTAGATGACAAAAGCATATCGGAAATTATGGTCAATGCTCATGATCAAATCTTTATTGAAAAAGAAGGGCAAGTGCTGGCAACGGATCTTCGCTTCGACAGCCGTGAGAAGCTGGAGGATACCATTCAAGCGATCGTCGGAAGGGTAAACCGGCTGGTGAACGAATCGAGCCCGATCGTGGACGCCAGGCTGCAGGATGGATCCCGCGTCAATATTGTGCTCCCTCCGATCGCACTTCAGGGACCGGCGATGACCATCCGCAAATTTCCCGAGCGGCCGATGACGATCCGGGATTTAACCGCACGGCAAGCCATCTCCCAGGAAGCCGCCGAGCACTTGATCCAGCTTGTGAAAGCAAAATACAACTTGTTTATCGGAGGCGGGACGGGGGCAGGCAAGACCACGTTTTTAAATGCGCTGGCACAGTTCATACCGGCGGACGAACGTGTCGTTACGATCGAGGATTCCGCGGAGCTCCAAATTCAGGGTGTGCCGAACCTGGTTAGTCTTGAAACGCGCAACGCCAACACAGAGGGAAAGGGACAGATCACGATCCGCGATTTGATCCGAGCTTCGCTGCGGATGAGACCCAACCGCATCATTGTCGGAGAGGTGCGGGGTGCGGAAACGCTCGATATGCTCCAAGCGATGAATACTGGCCATGACGGCAGCTTGTCTACTGCCCATGCAAACTCGGTGAAGGACATGCTCAGCAGGCTGGAGACGATGGTGCTTAGCGGAGCCGGCTTACCGGTGGCTGTGGTACGAAAGCAAATCTCCTCAGCGATCGATGTCATGGTGCATGTACAGCGGCTTAGGGACCGTTCCCGGCGGGTCACGGAAATCAGCGAGGTAGCGGGAATGGATGAAGGGGAGGTGATGCTGAATCCACTGTACCTGTTTGAGGAAACAGGAGAAACGCCGGAGGGGATGGTGCTGGGCGAACTCAAGCCGACGGGAAATCCGCTGATGCGAACATGGAAGCTTCGGATGGCAGGCTTGGTCTAACGAAAAAGATTAGCTATTAGAAAAGGAGAATCGATCGCCATGCTCAAGACAACATTAGGGCGTATGAAGCTTCATGTGCCGATTCCATTTGTCCGGGGGCAGCGGCCCCCGGTGCAATCCAAGCTTCAAGATTATGACGACTACGTCATGAGTCCAGGTCAGATGGCGATTGCTGCCTTATGGGGAGCGGCGGTGATGGCGGCTATCGCTTATGTCTTTTATAAGCATCCTGTGGCAGCCGTATTATTTGGAGCTGTTGGTTTAGGCTACCCGTCCATCCGAAGGAAGCAGCTGATCCGAAAAAGAAAAGCGCAATTAAAGCTGCAATTCAAACAAATGCTTGCTGCGCTCGCATCGGCTTTAAGCGCAGGCCGCTCGGTTGAATCGGCCTTTGTGGAAGCGTTAAGCGACTTAAGACTGCTGTATCCGGATTCCAAAGCCATGATCATAAAGGAGCTCGAGATCATGCAAAGACGGATGGAAAATGGGGAAACCGTGGAGAGCTGCTTAACCGGCTTTAGCCGACGGGCGCATATTGAGGAAATCGATAGATTTGCGGAAGTGTTCGTCACCTGCAAAAGGACCGGAGGAAGCCTGGTTCGGGTTGTCCGGCGTACATCTGTGCTGATTCAAGAAAAGCTGGATATCGAACAGGATATTCAGGTCATGCTCGCACAAAAGAAATTCGAATCCAAAGTGCTTTCCGTTGCTCCGGTGGCTATGATTGCCACGCTGGCTTGGACTACACCGGATTACATGGAGCCGTTATACCGGGGCGGAGGACTGCTGATCATGAGCTGTGCGCTTGCGGTTCTCTTTGGCTGTTATGTGTTGGCGCAAAAAATCATGGACATAAAGGTGTGAGTTGAGGTGTGGATAGCGATCCTGTTCGTGCTGGAGCTGATCGCTGCTTTGGCTGTGGTATATATGGCCCGTCCGCAGTACAGTTCATGGGTGCGGAAGCATCCGGGCACCAAGCGGGAGGATGCGCTAAACCTGATCTTGCCTGCGGGTCTTTGGGTCATGGACCGGACAAGGCTTGCCGACCGGTTAACCGAGGCGCTTGGTCAAGTGCATTTGATCATGATTCAATTGCACGGAGCCAAATCGGCATTGATCGAAACCAAACGGTTTGCGGCGCAGGCCATTGTGTATGGCTATGGTGCAATCTGCCTTACCACGCTGCTCGGATGGATTTCCGGCAGTCAAGCCGAGATGCTTGTGTATGGCTTTCTGCTGGCCGCGGTCATTCCATTGGGGATGTACAAGAAAATTTCGAATCAGTGTCAAAAGAGAAAGCGGCAAATGCTGATCGAGCTGCCCGAGGTGCTTAATCGTATCCTTCTGCTGGTCAGCGCCGGGGAGACGGTTCCCCAAGCTCTGATTCGTTCGGTGGAAGGCAAGGAGCATCAGGGAAATCCACTGCTGACGGAGCTTTCGTCGGCCGTCCATGAATTGAGAATGAACGGTTCTTTCTCCAAAGCCATGGAGGATTTCAGCAAACGATGCGCCATGCAGGAAACCTCACTGTTTACGACTACGCTGCTATTAAATTACAAAAGGGGCGGAGATGAGCTGGTCATGTCGCTTCAAGAGCTGTCCGTTACATTATGGGATAAACGAAAAGCGCTTGCCCGAACGCTGGGTGAGGAAGGTTCGTCTAAACTGGTTTTTCCCATGGTGTTGATTTTCTTCGTCGTCATGGTTATCGTGGCGGCTCCAGCCATGCTGATGATGAGCTGAAGGTTGAAACGGTCTAGAGATATGATGGGAGGATGAAAGAATGAACGATTGGCCGACAGGTTGGAAATCATTTTGGGAAGAGGAGGACGGCCTCGGTACACTGGAAATTTTGTTGATCATTGCCGTACTGATTATCATTGCGATTGCGTTCCGGAAGTGGATAGTTCAATGGCTCAATGGATTGTTTGAAACCGCAAATGAAGAAATTATCAATAACCAAAAAGATTATGAAACAGATAAAGCAAGATTAAATCCTCCTGCACCGCAAAATTAGGTGCTGCTAATGAATAAGCGAATCCAACGCTTTCTCAGGGACCGTGCCGGTCAAATCACATTGGAGGCGTCGCTTACGCTGCCGGTCATTTTTCTGGCGACGGTGCTGCTCTTATTTCTCGCGCTTTTTAGTTATCATCATGCTTCACTGCAGTATACGACGGCCATGACGTCAGAACGGGCGGCCTACATATGGGACAACAGTAAAAAGGATCCGTTAACGGGCGCCGTGAAGGCGGGAGAGAATGACGGATTGTATTGGCGGCTTACAAACGACAATGCTTCCCATATGTTCAGCTTTTTGCTGCCGATGCCGTCCGCATCCGTCAAATTTCCGCTGACGCAAAACATCAATTACGCGGATAGCGGTCCTCAAGGCAAGCTGGCAAGAGCGGCGAATACCCTTTCACCCGATGAGCTTCAAGGAGAGTTGAACTACGAAAATTTTGGCCTGCTGCGTTTCGTTCGAGCGGCGCTTGAAAAGCCGATGCACCTTCCTGACTTCGCCGAAAGTCTGTGGGGAAAAACGAACGTCAGCGAAGCCTCCCGATCTTATGTGGTTGACCCGGCGGAGACGATCCGCTTAACCGATCTTACGCGGACTTTTATCGGAGAGATTCAAGGTCGCATCAAGCCTAATGATGCGCTTGCCGCAATGGTTGAGCCCAAAACCTCCGTTAAAGAGCGTCAGAAAATTGGAAGTCATCATCAGGCGGCGAAATACTTGCAGGTCTTGGTAAGTGGCAAGGAAAGCGAAATAGAGGTTCATCCCGGGACGAAACGAATCGTTGATGCAATGGATGCTAGCGGGGTAGCTCATGCGGCTTACTATCACTTTACAGAAAAACAATTACGGGAGGTGCAGATGCCCAAAGATGCCGAGCTGCTTAAAAACGGAAAGGTGAAGGGCATTGTTTGGCATTTTTTCAAGCGGTCCGATCAAGCCAAGGTAAAATTATCGTCCGGGTTTCTGCGTGACCTGGAGCGAAGCGGGATCATCGTGGTGATTCATGAATAAAACGAATCGGGAGGTGGAGGAGCTGAGAAGCTGGAGCCGGCTTTGGAAGGAACAGAGCGGTGCCGTCTCGATCTATTTGATTGTGGTCCTCGTTCCCATTTTTTTATTATGCGGGCTGCTGATTGATGTCGTGAGATGGAAAACCGCGGAAAAAGAAGCGGAAAATGCAGTAAAGGCCGGGGTCCGCTCTACGCTCTCCGCATATTCCAAATCGCTGCAGACGTATGGACTTTATTCGCTTCATTCCGAAGGTGATAGAGCAAACCAGATTTTTGAACGAACTGTTGCCGGCAATGTGTCTGAAGCGGCAGAACCGGATCGCTTTCGCTTTATCGACCAGCGGTATGAAGACGGTTCGGCAAGGATCACGCCTATGTATGCACTTTCTAACCATGGCATCTTTAAACAGCAAATCCTGGAGGAGATGAAATACCGTGCACCGTTGATTTATGGGCTGGAGCTGGCCGACAAGCTCAAGAAAACCGGGGTGGCTGCCGGACTGGGTCAAGCCTCCCGGTTCGGGGAAAATGCAGCTCGGGTAGAGAAGCTGTTGGAGGAAAGAGACCTTCGTTTGGATGAGACTTGGGAAGCATTTCTGTCTATCCGTCAAAAGGCGGCGGATATGCATCCGTTCTATCAAGCGCACCTGCGTGATTTAAACGAGCTTAGCGGGCGCATCGGAATTCAAACCATCGAGAATGTCAGAGCTACGCTTCAAAATGTTAAAGCCCAGGCGGAAATCATTCAACATCAGATCAAAAGCTTGGATGGAACGATCTTTGCGATGGTTTCAGCCGGAGCAGTGACGGCCGAATCGATGGCCCAGCTGCATCAAGCCCGTATGGATCTTCAGCGTCAACTGGATGAAGCCGTGCAAAAGGTTATGGAGTACGAGCAGCTTTTGCAGGATCTCATCCGCTATGCAGAAGTGCTCGCTATGCTTAAAGTTAAATCGGCGATAGATAGGGAAGCTTTAAGCAAGCTTCATGAAGCATACAGCCGGTCAATGAATCTGGCCAAGAAGGCAAACGATGAGCTCAATGCCGAAATATCCCGAATAGGATCTGCACAATCTGGGGGCGGAGGTGCTTTGGAAGCGGAAAAAGTGTTCGCCCGTGTGCAGCTTGTAGACCGACAAGCTCTGGAAGAGCAGGAGGTCGGCATCAGCTCCTCGATTTCGCAGTTTTACGGAGTACATGCTCAAATCCAAGACGGATTAATGTTCACACAGCAGAAGTATGCCGCCACTATGTCTTCTCTGGATGGTTTCCGACAAAAGGCGGAAGACGTATTCTCCAGGTATAACCCTGGAGAAGAAGAGCGTCGACGCGGAAGCAGCGCGAACCGGATGGCTAAGCGGGAGCAGCGGTCCAAAACGCAAGCGGTGCTGGATCAGGTTAAGAGAGGACTTGGCAGCTGCAGTTTGATCAGCGGGTCGGATTCTTATGAGAAATATTACAAAGAGCTGCAAGGAAATCCGGCCGAACGCGGAAGTACAGGCTATGTTCAAGCCTATTTGGAATGGAATCAAGCCGGGAATGCATCAGCATCAGTTCCTGACGTGAATTTGCAAAATCCGGATGAGGCCGGTTTGTCGGCTTTGAGGCTGGTTTCTGCGCTTGAGCATGCTTTGACGGAGATCAGAGATGATTCTTATATCAAAGAATTTGCTGTAAGTAAATTTAGCTATCGTACGTTAGGTCTGGAAAAAGACGCCTTCGGCCGGGTCAAATCGTCCAAAGAGCTTTCTGCGCCTGAGCAGCATCCGCTCATGAACCAAGAGGTAGAGTACTTGCTTTACGGTTCAGGGTCATGCGCAGGGAATTACTCATTGGCCTATGCGGAAATGTTCGCGTTTCGGCTGGCGGTTGGGATACTGGAATCGCTTCTCGAGCCGCAAAGCAAGGTGCTGAATGCAGGGTCCCCACTGCTTGTTTTGCTTACGGCGATCACAGAAGGGGCGTTTCAAGCGCAGCAGGACATGGCTAGGCTTATTCAGGGAGAGCAGCTCCCCGTTTCGGGCAAATTGGGCAATGCATTCACTTTGGGATACAAAGACTACTTGCGGGTGTTCTTACTATTACACGGCCAAGAAGAGAAGCTTTTATCCCGTATGCAAGGACTTCTGCAGGTCAATACCGGAGTCGATTTGCGGGAAGCATCGACCTATGTGTCGGGCATGGCCTCAACTTCCTTTCAGCTGTGGTTTCTTCCGCGGGTGATGAACACCATTGGGAAAGCGGAATTTTCCGGCTGTGTGATCGAAGGGAACCGATGCCGGATCACCAAGACGGCGGATTATACATATTAGGGGGCGAAGCACTTGCGTTTTATGAAAGAGCAGCAGGGCAGTATCGTATTGGAAGCGGCGTTGACGCTTCCTTTCTTTATCGCCTTCGTAACACTGCTCACAGCGTTCGTACGGCTATCACTTGCGGAGATGTCCTTGCAGTCGGCTGTTACGGAATCGGCAAAGATCGTTGCGGCGAATATGTATCCTGTAGAGCAATTGTACAGAGAAGGGCAAGCTCAGTGGTCCGACAGCCGGGCGAGCGTCTGGATTGGTCATGCAGCTGCAAAGGCGGATTCGGCAAGACAAAAGGTGCTGGATACCGAAGAATTCATCGAACAATACGAACGATGGATTCCGGAACCCCTTGTACGATTAGCCCAATGGGAGCAAGAACGAAGAGAACAGCTTGAGGCATTGGGGGCCTCCGCTGTCGATGGAGCAAAGCAGGAACTCGAGCGTCAGCTGGCGAAAGCGGCAACGCCTATCCTTGCTTCATTGGCCGCGACGGATCGGTTGGATAAAGAGAAGCTGCTGGTAACCAGGCTTTCGTTTCCCGATTTCAATAATCATGAGGAGGCCTTTGTGAGTATTGAGGCACAGTATGAATATACATTTGCGGTTCCTTTTTTCAGAAAAACGGTCATCCTTCGAAAAAGAGCGACGGAGCGCGCATGGGTGGGAGGGGGAGCAGGATGACGCTGTGGCTGGCCGGCTTGATGCTGTCGATTGCGTTTATATCGGACATTACGAAGCATAAAATTCCGAATTGGCTTACGGCTGCGGGAACGGTGACGGGGATGCTTTACCATATCGCCGCGGACGGATGGAACGGTTTATGGCTTACCGGTCTTGGATTTCTAGGCGGCTTCTTGCCGATGCTGGCATTATATGCGATACGTGCGGTTGCTGCCGGTGACGTAAAGCTGTTCGCCGCTTTAGGGGCACTGGTTGGCGCCATCCCGGTCTTGTATGCGATGGCTGCTTCCCTTTTGATTGCGGGATGTATCGCGGTACTCATTTTGTTGTGGCGCACCGACGGTGTCCAAAGGCTCAGAGATGCGGCTTGGTTTTTGCTGCGTATCGTTATTTTGCGTGATTTGACCCCGATCGTCTGGACAGCGGATCCGGTCAGCCGTCTGCGTTTTCCGTTCATGTGGGCTGTTGCTCCAGGGGCGGCTTACACCTTTATTTTAGGCTAAAAGGAGGAGGACGGATTGAATCAAGAGCTTTATGGTCTTCAAGTAAACTACGTAAGCGAGCATGGGCATTATATGATTCTCACTTTTCCTCATGGAGAGGAGGATATATCTTCCTTTCAAATCAATATGCTCTCGGCAAACCGGATTCCAAGACTGCTTGAGCTGCAGGTCGAGGCAAAGGACGGCCAAATGCGGCTTCTCTACAAGATCACGGGCAAGAGAATGCTTGCCTATTGGCTCCGTATGGAAAGGCTGACGCTTCAAGAATATTATCAGCTTCTGCTGCGTATCGTCGAAATATTGGATGACAGCAAAATGTATATGCTGCAGCCGGGACAGTATGTGCTAAAGGAGGAATACATCTATTGCGGCAGCGGAATACAGGATCTGTATTTAACCTATATTCCAAAAGAAAATTTAGAAGAAAAGCATTCGGCAGCCTCGGATTTGCAGGCCTTGGCATCCCAATGGATCCCCAGAGTTACCGAGCTTCATGGCAGCGGATTTCAAGTACTGATGCGCTATTTTCAGGAAGAATCCTTCAACCTGCCTGAGTTCAAACAGCTGCTGCTTAATCAGTTAAATCTTCTTCAGGAAAATCCTGCAGCCGTTTCCGTGGGAGTTACTCCGTCTTTTGAACGGATAGACAAACCGTCCATTATTGAACGGAGGTTCGCTGAAAAACCGGAAGTGCGGCAAGAAGCTAGCGTTAGTCAGCACGAACAGGACCTTTTATCGAACCTGTCAACAGGTGAAGCATCCGAAGTCCAAAATGAGGCTGAAAATCAGAGGAAGAAGAAGCGGTTGGGGACCCTGCTGATCACTGCGCTGGCGTGGGGTATGATATGGAAGCTATATGCCGACTATCCGCTAGATCGGATGCTGTATCTCTCTGCCGGACTGACGGTGCTGTTCGGTGCGGTGGCATTTGTCTATCTGCGCAGCATTCGTAAAGCCGAGGAAGCCGAAGCCGAGGCTGAGGCAGAGATGTCCGTCGAAAATTGGATTCCTGATTACGGGGATGCCAATGGGGACGACAGCTTTTTCTCGCGAATCGGACTTGCGGAGCACGTGTCTCAGAAGGAAGCGTACAGGGAAGAGAAGCTACCGGAGGATCCGCTTCCTTCCCTAACCCCCACTCCCCAGTTGGCCATGCGAACGACGTTGCTTAGCCCGCCCGATGCAACGGTCTTTCTGGGAAGGCTGGTACAGAAGGTCAAGCGGGATGAGCCTTATTTGGAGTTCGCCAAGGACGGCATGAGGGAGAAGGCGTACATTTTAAAGCCCGGCTTCATCATAGGACGCGCTGTTGAAGAAGCGGACATGCTCCATACAGAGGAAGGAGTGTCGCGTCTTCATGCGGAAATCTCAAAACAGCCAAACGGCTATGGCATCCGTGACTTGGGCTCGCGCAACGGTACGGCCCTGAATGGGGAAGCTCTGGTGCCATACCAGGTGCAGCCATTGAAGGAAGGTGATATAGTAAGGATCGTAACGACCGAATTTACGTTCAAAATGGGGTCTTAGCGAGTGAAAAAAACGATTGCTGTACACTGGAGGTACGGGGCGGCCACGCACTCAGGGTGGTTTCGCACATTGAATGACGATCGTTCCATGCTCCGAATGGGCAGGGGAAGGGACGGCAGGCCTTACGCCGCAGCAGCCCTAGCCGATGGAATGGGAGGATCGGCGGATGGCGGTTGGGCCAGCGAGCTTGCCTTGCAAAGGGTAAAAGCATGGCTCAAGGATCGCTTGCCTCTTGTGCTGCCTACGTCAGACCGTTCAGGGGCAGGGGAGTTAGAGCGGGAGGCAGAAGAGCTCTTTCTTTCGATCCATCGGGAAATCAGCGATGCGGCGGTCCAAAGAAACTGTGTGCTTGGCACGACGCTGACGCTGCTTATTCTTCATGAGCCTGTGTATACCGTTATCCATGTTGGCGACTGCCGGATCTATCGCGTCAAGCCCAATGGCCAATGCGACCGGCTGACCCGAGACCATTCATGGGCCGCTGATCAGGTGCGCAGGGGACGGATGTCGGAAGAACGTGCCCGCACGCATCCGAAACGTCACGTGCTGCTGCAGTTTCTTGGCATGAGTAAGAATCCTGATATTTACATACGCTCCGGCTTGTATTCGGCCCATACCTTGTTTCTCGTCAGCAGTGACGGCTTTCATAAACTTTTTTCCGATCCATCCATAGCTTCCATGCTTCGCAAGCTGATGCAAAGCGAAACGGACGCGCAAGAGATGTGCGATGAACTGCTTGCCGGGGCTTTACGGAAGAAATCGGAGGACAATATCAGTCTAATGCTTCTGGAGCCGTTAAGTTCGGCACCTATGTCGATCGGTAAGCATGTATATGTCCGGTTTCAGCTTTGTATTCTATTGCTGAAAAGAATACGCAGAGTATATCCTCTCATTATCCATAAATTGAAGTCGGGGTTTCAGTAGATTACAGGATGCTTCCAATGGTATAATGAATTGCTGATAAAGAGATCTTCTTTAGACAGATCGTAAAATTTATTTTCGCAGCTGATGTAACCAAAGGGGAGCGAGTGTAATGATTACACATGTAGTGATGTTTAAGCTGAAAGACCGGAGCCCGGAGTCCGTACAGGCGACTTACCATGTGCTCAAAAATATGGAGGGGAAAATTCCGGTGCTTCGCCATATTGAAGTAGGTACCGACGTGCTTCATTTGGACCGTTCTTACGATATTGCGCTGATTACGAAGTTCGATTCGCTGGAAGACCTGCAAACCTACGATAATCATCCGCTCCATCTTGAGGTGAAAGCGCACATGAAGCAGGTGCTCGACGGAACCGGCATTTGCGTTGATTTCGAGAGCTGATTCCGGCTTTAGCGGCTTTCACCAAAGCTGAGGCTTCATCATCATCAGCCACAGCATCAGGAGAAGTACGAATAGATAGATGTACAGCGCCCGTCCCAGCTTTCGAACCAAGGCGGCGCGGTCATGGCCTGGCTCTCGCAGCTTGCGGATCGTAGGAGAAAAGGCGCGGGCAAGGAAGAACAATGAGACGAACAATACGATAAATGTGCCGGCAATCCATGGTGTTGTCCAGGGCCAGTCACCCAGCCACATCAGAAGCAATCCGGATCCGACGAGAACGTGACCGGCATGCTTGGATAAGCGGACGGTGAATTGGAACGAATCCAGATAGGAATCCGTCACTGCTCCCTCTGAGCTTTTCAGCTTCCGGAGCATGGGAATGAGCACGATGTAAGGTCCGATCGACACCATCGCGCTAATGGAATGGATGAATACAAGCCAAGGATACATGGAATAAAGCCTCCAACGTTTGAGAGTACAAAAAAACAGTGTAGCAGGCGCCTGTTGACGGGCGGAGTGCGGGGGACCGCAGCCTTCGTTACCGTCAAAAAAGCGGCTACACTGTTTTTGCATATCATACTGCGCGGAATTCGTGTACCCACACCTTCATTTGAGGAAGCCAAGGCATTCCCGCGTGCATGGACAATATGTAGTTTTTGTAAGCTTCCACATTCGGGAACCCTTCGGTTTG
Organism: Paenibacillus sp. F024; assembly: GCF_057814255.1. Lineage (NCBI taxonomy): Bacteria > Bacillati > Bacillota > Bacilli > Caryophanales > Paenibacillaceae > Paenibacillus > Paenibacillus sp. F024. The sequence goes on from NZ_JBVASZ010000010.1 coordinate 147,265, forward strand.
GACGGCTTCGTCCGTGAGCTCTCCCAAGGATTGCTGATAGACCTTGGTCACTTCGAATTTGCGGCCTTTGAGCTCCATGATCTCGCCGATATCGGCGTAGCGGCCGTTGCGGCGAGTCGCCGTTTTTTCGCCGTTAAGCACCTTTTCTACGTCGTCCTCCTTAGTTACCAGGCGGTCGATGCTGCATGTTTTGGGTGGCAACGTCTCTGACATATGAAATAAAACCTCCTTATTTTGGATCCAAACCGTAGCTTACACGAAAATGAGAGCAGAAGCAAGAAAGAGGGCGAAGACCTTGAAATGGAAAGTCAATCAGGATTACGTGCTGCAGGTGTTGAGCATGCTGCTCGAAACGCCGAGTCCAAGCGGCTATTGCACAGAGATCATGAACAAGCTTGCACAAGAAGCCGGCAGACTCGGGTTTTCGATGGACTTTACGCCCAAAGGCTGCGGCATTATTGAGGTACAGGGTCACACGAAGAAGCCTGTTATCGGTCTGTCCGGTCACGTTGATACACTGGGTGCCATGGTCCGTTCGATCAAAGGGAACGGTGCCCTGCGCTTTACCCTGATCGGAGGGTATATGATGGGGTCCGTGGAGAATGAATACTGCCGTGTTCATACCCGTGACGGAAGAACCTATGACGGTACCATTTTGAGTAACAAGCCGTCGGTTCATGTTTTTTCGGATGCACGCGAGCTGAAGCGGGAAGAAGCGGTCATGGAAGTGCGTCTTGATGAAGCGGTCAGCCATGCGGATGAGGTACAAGCGCTCGGCATCGGTCCGGGGGACTTTATTTCCTTTGATCCGAGAACGCAGTTTAAAGCGAATGGATATATCAAATCGAGACATCTGGACGATAAAGCGGGAGTGGCCGCATTGTTCGGTCTGCTTGAGCTCATCAAGCGGGAGACGCTCGTGCCTGCACGTACGCTGAAGATCCTGATCAGCACTTATGAGGAAGTCGGTCACGGGGCCGCCTGGATTCCGCAGGATATCGAAGAAATGATCGCCGTCGATATGGGGGCCATAGGCGATGATCTGACATGCACCGAGTTCGATGTTTCGATTTGTGCCAAGGATTCTTCCGGTCCATATGATTATGCGATGACCACCAGGCTGATCGAGCTGGCCAAGCGGGAGGGTCTGAAGCACGCTGTTGACATTTATCCTCACTACGGCTCGGATGCATCCGCTGCGCTTCGGGCCGGCAGCAACATCCGGGCCGCGCTGATCGGACCGGGCGTGCACGCTTCCCACGCGATGGAACGGACACACATCGAAGCGATCGAACAGACAACGGCACTGCTCGCCGCTTACGTGACGGAGCCTGCCGAGCCGTATTCTATTGCGAAGGAGCGAGGAACCTCGTGAACATATTGACTGTTGAACATTTGTCCAAAAGCTATGGTGAAAAGGTGCTTTTTGACGATATTAATTTCCAGATCAATGAAAAGGAGCGAATCGGACTTGTCGGCGTGAACGGCACCGGCAAATCGACACTTCTCAAGGTCATGGCCGGACTGGAGCCTTTGGAGCAGGGCAAGCTGCTTCATTCCAATCATTTTCAAGTCGAGTACCTGCCGCAAAATCCGTCCTTCGATTCGGATTCTACCGTAATCGAACAGGTGTTTTACGGTGACACTCCGCTTATGCTGGCACTTCGGGAATACGAATGGGCGCTCGCCGAGCTGCAGCTGGCGCCCGAGGATGAGAAACGGCAGTCCAAGCTGTTTGCCGCGCAGCAGCAAATGGATATCACTGGAGCGTGGGATGCGTCGACCACAGCCAAGACCGTACTGACCAAGCTCGGCATCCGCGACTTCGGACAAAAGGTAGGTACGCTTTCCGGAGGACAGCGCAAACGTGTAGCGATGGCGCGGGTGCTCATCCAACCGGCAGATTTACTGATTCTGGATGAGCCCACTAACCATATCGACCACGAAACCGTAGAGTGGCTGGAGGACTTCCTAAGCAAGTGGAAGGGAGCCTTGCTGCTGGTTACGCATGACAGATATTTTCTGGACCGCGTGACCAACCGAATCTTTGAGCTGGACCGCGGCAAGCTTTTCAGCTATGAAGGAAATTATGGATCGTTTCTTGAGAAGAAGGCGGAACGGCTTGAGCGGGAAGCGGCGGAGGAAGATAAGCGTCAAAATCTGCTGCGCCGTGAGCTGGCGTGGCTGCGCCGGGGAGCGAAGGCTAGAACGACGAAGCAGAAGGCGCGTGTGGATCGCGTCATCGAGCTGCGCGACCGCAAAACGGACGGGCCGGCTGCGAATCTGGATATTTCGCTTGGCGCTAGCCGTCTGGGCAAAAAAATTATGGAGCTGGAGAACGTCTCCAAATCGTTCGAAAACCGTACTTTGGTAGAAGACTTCAGCTATATCGTGCTCCCGGAAGACCGTGTCGGGATTATCGGACCGAACGGCACCGGCAAATCGACGTTTTTAAACATGCTGGCCGGGCGTATCGAGCCTGATCAAGGGTCTATTGAACTCGGATCGACAGTAAAGCTGGCGTATTATACGCAGGAAAGCGTGGAAATGGATGACAAGCAGCGCGCCATCGATTATATCAAGGAGGCGGCGGAGGTCGTTCGTACGGCCAGCGGGGATACGGTAACCGCAGCGCAAATGCTTGAGCGCTTCCTGTTCACCCCTTCTCAGCAATGGACGCCGATCGGAAAGCTCTCGGGCGGAGAAAAGCGCAGGCTTTATTTGCTCCGCACACTGATGGGAGAGCCGAACGTGCTGCTGCTGGACGAACCTACCAACGACCTTGATATCCAGACGCTTACGATCCTTGAGGAGTATCTGGAGGATTTTCCGGGTGTGGTCATCACCGTATCCCATGACCGGTATTTTCTTGACCGGACGGCCGATCACTTGTTTGTGTTCGAAGGGGAAGGTCGGGTGAGCCGCTTTTATGGTAATTACACCGAATACATGGAGACAGTCAAGCAGTACAAACAAGCTGAGGCTGAGAGCAAGCGGGAATCCAAACCGGCTGAAGCATCTGAAGCTGCCGCCGGCGATAAACGCGAAAGCAGCCGTGCACGCAAGCTTTCTTATAAGGAGCAAAAGGAGTGGGACGAAATCGAAGGGGTTATCGCCGGGCTGGAGGAGCGATTGGCAATGATTAAACAGGAAATTGAAAAGGCCGGGAGCGATTACGGCAAGGTCCAGGACCTGTACCGTGAGGAGCAGGAGCTCAGCGCCAAGCTGGAGCAGACGATGGATCGGTGGGCGGAGCTGTCTGAGCTGGTGGAAGCCATTGCACAGACCAAATAGTCTGCAGAACAAAAAAAGTTTACACGTATTGGGAACCGTATGCTAATTATGCTATAATATAAATTTGGAAGCCGCCATCCGTTAAGGAGGTGCTTCAGTCTATTGCGGAAAGTAGGTTTTTGATTAGATGATTACCGTTACAAACGTCACCTTGAGATACGGAAAAAGAGCTTTATTCGAGGATGTCAACATCAAATTTACCCCTGGTAACTGCTATGGCTTGATCGGAGCTAACGGCGCCGGCAAATCGACCTTTTTGAAAATTTTGTCCGGCGAGCTGGAACCCAATAAAGGCGAAGTCAGCATTACGCCGGGCGAGCGTATGGCCGTGCTGAAGCAGAACCATTTTGAATATGAAGAAGTGGAAGTGCTCAAAACGGTCATTATGGGCCATGCTCGGTTGTTTCAAATTATGGAGGAAAAGGATGCGCTGTACGCCAAGCCGGATTTTTCCGAGGAAGACGGCATGCGCGCAGCGGAGCTGGAAGGCGAGTTTCAGGATTTGGACGGCTGGCAGGCGGAATCCGATGCGGCTGAGCTCTTGATCGGACTTGGTATTCCGAAAGATCTGCACGATGTGAAAATGAAAGAGCTCGACGGGAACCAGAAGGTACGTGTATTGCTGGCGCAAGCCCTTTTCGGAAATCCGAACATTTTGCTCCTCGACGAGCCTACGAACCATTTGAATATCGAATCGATCAACTGGCTGGAGAATTTCCTTGCCAAATTCGAAGGTACTGTCATTGTAGTATCCCACGACCGTCACTTCTTGAACCAAGTGTGTACGCATATCGCGGACATCGACTTCAGCAAAATTCAGCTGTATGTCGGCAACTACGACTTCTGGTACGAATCGAGTCAGCTGGCCTTGAAGCTCGTAAGAGAGCAGAACAAGAAAGTAGATGAGAAGCGCAAGGAACTCGAAGAGTTCATCCGGCGGTTTAGCGCGAACGCATCTAAATCGAAGCAGGCGACCTCCCGTAAGAAGACGCTGGAGAAGCTGCAGCTTGAAGACATTAAACCTTCCACAAGAAAGTATCCGTTCATCAAATTTACGCCGGAGCGTGAAGCGGGCAAGCAGCTGCTGACGGTCGACCGGATCAACAAAACCGTCGATGGACAGCTGGTGTTGAACAATATCAGCTTTACTGTGAACAAAGGCGATAAGATTGCGTTCGTTGGACCTAACGGTATTGCCAAATCCACTTTGTTCCAAATTTTGATGGGCGAGATTGAAGCGGATTCGGGCGAATTCAGCTGGGGAGTAACGACTTCGCAGGCTTATTTCCCGAAAGACAACTCGGCTTACTTTGATACAGACATGAACTTGGTCGATTGGCTGCGTCAATACTCCAAGGATCAGGACGAATCATATCTCCGCGGCTTCCTTGGACGCATGCTGTTCTCCGGTGAAGAAGCATTGAAGAAGGCGAGCGTGCTGTCCGGGGGCGAGAAGGTGCGCTGTATGCTTTCCAAAATGATGATGAGCGGCGGCAATGTGCTTATTCTGGATGAGCCGACAAACCACTTGGATCTGGAATCCATTACGGCGCTCAATAATGGATTAATCGATTTCGACGGAACGATTCTTTTTGTTTCTCATGACCATCAATTCGTGCAGACCATTGCGAACCGGATCATCGAAATTACTCCTAACGGCTTGATCGACAAGAGCATTACGTATGATGAATACTTGGAAAATGATGAGATCAAGAAGCAGCGTGAAGTGCTGTACGCATAACGAAAACAAGAAAAAGGATGAGCTGCCGCCAAGCAAGCGGTGCTCATCCTTCTTTCCCATACGGCGCGCAGGATTAGCTCCCGCCGGTACGGCGTCTTTGGTTATTTGGCTTTTTATTGTTCTGGCTGCGCATGACGGCATCGTTGCCCGCACGCTGCTGAGCGTTTCCCTTGGCTCCGTTCTGTTCTTGTTTTTTTTGCGCGAGCTTGTTTTTGATGGCATCCGCCAGGCTGATCTTGCGCGGTTCGTTTGTGTTCGTGGAGTCCGACATCTTTCACACCTGCCTTGTCATGTATAGCTACATTCTAATAGATTTGTACACATGGAAGCAACCTGTAAAAAAATAAAGCCGAGGGGAGGGGGGGCAGACGATGCTGCCGGAATGGTCAGAGAAAGATTTGCTGGAACGGTCAGCGGCTAAAGCGGAGAATAAGGGTTCCTGCTTTATATACTTTTATACACCGCTTTGCGGGACTTGTAAGGTGGGTATGCGCATGCTGGAGGTGGTAGCGGCCATGCACCCGGACATTCCTGTCGGCCTCTGCAATATCAATTACGCCCCTAGGCTGGCTAACGGTTGGCAAATTGGGAGTGTTCCTTGTCTCGTCCGGCTCGAAGGCGGGAGCCCCTCCGCACTTCTGTATCGCCTCGGGACGGTGCAGGAGCTGCGCGGGTGGATGCTCGATGAGAACAAGAATGAAGCGCGGCCGTTGTAACCATCGGCTGCAGTAATATAAAAAAAAGGAGACGATTTTATTTATGGAAACCTTCGTTTATGAACCGGGAGCAAAAGTAAGAGCTTCCTACAAAACAGGAGAATATATCGGTGAAGTGGTGGAGCAGACCTCGAACGTAAAAGCTGCAGTGAAAATTTTGGCTGTAGTCAAGCACCCGACCCAGGGTGATTTACACACGAATATGGATCCGGATGTGGCGTTCTTTCATCAGAGACGCGCTCTTGCGTACCAAGAAATTGCATTGATGCCTTTAAATACCGTCCGGCCCTACAGCGGTCCGGTACCGGATTATAAAGAATCATTGAACAACGCCCTGCAGCGCGAGACAGAAGAGCTGAAGCGGATGATTCGTTGGGCCGAGCGCTGCCTCGATGAGCTGGAGCTATTGAAAGGAGAATATAAATAGGACGGAAGTGTTAGGCTATGCTGTTTGTACTCATCGGATTATGGACGATCGGAATGCTTCTGATCGTGACCGACCCGAGGCGGCAAACGACCCGGTGGATCAGCAGCATCGCGTTTACCGGTGGGTCCGGGGCCATGGCGGCCGTGATTGGAGATCAGCTTATACCTTATTTGGACAGCCGCGGCTGGCTGACGGACCTGTTGGCGGAGCTGCTGCCCGTTGTGGAAACGGTCTGCTCCCGAATTTGTTACTACGGACTGCCTTATACCTTCCTAATGTTTGCCTTGGTTTATTATCCCGGCTATTCCTTCTGGACCAAAAGACGCTATATCCCTTGGCTGCTGCTTGTTCCGGTGGTGTTGTCATTTGCTTTTGAGCCGAAGCTGAACGAACCTATTCCTTATAGTTATGTCACTCTATGGGCAGTCCCATATATATTGACGGGCATTAGTCTGCTTGTGGCAGCCACGCTCAAGGAGCGCAATTCATTTCTTCGTCGCAGCCGGATGATGACAACGGCGGCCGCGGCGCCTACCTTATTTTTTGCGATGTTTACGCTTTATTTGCTGCCGCCCTTCTTTGAAACCTATGAATGGTGGCGTTACAATGCTTGGGTCATTGCGTTCACTTTAGCTGTAATTATCGTATCCAGCTCCCGTTACGGATTCATGGGACTTCAAATCTCGATCCAAAACCAAAAGCTCTATTATACGCTGCGCGCCATTACATCGGGAACCTCCATTTTGAACCATGCTATTAAAAATGATGTGGGCAAAATTAGGCTGTTTGGCGATAAGATCAAATCGGATGCTGTGTCCGGACAGGCGGATCCTTCGCAGGTCATTCAGGATGTGGAAGTCATCCTGCAGGCGTCTCAGCATATTTACGACATGATTTATCGCATTCAGGGACAGACCCAAGAGGTGGAGCTTGCGCCTGAAGAAATCCGTCCGGCAGAACTTATGCGGCAGTGCCTGCACATGCTGTCACCCGAGCTCTCGGGAATTGAAGTGGCTGAAGAATATAGGTATGACGGCACCATGACGGCTGATCGGCTGCTGCTCACAGAGGTTTGGACGAATGTCCTGACCAATGCATTGGAAGCAATGCCTAACGGCGGACGGCTTACGGTCAAATTGACGGAAACGAAGCGCAAAATCGTCGTCGAGATGAAGGATACCGGACCGGGAATGGAAAAGCATCAGTTAAAGCGGGTGTTTGACCCGTTCTACTCGACCAAATCAGGCAAAAAAATGAACTTCGGATTGGGCCTGTCTTACTGTTATAATATAGTTCAGAAGCACAGAGGCACAATGAGTATTCACAGCAAACCGGGTCAGGGCACCAGTGTTTTCATGCAGTTTCCAAAACGGAAACCGCTTGCGTAGGAAAGGGAGTTGGGTTGAATGGAGCAGAGCAGGATTCGTGTCGTTATCGTGGAGGATGATCCGGACTGGCTGCGCGGACTGCAAAGCTATCTGCACAAGGAGCCGGACATTGAGCTGGCCGGTCATGCGTCCTCGGGGGAAGCCGCAGTGGAGCTTCTGGAAAAAACGGAGGTCGACGTCGTTTTGATGGACATCATGATGTCCGATAGCCCGGAAGGCTTATGGGCTGCGGCGGAAATCGTCAAGTGCAGCGGCGCGCGTGTCATTATGCTTTCTTCCATGGAGGATAAGGCAATGATATTCGACGCATTCAAAGCCGGAGCCGTGGACTACATGGTCAAATCGAATTTCACCGAAATCCCGCAGGCCATCCGCAGCGCATACGCCAACCGCAGCGCCATCCATCCAAGCGCAGCCGCACACATGAGGGAGGAATTCCGGCGGCTTAAGCAGCTGGAGCAGGAGGTGCGGGTCAACGAACTCAAAAATTTGCTTACACCTACGGAAATACAGGTGCTTGATTTGATCGAAAAGGGACATACCCAAACGCAAATCGCCGACAAATTTGTGATCTCCATCCGTACCGTTAAGGTTCATGTGGGGAATATTCTCAAGAAGCTTGGCGGCAAGAGCAGTAAAGAAGCGGCGCAAAAAGCAAAGGATATGGGCATTTTGTAGCCCTTTTTAAGGAAGCGGCTGACGAGGGTGAATGCGCCCGCAGGAGGCCGTTTTTTCAATTACACTTTTCAGCCGGGTATGTGATATAGTAGGTACAGTTTGGAAGCAAGAACACGGCAAACGGAGGACAGGAAAGCGATGAGTACAAATGATAAAATTCAAATCGGCATTATCGGCGCAGGGGGAATCGGAAACGTCCATCTTCAAGAATTCGGCAAAGTGTCCGATGCGCAGATCGTCGCAATTACGGACGTGTACCAGCCTATGGCAATCGAAAGGGCCAAGCAATACAATATTCCGAAAATGTATCCTACATACCAGGAGCTGCTGCAGGATTCTAGCATTGATGCGGTCATTGTCGCCGTACCTAACGAATCTCATGCTCCGATAGCGATCGATGCCTTGCTAGCCGGCAAGCATGTACTGCTTGAGAAGCCTATGGCAATAAATTCCGCTTCGGCTAAAGAAATCATGAAGGTATATCTGAAGTCCGGTAAAGTGCTGATGATGGCGCATCAAATGCGTTGGGAATCGGTCAATCTGCAGGTAAAAGAACAAATTGACAAGGGTGCACTGGGACATATCTATAATGTCAAGGCGGGCTGGATGCGGCGCAAAGGAATTCCGGGCTGGGGCACTTGGTTTACCCGGATGAATAAATCCGGCGGCGGTCCGCTGATCGATCTGGGCGTACACATGCTTGATCTGTCGCTTCACTTCATGGGTAATCCGAAGCCGGTTTCCGTGTTCGGTACGACGTACGCGGAGTTTGGGCCTAAGAAGAGAGGCATCGGCACCTGGGGCAAGCCCGATTGGAACGGTTTCTATGATGTGGAGGATCTGGCTACGGCCTTAATCAAGCTGGATAACGGCAGCACATTGACACTGGACGTTAGCTGGGCCGCGCACACGACCTTCCAGGATAACGGACCTTACATTTATGTCATGGGTTCGGAAGGCGGAGTCTCGCTGCGCGGCGGTAAGGGTTCCTTGCACACCGAGCTTTTCGACCGTACGGCCGATGTGGAGCTTGTTGCGCAGCAGGATGATGAAGGTTCAAGAGTCAGACTGAGCCGGCATTTTATCGAGTCCATCCGAAATAACCGGGAGCCGATTACTTCAGCTATGTCGGGATTAACGAACAGTCTGATATTGGAAGCCATTTATGAATCGTCGCGCACGGGCAATGTCGTAACTCTGGATTGGAATCTGAATTAATTCCTATGAATGATCTGTTGGAGCTAAACTTACAATTATTCAGCATTATCGGTACGATTGCTTTTGCCATTTCCGGTGCGGTTGTCGCCATGGAAGAAGAATACGACATTCTTGGCGTGTTTGTTTTGGCTTTTGTCACAGCCTTTGGAGGCGGAGTCGTCCGCAATGTATTGATCGGGATACCGGTTTCCACGTTGTGGAACCAAGGCATCTTTTTAAAAATTGCGTTATTTGCCGCTTTTCTCGTTTTTATCGTACCCGTGAGCTGGATCCGCCGCTGGAAAACCTGGGAGGCACTGTTTGACGCCATCGGCTTGGCAGCCTTTTCCATCCAGGGGGCTTTGTATGCGACACAGATGAATGTGCCTCTCAGTGCCGTCATTGTGGCTGCGATGCTGACCGGAATCGGCGGGGGTATGATCCGCGACGTGCTGGCCGGCCGGAAGCCTCTGGTGCTGCGCGATGAGATTTACGCCGTATGGGCCATGCTTGCGGGTCTCCTAATAGGTTTGGGCTGGTTTCAGGGCTCTTGGCCTTTGTTATTCCTGTTCGTGCTCATTGTCACCTTGCGTATGCTTTCGGTGACCTTCCAATGGCGTTTGCCCCGGCGCTCGCTGCGACTGCAGAGGGATCATTTAGACGGTAAAAATTTATAGAGCTAAAGGAGCTTCGATGCCATATGACCTTGAGCGGATCTTGGACCGAGTGGAAACGTGTACCATCCGATGTGCTGGCACAACGATTGGAAACCGTTCGTACATTAAAAGAGCTTGAGCATGAAATGTATGAAATCGCTAAAGACAAACAAACCGGAGAGCATTATTTGCACTATTCCTATCTGCACAGGAATTTCAAGGCTGTTGGACCGCAACTGGGGCAGGAGGAAGTATTTCATCAATTGCTGCCTCTAAGCAGTGATGATGTGCTCGCTCTGCTCTTTGGAGAGCAGCTGTATGATTATCCCGATCGTTGGGATAAGGCCTTTTTAAGGAATGGTCCGGAGGGGGATTATGTTTGGTTCGATCCCTCATATGCGGCGGAAGAAGAGGAGCATAAGGCGATTGGACTTGATATCGCGCAGCAGCTCGCAGCATTCAAGGCGGCAGGGGATCTTTCCGAAGATAAGGTCCGGGAGCTTTTGGACAAACTGAACAAGGAAAAGGGAGAAAATAAGGAATAATGCGCATATTTTCCGGACGGTGATTCATCCTAAGCGTGAGTCGATCAAGGCAAGCAACAGGAGGACGATCGAAGGATGATCATGAGAACAAACCGGAAGCGCCCAGTAGTTATTATCTCCGCGGCAGTCTGCTTGCTGCTTCTTGGGGCGTGCGCAGGCAACAAGCCCGAGGCCAGCCGTCCTGGAGGAGGGATGGAGGATTACCGTCAGCAGGCGCTGTTCGACCGGGGTACGCGAAACAACGAGGACCCTTCCATGGGAGTGAAGCAGCGCTGGGTAGATGAGCAGCAAAATCGGAAGGGAACGGAGTACACCGGACGTAAGCAGCTCGATATGACAAACCCTCATTTGACGAATACGGCCGGTTTTGACCCGCAATTGGCCGAGAAGGTGAAGAGCCTCCCTGGAGTGAAAGAAGCCCAGGTACTGCTTGCCGAAGTAAACGGTTATGTAGCGGTTGTACTGGAAGGTCATAATCCGGAATCCGAAGCTTCGCCCGATATGATGAATTACCGGGTTACTCCAACGGGCGGTATGGGGATTTTTGCTTCTGAACGAGGTCCGAACCAATACTCTTGGACGGAAACAGGCGGATTATCAACCAGCTTATCGGATGAGATCCGTAAGCTGGTGCAGCAGCATGCGCCGACCAATATCGATCATGTATATGTATCGGCCAATCCGAACTTTGTGCAGCGGGTTCGCCTTTATGCTAAAGAGGAACAAGAGCGCGGCACGTTTACGGATTATATGAACGAGTTCAATACGATGATTCAATATGTATTCCCCGACGATACGAATACAAGAAAATAACAAAGTTAAAACTCCTGTGACGGTCATCCTAACCGCGTACAGGAGTTTTATTAATGCTCAAATTTGTATCCGACGCCCCATACGGTTTTTATATGTTTGGGTTTCTTGGGATCGGCCTCCAGCTTTTTTCTCAGGTTGGTGACATGCACGTCCACGGAACGTTCGGTAACGAAGGAATCGACCCCGCGAATATTATTGAGCAGCTCCTCGCGGGAGAAGACCTTGCCGGGATGAAGCCAAAAAATTTTCATAATTTCAAACTCGGAATACGTCGTCTCAATCGGGATGCCCCTCATGTAGATACAGCGCTTTTCCAAATCGAGGGTCAATTCTTTTGGGAGCGCGGTTTGCGGATCGGCGACGGCTGTTTGAACCGATTTGTTGATGGAGGAGCGTCTTAATAAGGCGGTTGTCCGAGCGGCCAGCTCACGCATGCTGAAGGGCTTGCACAGATAATCATCCGCGCCGATCATCAGCGCATTTACACGCTCGGATACTTCATTCTTGGCAGATACAATCATAATCGGCACGCTGGATAAGGAACGAAAATGCATGCAAAGCTCCAAGCCGTTCGTGTCGGGCAGCATTAGATCGAGGATCACGACGTCCGGAGGATGCTCCAAGAACATTCGTTTAGCTTGGTGACCGTCCGCTGCACGAAATACCGTATAATCTTCTTCCCCCATATAAATGGATATCATATCTGCGATCGTTTGATCATCTTCAACCAGCAATATTGTAGACATGACATGCCACCTTTCTTTATTAAGAAAATGTTAGAAAAACTAATAAATCCAGGGTATGGAATTTAAAACTTTTCTAACCTTTTGCTTTTATAATATAAAAGGAAAGATCCGCGCCTAACCTGATTCGTAGATGAAAACTTGAGCATATTATGTATGTACATTGACCTAATTAGACTCGTTAAGCTTATTCTACAGAAAATGAGAAAATATTCCAAGAAAAAACGATTGCATATGATATTGAAATAACAGCCTTTTATTACATAAATTCCCTGTGAGAGGGGATACCAAGAAGAGTGTCGTTTCTTGTTTTGGTGACACGTTAACCATTCTTGGAAGGGATGTGCGGTTCTTATGAACAACCGTTATAAGGTTCGCTCCTGCTGCAGTACTTCGGGCTGCGATTATGTTTATCATAGAGATATTGTTCAGACGATCAATCATGAATCGTCTTTTTCTTTTTGTATGGCGATGAACGGTTTGAACGAGCTTGATGTTAAAATGAAATGCCCGCAATGCGGCCAACGCATGTTTTTTTATCCGGTATCGCTTACGGCGGAGCCTTTGCATTATGAATAACCTCAATATAAATTACAGAAGGGAGACGAAGGTCATTTGACCCACGTTTCTCCCCACTTTTGTACGGCATTCATTACCTGCTCCAGCGCTTTTCCCTTATCGGTCAGCTGATATTCGATTCTAACCGGTGTTTCCGGATATACATGCCGGCTGATCAAGCCTGCTGCCTCCAGCTCCTTAAACCGCTCGGCAAGCATCCGGTCGCTCATGCCGGGGATCATCTCGGAGATATCCTTGAAACGACAGGGTCCTTCGAGCAAAGCCCGGATAATCAGACCGCTCCAGCGTTTACCGAGTATTTCGAAAGCAGCTTCGAATTTAGGGCAAAGCTGCTGCTTGGCAAATGAAGGTTGCGATTTTTCTGTCATCGTCCTCACCTCTTCTTCTTTCTATTCTAACATAATTAACTTGACAAATGTAAGGTGGTTAAAATATAATTTTACTCTTTTATTGGATTTGTTTTCTAAAATTTTCTTGAAAAATCTCTTCAAGTACAGTATAACTGCGTTAGGCAAAAAAATGATTAGATTTTGGGAGGAACTTTTACATGTATGGTGCACCGCTTTCTGGACAAGCGAAAAAAATAATGCTGCTCGGCTCGGGCGAGCTGGGTAAAGAGGTAGTGATCGAAGCGCAGCGGCTCGGCGTAGAAACCATTGCTGTGGATCGCTATGCCAATGCTCCGGCGATGCAGGTGGCTCACCGGTCTCATGTCATAAACATGCTGGACGGCGAAGAGCTTAGACGGGTCATTGAGCTGGAGAAGCCGGACTTGATCGTCCCTGAGATCGAGGCGATTGCCACCCCGACCCTTGTGGACTTGGAACGGGAAGGATATAAGGTTGTGCCGACGGCAGCTGCGGCCAGACTCACCATGGACCGCGAAGGAATCCGCAGGCTTGCGGCTGAACAGCTTGGCCTGCCGACGGCGAAGTTTGCCTTTGCCGACAGCCTGGAGGAGCTTCGCGCGGCCGTAGCGCAAATCGGGACGCCGTGCGTCATTAAACCGATTATGAGTTCGTCGGGAAAAGGGCAAAGCGTTTGCCGCACTCCGGATGATGTAGAAGCTTCCTGGAATGCTGCGATGGAAGGCGGGCGGGCCAAAAAAACCCGTGTGATCGTAGAGGAATTTATCCAATTTGATTCTGAGATCACTTTGCTTACGGTCCGTTCCGTTTCGGGTACGACGTACTGTGCGCCTATAGGCCATATTCAAAAGGATGGCGATTACATCGAATCCTGGCAGCCGCATGCTATGAGCGAAGCTCAAATTGAGGAAGCGCAGCGTATTTCAAAAGAGATTACCGATGCTCTGGGCGGGGCAGGGATTTATGGTGTCGAGCTGTTCCTGGCTCCGGACCGCGTCTATTTCAGTGAAGTGAGTCCGCGTCCGCACGATACGGGAATGGTTACGATGGTGACGCAGGATTTGTCTGAATTTGCTCTGCATGTACGGGCGATTCTGGGCTTTCCTATCCCGGCGGTTCGCCTTCTGACGCCGGGGGCATCCTATACCTTAAAAGCGGATCGGGAGACGGAGACATTCCGTATCGGGGGACTTGAAGAGGCGCTTGCGGTTCCAAATTCGCAGGTACGCGTATTCGGGAAGCCCGAAACAAAGAAAGGCCGCCGAATGGCTGTGGCGCTAAGCTCAGCCGATAATGTTGAGCAAGCGCGGAAGCAGGCTAAGGAATCGGCATCGTGTCTGCGCATGGAGTACTAATGCAGTCCTCTTTGGTATGAATCACACGTCCCGTCGCTTGACGTAGAACGTCAAAAAACGATATGATTCATATTGCAAACGGATTGCCGCTTTAATACATAAAGGAAAGAGGTGCTGAAGATGGCATATAATCCTCAAGTCGTCGATGCCAAAATCGTCAGTCACAATTCGAAGAACGGGTTATTCGAAATCGTAGCTCAGCTTAAGGACCGGACGGTTTGCCGTCTTATTTATGAACAAGACGCTTCCGGAGGCGCGAAGGCTACTCATATTAACCGTCTGCTTAAAGAGCCTTGCCCGATCTGCCGAAAAGATTATTTGTGCAACTGCATGACACGCTTTAAGGAAGATATATCCTCTCAAGCGTTGAATATGACAGGTATGCCGTAAGCTCTTCGTGCCGTCCGCAGCCCGTTTGCGGCAGTATCCGCACAAACCATAACCGGACGATATAACCCATGGGCCTTGTCGCTCATGGGTTTTAGTATTCGAAATATGCCGTTCTCCTCAAAGAGATGAAATGGCAAGTTAATCAAACAGAGGGAAAAAGGTGTGGTTCCCTTCTTCCCTCTGTGATTGATTCATCCGTTATTTGGAAGTGCTGGAATTGGAGCGATGCCCGCTGCCGTGACTGCCTTGTCCAGGTCCTCCGTACCATCCGCCATGCCAGCCACCGTGCGGACCGTACCAGCCTCCATGTGGGCCGTGCCAACCCCCATGCCAGCCCGGATGCGGCGGATAGCCCCAAGGGTGGTAGTAAGACGGATGGTGACCCGGATATGGATAGTGACCGCCAGGATACGCATAAGGAATATAAGTCATTTTTTATCTCCTCCATAAAGTTCGAATTCATGATACAACGTATGCGCTGCTGTACACTATTGATGCTTGCCCATGTAAATTGGGCGAGGTACCATGAATGCGTTGGGGATGAGTCTGCAAGGCTGCTGCATGGATTGGAAGCTGTGCTAATCTGTCGTTATCTTCAGTGTACTTTTTTTCTTTTAAAAGCAACTATGGTAAAATAAACGGATAAACATTCAAGAAGGGAGGGGTTCGATGCGCATCGGTATCGTTTCGGATACACACATGTTCGGAAGAGCCAAATCACTGCCTCAAGCCTTGGTGCAAGGTCTTCAAGGAGTGGACATGATTCTCCATGCCGGTGATTGGATTGATGAGGAAGTGGTTGATCTTTTCACTGACTTGGCCCCGGTAGACGGCGTTGCCGGTAACAATGACGGACCTGAAATCGTCCGCAGATTTGGCCGGCGCAAGGTTCTGGAGCTTGCATCATACCGCATTGGCCTGATTCACGGCGATGGGAGCCGTTCTACACCGGATACGGCCTTCCAGGCCTTCTGCAATGCGGATGGCAAGGGTACTGTGGACGTGATTCTATTCGGACATTCGCATTCGCCCCATATGGAAAGAAGAGGCGGCATGCTGCTGTTCAATCCCGGATCGCCGACCGATAAACGCCGACAGCCCCGTTATTCATTTGGCATTCTTCGCCTTGGAGACGAAGTGGAAGCCGAGCATCATTATTACGATCATAAATAAAGAATTGAAAGGAAGCGGAACTCATGGCACAGTGGAAAGAGATTACGACAAACGAGGAATGGAACACGATTTTTGAAGGAACCACTTCAAAGCCGGTTGTGGTGCTCAAGCACAGTACGGCTTGTCCGGTCAGTTCCAACGCTTTGGAGGAATTTGAAGGCTATCTGGGCAAAACGCCGAATACCGATGTCGATTACATAATGGTCAAAGTGATCGAATCCCGTCCGGTATCCAATCAAATCGCCGAGGATACGGGTGTCAAGCATGCGTCTCCACAGATTTTATATATCAAAAATAAGGAAACGATCTGGAATACCTCGCATTGGTCGATCACCAAGCAGCATATGAGTGCCGTTCTGAATTAATGACGCACCGATACAGGCAAAGGAGGGCGACCGAATGAGTGTGAAGCCGTTTTCGTTTTTTTCAGGCGCTTTGTATTCACGAAAAGTATGCCATGTGTATCTTCCTGATAGCTATGGGCAGTCTGAGGAAACGCGGTATCCCGTTATTTATTTGCTTCACGGACTGTATGGCGATGAAACCAGCTGGACCGTCAAGGGGAATGCGGAAACTACGCTGGATGGAATGATGTCTTCCGGAGCGCTCAGGGAAAGCATCGTAGTGATGATTAGCGACGGCGGGTACGGTCACGGAACGTTCTATGTGAACTGGTATGACGGCAGCGGACAGTTTGAGGATTACGTTCTGTACGACGTGATCCCCGCGATCGACCGCGAGTTTCGTACCATTGCCGACCGCTCGCATAGAGCTGTATGCGGCTTGTCCATGGGCGGTTACGGCGCTTTCGTGCTCGCACTGAGAAATCCGGAAGTCTTCGGCGCAGCCGCAAGCATATCCGGTGCGCTCATGTCTGTGAATTTAATGACGGAGCAAATGCTTCGCTCTGAGGTTGTCCGAATGATCGGTCCTGTGCATGGACCTTATGTGAAAGAGCTTGATTTACATGTGCTCGCTTCGCGCCGCGTACGGGAGGAGATCCGCCCGGCGCTGCATTTTAACTGCGGCTTCTCCGATTATTTGTATCCTTTAAACTCCGCATACAAAGCGCTTTTGGATCAGCTGGGGTATGAACATGAGTACATGGAGTTTGAAGGAGACCATGACTGGGATTATTTTGGAGGGCATTTGCCTGAAGCACTAAGGTTCATCAACCGAAGCTTCACATCGGACATAGCCTGATGGCTGCAAAGAAAGCCCGCTTCCTTGGTGTACCGGTTGGTACCGAGGCAGGTGGGCTTATTTGTCTTAATATGAATACTTAGAGTTTTTTGGCAGGGAGAGCTTCAGATAAACGGTGCATATATTCCAGGAACTGTTGTCTCTCAGCTTCGCTGAATTGCTCGAACGGCTCGGATAAAGTTTGCGCCCACAAGGCTTCGGTTTGGCGAATCACCCGTTTACCCTCTTCCGTGAGCTTCACCCATCTTACCCGGGCATCCGGATCGCTGCTTTCCCTAATGGCTAACCCCGCTTTTTCGAGACGGTCCACCATTTGCGACATGGTGCTGGATCGAACATCAAGATGCTCGGCCAGCTGTCCGATCGTCGAGGCGCCGGTGCGGTAAAGATTTCGCATCAGCAGCCATTGTACCCGGGTTAGCGAGGTTTCCTGCTGATCAAATAGTTGGGAGCGTAAATGGCGGTTAATGGTTTGTAAATACATGACAAAATGCTCGAGCGCTTCTTTGGATTCCATCATTTCACCTCATATGTATTATATGGCGAAACGAAATCACACAGCAAGAACAGTTCATCTTGTCATATCTTTGTTCAAGCTTTCATTTTGAGATATAATGTGATTCATAGCAAATTTTACGATTGAGCGGGGGAAAAGCATGAAAGTGGCAATCGCAGGGGGAACAGGCTTTATTGGAAAGCATTTGACCCAATATTTGTTAGATAAAAGGACAACGGTTATCCTGATTTCCAGACAAAAGCAAAAGTCTGAGCATCCGCTGATCCGCAATATCACTTGGGAAGATCTGGAATCGAGTGTAAAGCCTCTCGAAGGGGTGGATGCCATCGTCAACTTGGCGGGTGAAACCATTAACCAGCGGTGGACTCCAAAGGCTAAGCAGCATATCCTGCAATCGCGTCTGGATACTGTAGAACGGGTGCGAAGCATCATTGAACGCATGGAATTTAAGCCGGTGCTGGTCAATGCATCGGCCGTAGGGATCTATGGAAGCTCGGAGACAACGATTTTTACCGAAGAAAGCGATCTTCAAGTGGAAGATTTCCTTTCTAATGTGGCGGATAAATGGGAAGCCGCGGCGGAATTGATTCCGGATACACGCGTTGTCCTGCTGCGGATCGGAGTTGTTCTCGCCAATGACGGCGGGGCGCTGCCCAAAATGAGTGCTCCGTTCAGGTATGGTCTTGGCGGACGAATTGGCAGCGGCAAACAGCCGCTGTCTTGGATTCATATTCGTGATCTCGTCCGGCTGATTGAATTCTGTATTGAACAAGAAAATATAGAAGGCCCGGTAAATGCCACGGCACCGCAGCCCGTTACCAATGACGAGCTCGGCAGAACGCTGGCTAAGTGGATGAACAAGCCGTATGTGTTTCCGGTACCGGCGTTTGTGATGAAGCTTATGTTTGGAGAAATGTCCGTTCTGCTGCTGGAAGGGCAAAGGGTTGTGCCGAATGTGGCGATTAACCATGGTTTTCAATTTCACTATCCTGTACTTGAGATGGCGTTGAAGGATTTGCTGAATCAAGGAAATAAGGCGGTGAAGTAAAGGGTTATGATAGCTTACGGAGGCACGGAGATAAAAGAACTGCGATTTGAACGGATGGAGGCCCGCATCGAGCCGCGGGACGGACAATGGGTCGATATTGAGGTTTCCTTCCAGCTGGCCGAAGGAGCAAAGGCGCCGGAAGGGATTGAAGAGCTCGGTGCACTGCTCATTTGTACACGCAGCGGCGAGATCTTCGATATCGTCCCGCAAGACGAAGGCCGCGACTGTGAATTCCGCTTCACAGAATCGGAAAAGCAGCAGCTTAGGGCGTTTTATGAGCGGGAGGTTAAGCATCGGCTTGGTTAAACCGGCCGGTGAATGTATCATAGCAAAAAAGGGTTGTTCCTACTAGCAGCCGATAGGCTGCTGAGGTGACAACCCTTTTTTTATCGTTCGCTACGAACAGGTACCGGTAAGGAATACGGATTAACCCACACCGGTGAAATTCCCTTGCTACTCCTGTTTTTTCTGCAGTGCGGCTTTGAGTGCTTCTCCAAGACCAGAATTCAGCTCTATGTTGTCACTGTACTGCTTGGCTAACTGCCCCTGCTGGCGCTTCGCAGCGCGTCCGCCTTTAGGACCCGATTCACCAAGCATTTCGATCACGTTGCATGGGCGGCACTGCGCATACTTTCCGGCTTTTCCCGTATGAATCTCCATTTTCTTATGGCATTGAGGGCAGCGTTTGTTGGATAACGGAGCTTCGGCAGCGCGCTTGTATGAGCATTCCCGGCTGCTGCAAACCAACATCTTTCCGCGTTTGCCCTTGATCTCCTGCAGCGGCTTGCCGCAATCGGGACAGCGGGAGCTGGTCAAATTGTGCGGTTTGTATTCCGCGGCGCTTTCTTTCACCTGTCTGACAATCGCTTGGGTTTGCTTACGAATGCTTTCCATGAAGGCGTCGGCGTCGCCTTTTCCTTTGGATATCCGTTCGAGCTCCTGCTCCCATGCGGCAGTGAGCTCATGCGAGCGAAGCTCGGGCACCACCAGCTCGATGAGCTGAACGCCTTTACCGGTAGGCTGCAGCGTGTTCATGCGTCGTTCGATCGTATCGGTCTGCAGGAGCTTCTCAATAATATCCGCCCGTGTGGCCGGTGTCCCGAGATTATTCTTTTCCATCACTGACAGCAGCCCTGCTTCGGTATAACGGCTTGGCGGTTTGGTCGTCTGCTTCTGCAGGCTCAGACGAATGTCCTTAAGCTCCGCTCCGGCTTGAAGCGGAGGAAGCGTTTGGCGTGAGGATGCCTCATCCTCCGCCGTATCTTCATCCTCATCATCGGCAGAGACGGATCCCGAATCATACAGCGTTTTCCAGCCCGCATCACGTGTCATTCGGCCCTTGGCGTGGAAGCTTTCACCGCCGATATCGACCGTGACGGATGTCTCGTCATACCGGAAGGCAGGGTAAAACAACGCGATAAACCTGCGTACGATCATGTCATAAAGCTTGCGCTCATCCGCTGTCAGGTTGTGAAGCTGCGGCCGTTCGTCCGTAGGGATGATCGCATGGTGGTCGGATACTTTCCCATCGTCTACCATGCGCTTGGTTACCGGCAGGGGCTTGTTCAGCAGAGGCTTGACCCAGGCGGCATATGGCGGCAGCTGCAGAGCCTTAAGCCGATCCGGAAGCGTGGAGACCATATCCGATGATAGATACCGGGAATCGGTACGCGGATAGGTGACCAGTTTGTGCTGCTCGTACAGACGCTGAAGCACATTGGATGTTTGCTTGGCTGTAAATCCATATCTTTTATTGGCATCACGCTGTAATTCCGTCAAATCGTAAGCGAGCGGATGAGGCTCGGTTTTTTCGGTTGTCTTCAGCTTGCGATACGATGGCGGACCGAACGGCGTTCAGACGAGCCAGCAGCGCCTCTGCAGCCGAATTGTCGAATAGGCGTCCGTCGGGCTGCGATTTGCTGCGCCAAACGGCTTGAAAGGAGCCGAGTTGAGCGCGAAGCATCCAATAATCTTTGGCTTGGAACGCTTTAATCTGCCGTTCCCGATCCATCAGCGCCGCCAGTGTCGGTGTTTGCACCCGTCCGGCCGCCAGCTGTGCGTTATGCTTGCAGGTTAACGCGCGTGTAATATTCAACCCGATCAGCCAATCGGCCTCCGCTCGGCATACTGCGGAACGATAGAGCGGATCGTAGGAGTGTCCCGGTTTAAGAGCTGCAAATCCTTCACGGATAGCCTTATCGGTCTGCGACGAAATCCAAAGACGTTGGAACGGTTTTCTCCAGCGGATCATCTCCATAATCCAACGGGCGACCAATTCGCCTTCGCGTCCGGCATCTGTAGCAATGATCAGTTCTTTCAAATCGCTGCGCCCGGCTAATTGGGCTATGGCTTTGAATTGAGGCGTGGTCTCCCGGATGGCCTTCAGTTTCATGCGCTGCGGAAGCAGCGGGAGGTCTTCCAGGCTCCAATGTTTGTATTTGGGGTCGTAATCCTCAGGCTCGGCGAGGGTCACCAAATGCCCCAATGCCCAAGTTACCACATATGACGGCCCTTCTATATAATGCTTGTGCTTTTGTGTACATCCGAGCACACGGGCGATTTCTTTGGCCACGCTCGGTTTTTCCGCAAGAACTAATGATTTCATAATAGCTCCTTTCTGTTGCCTGTTTACGTCAGGGCAGCCTTCTCGAATCACCAGTATACAACAGTTAATCATTCCGTTAAAGCTTGCGGTAGTTCGTGGGCGTCTTTGGCTTGGATAACCTGAAGCGCACAATCCGGTTTTTCGACCGTCGGTACTCCAAATAAACGGTAAGCATAGATTATTGCATTAAGCAGTTATTTTAATTTCAAAAGGGTTTCAATATAATGGAAATAAAGCTTGGAAATCAGGGAAGGGGAGAGATTCCGGATATGAGTAAAAGCATCGTGAAATGGGGAATTATCGGCTGTGCCGATATTGCTGTACGCGCGGTTATCCCGGGAATTCAGCAATCGGATACGGGAGCAGCGTCGGCCATCGCCAGCAGAGGATTGGACAAAGCCAAGCAAACGGCCGAGAGGCTGAATATACCCAGAGCGTACGGAAGCTATGAAGAGCTGCTGGCTGATCCGGAAATCGATGCGGTTTATATCCCGCTTCCGAATCACTTGCACAAGGAATGGACGATCCGTGCCGCCGAAGCGGGCAAGCATGTGCTGTGCGAGAAGCCGGCAGCGCTTGACGCCCGGGAGGCGGAGGAAATGGCGGCGGCTTGCAGGAGGGCCGGGGTAACCTTTGCCGAGGCCTTCATGTATCGTTATCATCCGCGTTACAAGATGATCAAGGATATCATTCGATCCGGAGAAATCGGCGAGATCCGCGGAATTCACGGCGCTTTTACGTTTAATAACGCCAAGGATGCCGCCAATGTAAGATACAAACGCGTTATGGGAGGCGGCTCTGTCTACGATGTAGGCGTTTATCCAATCAGCGCCGCCCGCCTTATTCTTGAACAAGAGCCGGAAGCGGCTGCAGTACACGCCTTCTTCTCACCGGAGCATGATCATGTCGATATGATGGCTTCGGGATTGCTTGAATTCGCAAACGGTGTTGCATTGACGTTTGATTGCGGGATGTGGGCAGACGGGCGCAACAGATTGGAGATTATCGGCACGGAAGGCCGGATTGAGGTCCCTTCAGCCTTTGTGGCGCACAAGGACGAACGGGATCACTTCTATGTGACGATTCATGGGGCACGACGCGAGGTTGAGGTTCCGTACGTAAACCAATACGCGCTGCAAGCCGATGCGGTTAGCCGGCATATTTTATACGGTGAACCTCTGCCATTTGAGCCCGCCGATGCCATATCGAATATGCGGGTTGTCGATGCCTGCTTGATGTCGGCCACAGAACGCAGGCGCGTTGAATTATAGGGAGGAATCAGGCGGTGGAAACCATAATGATTCAGAACCTGGATAAACCGGTATCCCGATTAATTCAAGGCTCGGATTTTTTCAAGGAAGAGACGTATGGCAAGGTTTGCCGCGTGCTGGATAGTTTCGTGGCGATCGGAGGAAATACCATCGATACGGCACACATTTATTGCGGCGGGGAAAGCGAGAAGACGATCGGGAAATGGATGAAGGAATGTGGCAATCGCAGGGACGTCATGATCTTGACGAAAGGGGCTCACCACGATCACAACGGTCCCCGGGTAAACCCGGATGCCATCCGGCGTGATTTGGAGGAAAGCTTGGAGCGTCTGGGTACCGATTATATAGATCTGTACGCACTGCACCGCGATAATCCTGCGGTACCTGTAAGCGAAATCATGCTTGCGCTGAATGAGCAGCTCTCCTCTGGACGGATTAAGGCGATCGGATGCTCCAATTGGTCCGTCACAAGGCTCCAGGAGGCTAACGATTATGCAGCATCCAACGGGCTTAACGGTTTTAGCTTCAACAGTCCGAATTTGAGCTTGGCTAAGGTCAATGAACCCTATTGGGCCGGCTGCGTATCCGCGGCTTCGGCCGATCTTGCATGGCACGAGGATAATCAGCTTCCGCTGCTGTCATGGTCCTCCCAGGCCAGGGGATTTTTTACGGGCAGGTTCACACCGGAGATAAAGGAGAATGCGGATATCGTACGTGTCTTCTACAATGATGCGAATTGGGAGCGTCTGCGTCGTGCAGAGCAGATGGCGAAGGAGAAAGGAGTCAGCGCCATTCAAATTGCGCTGGCATATGTACTGAACCAGCCTTTCCCATCCTGCGCGATCATCGGCGCCCAATCGGATGCGGAACTGGAATCGTGCAGTCAGGCGGCGGCCATCCGTTTAACCCCGGATGAAGTACATTGGCTCGAACATGGGTGACTTATAAGGATACAATGCTACTACAGTGTCTCTTCCCGCTCATGTTACTTTCTGAGCGGGAAGAGGTCTGTTGACATTACAGAAATTAAGTTAGGGTATCGGGGTTAATGCGGTTTTGCATGATCCGACACAAATAGACGCATTTGCAGGCTCTTTCATAGTTTTCTATGTCTGAAGGTGGTATAATAATCGAACAGACGCCATCATCTGGAAGTGAGTGATACCGGCCGCATGAATGTGAAGGAACAATTTGGAAATATGGACATTAATCTGTTCGACCAGCTGCTCAAAGGGCGGATCGTCCCCGGCATGCGCATCCTTGATGCAGGCTGCGGAGAAGGACGCAATCTGGTCTATTTCTTGCAGGAAGACTATGACGTGTTCGCTGTGGACCGTTCGGAACAAGCGATTCATAAGGTCCGCAAGCTGGCGCTGGAATTGAATAATGAGCTGCCGGAGGAGCAGTTTCGTGTGGAACCGGTGGAGAAGCTGAGCTTCGCCAACGATGCTTTCGATGTCGTGATTTCCTGCGCTGTGCTGCATTTTGCGGAAGATGAACGGCACTTCCAACGGATGGTTTCGGAGATGTGGCGAGTACTTAAACCGGGCGGTCTGTTCTTTGCGCGTCTTGCTTCCAGTATCGGAATGGAGAATCAGGTTCGTCCGCTTGGAGGCCATCGCTTTGAGCTGCCCGACGGCAGCGAACGGTATCTGGTAGACGCCGAAGCGCTCCACCATATGACGGATAAATTGCACGGTCAATTTGTGGATCCGCTAAAAACGGTAATGGTGGAGGGGCAGCGATGCATGACGACCTGGTGTATGAAAAAGCCGCATATTTTGTTTTTTGATCCGATTCAGGATATTCTTGAAGAGACAACAGAAGAAGAGCCCCGCGAAGACGGAGCAGAAATTGGCCTCATGGAAAGGAGAACAACATGAAATTAAGAGTATCGGCAGTCCAATATCATCTGCATACCATTCACAGCTTTGAGGAATTTGCAGCTCAAGTGACTCATTATGTCAAAACAGCAGAGGAATTCGAATCGGATTTCGTATTATTTCCCGAGCTGTTCACAACGCAATTAATGTCGATCGGCAAAGACGGAAGCAAACAGGCGCTTTCGATTAATGAACTGCCTTCCTTCACGGAGCAGTATATGGAGTTGTTCAAGTCACTTGCCGCGGAAACCGGCATGCATATTATCGGTGGAACGCATATCATCGAGGAACAAGGCAAATTATTCAATACGGCGTACCTTTTTTATCCGGACGGACGGGTTGGAGAGCAGCGGAAGCTGCATATCACACCAACCGAGGTGAAAGAATGGAATATGCAGGCCGGCGACGGACTTCACGTGTTTGATACCGATAAAGGCCGTATCGCGATGCTGATTTGCTACGATATGGAGTTCCCGGAGATTGTACGTATGGCCAAAGCCCGTGGAGCGGACGTGCTGTTCTGTCCTTCCTGCACGGATGACCGGCATGGCTTTCACCGGGTACGGTATACTTGTCATGCGCGTACGATTGAGAATCAGGTATATGTGGTTACAACAGGTACAGTCGGTTCGCTGCCGACGGTCGATTTTATGCGCGGTAATTATGGACAGGCGGCGATCATTACGCCTAACGACGTTCCCTTTCCGCCGGGCGGCATCATGACGGCAGGTGAAATTAACGGCGATATGGTCATCACAGGAGATCTCGATCTGTCATTGCTGTACGAAGTGCGGGAGAAAGGCTCCGTTACGACTTGGAGAGACCGCCGGACGGATTTGTATACGGACTGGAGTTAATTCAGAAAGGAGCGCCCAGATGTCGTTTTACCGCAAGGAACTTTATGTGTTCGATCAGGAGCGTTCCGTGAAGGCAACGATCCGTTCCTATACCGAAAATGATTTTGAAGGCATGATCCGGATTCAGCAGGAAAGCTTTCCTCCGCCCTTTCCTTCGGAGCTCTGGTGGAACGAAGAGCAGCTGGCAAACCACGTAAAGTTGTTTCCGGAAGGCGCGCTTTGTGTGGAAATCGATGGAGAGCTGGCC
Organism: Paenibacillus sp. F024; assembly: GCF_057814255.1. Taxonomy (NCBI): domain Bacteria; kingdom Bacillati; phylum Bacillota; class Bacilli; order Caryophanales; family Paenibacillaceae; genus Paenibacillus; species Paenibacillus sp. F024. Next base: position 172,959 of record NZ_JBVASZ010000010.1, read on the forward strand.
GCTTCAATTACCGGACTGAGGGTAAATTTCGATCCGGCTAGCGCGGACCATACGTGGGAAGAAATTACGGACGGCGGTTATATCCGTAATCATGACCCTAATGGAAACACATTGTATATCGTCGATATTTCCGCCCGTCCTGCATACAGAAAGCTGGGGCTTGGCAAATGGCTGATGATGTCGATGTACGAGGTTGTCGTGCAGCTGAAGCTGGAAAGGCTGCTGGGCGGCGGACGGCTTCCCGGTTATCATAAGCATGCCGATACCATGCCGGCAGAGGTGTATGTACGCCATGTGCTTGAAGGGAAACTGAAGGATCCGGTAATGACATTTCTCCTTCGCTGCGGCCGTACGCCGGTCAAGCTGGTGGAAAACTATCTGGAAGATGAAGAGTCTCATAATTATGCCATGCTGATGGAATGGCGCAATCCATTTTTACAGCAGAGTGGAAAGTAATGTTTAAGGCTCCCTTAATTGGTTACAATGATCAATTGTACAAGTAATCGATAGGAGGGGCCGTTATGAGAAATAAAGCACTTAATGCCGCATGCGTCGTTGTATTGATGTTGCTGCTGGTTGGCTGTCAAGCAGATCCCCGAACATGGTTCGGATCAGGCGGCGAACAAAAGAATCCGAAACAAGAAATGAACGACAGCGCGGCTGTCATGGCTCAAAAAGGCAGGGATGAGGTCCAAGTGCAGCTGGTCGGTCTTAAGGGCAATCCGGTTGGCCAAGCCAAGCTTACGCAGGTAAGCGAAGGCGTTCGTATAGAGCTGGAAACGGAGCAGTTGACCCCGGGCAAGCATGGCTTTCATGTCCACGAGAACGGCAAGTGCGAAGGGCCGGATTTCAAAACGGCAGGGGGGCATTTTAATCCGCAGGGCCATAAGCATGGGATGGGCCATTCCCAAGGCTCGCATGCCGGAGATCTTCCGAATCTGGAGGCCAATTCGCAAGGCAAGGTTCAATTTGAATACATTGCAAAGCAGCTGACGCTGGAGCCCAATCAACCGAACTCCCTCTTAAAGCCCGGAGGTACTGCCTTAATCATACATGAAAAAGCGGATGACAATGTGACCGAACCGGCAGGGAATGCCGGGGCCCGGATTGCTTGCGGCGTGATTCAATAGCAACTCCCCTGGATCGGTTCAGGGATTCCGAATACAATAGCATACACCGTTTAATAACCTGTCCCCTCTTGCTTAGCATAGAGGGGCTATTTTTTTTGTACGGTATCAAGGGATGGTGAAAATGAGCTCCGACTCAAGAAGATAAAGGCTCTTCGCGCTACTGGGTGGGTGGATGGCTATTAACGAGAGTCATAACCCTTCCGCTTGCTTGGAGAATCTCATAGGCAAAAGAAGCCGTCAAGAAGAGCGCTTGACCGCTCCTTTTGCCTAT
>NZ_JBVASZ010000011.1:0-166259 GCF_057814255.1 Paenibacillus sp. F024
TGCTGGTCATGAACCTCGAAAAGAGACTCCGGGTTCTCTTTTTGCCTTTTTTGCAATGGCTCTGGTCGACCCTTGCATTCCGCTTGCCCGTGATGCCGTAAAATGTGACCCGTTCAGCAAGCCCTATTTATGGAATGCCTTTGGGTTTGTAAGCAAACCAGAACAATGACACAAATGTGCCCTCAATCATTTAGTTGATTGAGGGCACATTTGTGTCAAAACCCTTATTGAGGGTATTGTTGAGTCGTCATTGGGGAGGGATTTGAGTCATTAGACAATTGGACATAAACCCATAAATTCATATGTAAGAAGGCTTATAGGTGTTTTATAGATATATGTACAAAATACGGGTTTTGTGAATAAGTATAGCGATAATATACAATATGACTCAAATTCATACATCTATATATATGTTCAATGTGCTCTCGCTTAATCTTATTCCGGCTACATCGTATCGGCAGCCGGAATTTATATATTTCATCTTATTTTTCTGCGAAATCTAAAATTTCCATAATCAATCACGACAATCTTTCCATATTTCTTTAAACGCAAATTTGCATAATTAGGTTTACCCTTATGAGTAAGAATTTCATATGGAATAATTCCATAGCTTCTAAATATGGCTCTCAGTCGTAATATTTTCCTCTTATTTATTTTTAGGTGCGGGATTTTCCGCTTATATTTTTTCATTGTTAGCCAATGATATCCATTTCTATCATAATTGATAATTTTACCGAGATATTTTCTTAAGTAAGGCGAAGATGATTTAAAAGTCAGCACTTCTCTTCTATTGCTTTTGATGCCATAAATCGATTTGGCAACTTTCAAAACTTTTCCATTGCCAAGATCATACACAATCCTTCTTGCGCCTGCCCCGATGAATTTTTTCTTCTTTTTATTTTTTTTCTTTGCTGAATAGTAACGATTATTTAAAACCTTAATGGGCTTTGTGTAAATAAGCGGACCATTACCTAGATCGTATACAATTTGCTCTCTACCTGCCCCATTGTTTCTCTTCCCTTTTATTTCCATTTTCATGTACTCATTCAAGAATATCAAAGCCATATCACTCCTTTTCGACATATCTGGCGTCTACAGCTGCGCTAATGCTTTTGTAACCCAGTGTATGTTGAGAACTACGACCTGAACTGGGTATTGAAATAAATAATAAAAATGGCCTATAGGTGCATTGAGCAAAACGAAACGAGACTATGCCAAAGAAAAATTCTTGTGCATAGCCTCATTTATTATTGACCACTCTTAATTAAACTGCAGAGGATGGTTTGATATTCTCTTGTTGATTCTTCTTCACAGACTTGTTTGCTACTACCGTAATCACAAATGCCAAGCTCAGTGCAGCAGCCATCGCAATGATAAAGCCGCCCATATTGTTCGATAACAGCGGCCCCATGAAAGATGGAACATAGGCTGTACCCCGGATGTTGAACAAGCCTACAAGTCCCCCTCCCACGCCGGCTGAAATGATTGCGCCCATAAAAACGATCTTGTTGGAAAACATGAAGGGATATGCAGCCTCGACAAATGTACCGAAGCCCATATTAATCAGAAAGCCTGGAGTGGCTACGGCGGCTTCCCCCTTGTCACGCGGAGCAACGATGTTGGCCAATGTAATGCCTGCAGACACCATGACTAAGCCGACCATATCAACAGCGCCTAAGAAGCTGTTCCCCGTATTCTCCATTTCCAGCAGAACGATCGGAAGAATGGCCGCATGATAAATACCGCCTAGAATAGCTGGCCATATCAGGAGTCCGGCAATGATCCCCGCAAGAATGGGATTAAACGAAACGGCCTGATCAATGACAAAGCGGATCAATTCCCCGGCTTGCAGTGCGATCGGTGCGATGAAGTAATAAACGATCAGTCCGGATATAAGACCGGCAAATCCTCCTGCAACAATATTCACGGTTGTCATAGGAAACCGCCACTGTACACATTTCGTAAACAGAAATTGCACCAGCAATCCGGCTCCGATACCACCGATGATTCCCCCGATAATGCCTCCTTCAATGGATAAAGTACCGGCTATAACACCGGCAGCAATGGATACTTCATCCAAATCAGATATTTGCTTCGCCGCGATAACGGCCAAAATTACAGGCAGCGCTTTAATCATCAGATCAAATACGGCTTTTAATCCTTGCAGCGCCGGGATCTGGCTGAGAGCCAAAACAATGGCCATTGCGATAAAAGCGGGCAACGAAGACTGCATAACCCCTTTTAGATTGATTTTCTTAAATGGGCTCCCGGATGTGAAAGCACGATCTGCTCTAGCCTCCCCAAGTACGGGGTAATACTTGATTCCCCAATATTTGCATAATGAAGTCAAGAAAGAAACCGCTCTGGTCCGGTTAGTCGTACCTGTTGTCCCTGAAGCAGCGATGACATTTGCCCCATTAGAGCGGATTAGGGCCATTGAGGTACCGCCTGTACCGACGACAGGTATCCCTTTTTCTGCCGCTGCCAAGATGGCTTGTTTATTGACATGCTCAGGATCGGTACTCATAACGATCAAACCGTCAATACTTCCGGAGCTGATGAACTCGGCAATTTCGGCATCTAATGCTGCGGCAGCCAGGTTCGTGTCCTTCAATAATCCCTCGAACACCTTCCTGATACGCAGTTCCTCCGGATCCCAGTTGTATAGTGAAGCGGTTGTCTGGTCTTTAGCCGAATCCATGGATTCGGAGGCTGAGATAAATTGCAGAGCCCGTATCTGAACACCGGCACCTTTACACTGGGTTATGATTTCCCCGATCAATTTGTCGGGCTCTTCCCCTCCCAAATTAAATAAATTCCCCCCGCTGCTTCCCAGGATGGCGACTTGCTTCAACGTTCTGCCCCTCTCGATCTTCAAATTACAAGTGACTTCATGGTCATCTTTCGTTATCAAAATAAAAGAACTTTGCAGTGAGGAAGATGCTTTCCTTTCCCTCGTCCCAAAGCTCTTTTCAATAAAATATACTTATATACTGATTATACCAAAGTGTGGATGCATATCAACTACAAATTTACAGATTACGGATAAAATAGGTTATATCTAATGTGAATATAAATGCAAAGTCCTATCTGATTTTGAATAAGCGTTGAAATAATCCAGGCCTGAACCGACCGGTTCTCTTCGGCGCCTCAACGGAAACCGCTGCCTCAAATTGGGAGCGGAGATGCTCTGTGATCTGCCGATCGCGCCATTTTATTGAATCCTCGATATATTGCTGCTGCTGCTCCATCGCTTTCGATTGCTCATCCAACTTTTGAATTAACAAATGAATAAGTTCGTTTTGGTCCGATACCTTTTCGGCAAGGTCATCCAATTGTTTGTCGAAATTAGATTTGGCTTCCGGTGAGTGATAAATGATGACATTGCCCCCAAGCCATTCACGCACCTGGTTGTAGGTCCAGCCTTCGCTTTGAATCTTTTCTTTAATCGCCAGTAAATCGGTGATGTTCTTTTGATTAAAACGCCGATGACCGCGAGAGGTACGCTCGACTTGTAAATTAAATTCCTTTTGGTACACACGGATTAAATCGTCCGACAGCTCCGTTATTTCTGAGACTTGTTTGGTAGTGTAATAGACTTCGGCAGAAGCTTCATTTTCCAATTCGAACATCGTTTGCACAATATTCCCTCCCTATTTAAATCTCGGCCAACACCTATTCCCATTCTCGCTTCTACTATTTTCATTGTAGCTTCAAAGAGATGAATTTACAGTCGAAATCGGGGTGTCGGATATTTAACAATAGTGAGGAATGACGCTTTGGTATTGTCTTCGATGCGTTGAATTTTGACGATTGCTGTTGACCTGCTGCCCTTGGGAATTTACACTGCCGTCCATCCTCCATCGACCATAACGGTATGGCCTGTGACCAAATCGGAGGCAGAGCTCGCCAGATAAATGACCGTGCCCAGAACATCCTCTGGCCTTCCGATCCTCTGGATGGGCTGACGCCGAAGGTACTCTTCTCTAAAGGCGTCCTGTGCAAATAAATTTTCGGTTAATGGCGTTAATAAATACGTCGGACCGATGGCATTTACATTGATGCCAAATTCCGCCCATTCCGCTGCAAGCGTCCGGGTTAGATTAATGACGCCTGCCTTGCTTGCAGTATAGGAAGAACGTTCAGCGGAACCGACCATTCCGTTGATTGACGCGATGTTGATGATTTTTCCGCCGCGTTGCTGGATCATCACTTTAGCGATCGCTTGACAGCAAAAGAATACGCCCTTTAAATTGACATCCATCACCCGATCCCATTCTTCTTCCGTAACCTCTACTGCCTTTTTCCTGATGATCACTCCGGCATTGTTTATAAGTACATTTATTTTCCCAAAGGCATCACAAGCTTGCCCGACCATATTTCCGATACTGCGCACATCAGTTACATCCAATTCAACGGCCAAAGCTTTCGAGCCATTTTGGCGGACTTCCTCTGCCGTCGCACGGGCCGCTTCTATTTTTCCAGGGAGCTCGGTAATAACAAGATCAGCTCCGGCTTGAGCAATCCCCAGTGCAATGCTCTTTCCGATACCGGAACCGCTTCCAGTGACGATGGCCACTTTTCCGTCAAGGTTAAACATGAGCTTATCCTCCTATGCGGCTTGTGAATTTATTTGCTTTATGTAAGCGTGAAACAGAAGTTGAATTAATTCTATTGTCTACTATAAAACCGCTCATGTCTAATAAAAAATAGAAGCCGATTAAGAATGATGGACTCCCGAATCATACAAGCAAAAATTTAATCCTCTTCTCATTTATTCATGATATTATACTGAAAGAATCACAGCCATTTGACCTGTCAGCGGATGGCTTAAAGCTTCCAGTACAATACCAGCCCAGGAGGGATGGCCGCCAAACCGCATAGGCAAATTCAGTTCTATGACCATGCTGATAAAAATGAAGAGGAGCGTTTGAAATGATTCGCCGGACGGGTCTGATATTCGTGGGTTTATTGGTCATTCTAATCAATTTTTATTCTTTCCAACAAAAAGAAAGTCCTCTTTATCAAGACCAGGTAGCCGTTTTGGTGTATCACCATATCGATGACGACACTCCAGGTCCGGTGACCATAACCTCGGGTTTATTTAAAGGACAGCTGACCGATTTGCTTCATCGGGGATATCATTTTATTACTCTGAATCAGTTAAAGAATTTTCTCACGGGCACAGCCTCTGTCCCTGACAATGCGGTGTTGGTGACTTTCGATGACGGGTACGAAAGCTTTTATACGAAGGCATACCCTATTTTACATGAGCTTCATATCCCTGCTGTCAATTTTGTAATCACCAAAGATTTGGAAAATCCCGGTGGTTCGGCTATCCCTTCATTAACACCTGAGGAAATCACACAAATGGTATCGGAGGATCCTGAGTTGGATTTTCAATGCCATTCCGACCGGCTCCATGAACAAATAGAGGCCAAGGCTTTGCTTACGAATAAGATTCAGATAAATGGAAGCTTGGAAACGGATGATGACTATCATAAGCGGATCACAGAAGATACTTTACGCTGCATTCATAAATTACAAGCGCTGGAGCCTAATGTGGAAGACACTTATGCCTATCCGTTTGGGAGCTACGACTCTACCTCCGAATCGCTGCTAATGCAGTCCGGAATCCGTTACGGTTTTACAACGAAAAGCGGGATGGTGACAAATCAAACGGATAGGATGCAGCTGCCTCGTATTAATGCAGGCAGTCCTTTTGTTAAACCTGTCTCAGTCAATAATTTGATCATGCGTAATTTACATAAACATTACTGATTTATTTCAAATAACTTAACATAATTAATATTATGTAAACATAAATAACCCTTACCCCGTCTTTATACTGTTGTAAATTTATTTCCAGATGACTTTGGTAATCCTGCCAATGTATAATTAGATAGCTGCACCCGTTTATAATCTACCCTTTTCTGCCAGCCGTTTTAGTAGAGTTTTATAATGAAGGAGGCCGTTTCCGGTGAACAAAAGCTTCAAAATATTGGCATGCTCGACATTGGCTTTTACCATGTTTTCGTCCATAGCCATGGCCAATCCGGTAGAAAATAAGGCTGCGTTTACCGCGGCAAACGCAAAGGTGTCTTCTGCTTTCAATGATTTGGCTGATATAGATCCTGCTTTGAAAGCAAAGATTGATTCATTACTGTCTCAAGGGATTTTTGAAGGGGTTTCGGAGGATACCTTCGGCATTCATGCAAACATGACTCGTGCCCAGTTTGCAAAGGTGGCTGCATTAGTCTTCGAATTAGAAGTGGATTACAGCTTGAGAACCTCCAGCTTTTCGGATGTTCGTGCCGATGATCCGCAGAATGGCTGGGCCATTCCTTACATTGAAGCTGCGAAGAAAGCCGGACTGATCGACGGAATGACCGATACGGAATTTGCCCCGGGAGATAATGTAACGATTGGTCAACTGGATAAAGTTTTCGTGGTCGGTTTGGGCAAGCAAGTGAGCTTGGCAGGCAGCCCTTGGTATGAGGACGCTGTAAAGCAAGCTCAGGCTCTAGGAATCCATCCGTCAGGCAAAGATGGCAGTACTGTAGCTTCTCGTGCCGATCTGGTCGTTAGCGCACATGCCGGCTCCGAAGCGTACTATAAGCAGAACAATACGGCTCCGGTAACGATTGTTTCGGTCAAATCCGCCGATAATAAAAGCGTCCAAGTGACATTAAACCAGGCTGTCGATCCTTCCAAGGTAACGCTTTCCCTTAAAAAGGATACCCAACAATTATCTACAACCACCATGTGGTCCAATGATCGTAAATCAGCCGATTTAACCATTAGCGGTACGGAGCTTACCTCCGGTGAATACACGATCATACTAAGCGGTCTTAGCCAACCTCTTACTGCGACGTTGACCGTTTCAGCAACGATCAGCACTAACGATCCGAAAGTATCGATTACGAGCCCTGGCGATCTCGCCGCTGTGATCGACAGCGGATTAACGAGTGGGGCTACAGGTTTTGACGGATTAGTAACCCAAGCCATAGCCGAAGATCCCACACGAAGCAAATTTGCAAAAGAAATCAAATTTAATGTCACGAATGCGGCTGGTGAAGAAGTTGCCGTAGGCGGTATTATTGAATCGATCACATCATCCGATCCCAATGTGCTTAGAGTCGGCCGATCCAGTGACAGCCGCGGCTATGTTCTGGGCAATAAAGCGGGTACAGCGATTGTGAATATCGTTTATAGGACCAATAAGGGCGAAAGCAAAGTTACATCGGTGACCATGAATGTCAAAAACGATGTCGTAGCCGCAACCCAGCTGGAAGCTGATTCGAGAGCGTATCAAAGAATGACGGTAACCAATAACGTGTATTCCGCCGAATTTAATGCTTATACCGCAATGAATCTTAAAGTATACGACAACTATGGTATTAAATACCAAAAAGATGAAGTGCAAAAGTATAACTTTGCCCTAGCTGTCATTATTATACCGGAGAATATTGTTGGCGATCCGGATAACGGCCCGACGGGTACGGTGACCATCGACCCGGATGGAACCGTACATGTTACCGGCAACGTTACGGGGTTTGATTTGACAGCACATTTACCGAATACGAAGAGCGCAGCCACAGAATTTCAGCTTCGCTGATCTTAAAAACAAAAAGACACTTGTTTGCCTATTGGCACAGCAAGTGTCTTTTTGCAATGAAGGCGTGCGGTTCACTGAGATTTCAAGCCCGCTCATTTTATTGCTTATCCTCCCTGTTACACGTCATAGACCGCAAAGCGGCACGAAAATCGTCATCCTTCATCGGTTCTTTATCCGGATTGTCCTTAGAACGTTCAGGCTTGTCCGGCTGACGAAATTTTTGAAGCGCCTTTCGGTAGTCCTGATCGTCGATTTTATGGTTATTCACCGGCCGAAGAGTTTCATCTGAATCACTTCTTTGAAGAGCTGAAGGCTTGTCTCTTACCGGAATGCTTTCCGATGAGGATCGGGAGCTTTCCGAATGCGCTGTGAACGGTGAATCCTGTTGGGTTACTAAAGTTGTTTTGGCAACGTCGGATGATTCCGGCTTCTCCATATTTTCTTCATGACGTTCGGCGGCAGGATATTGTCTTTCGCTTCTTTTGGAGGTTGATGAGAAAGAACGGAGATTATAAATAATAAGAATCACAATAAGGATCAGGCCTATGGCAATGCTCAAAATGGGAATAATCATCGCCTCTCCCCCTTTCTTACACTATGGCCGCGATTTACACATGTACAAATCTCTTCGCAATCTGGGCGACCCGTTCTCCCAATGCTCTGCCAAGCTCTTTTCCCTGCTCGCTAATGAGCTCTTCCTTATCGATCGGACAAGTGATGCCGACACCATAATAAGAACCGTATAGGGCATTCTCTGGAATATTGCCGGGAAGACCCGCAATAATCATTCCATGATGAAGCATGGGCGTCATCAGACTGACCATGGTTGACTCTAAGCCGCCATGCTGTGTCGCCGTCGTACAAAATACCGCCCCGATTTTATTGATCAGCTTGCCGTTCGCCCAGAGGTGTCCGAGTTTATCGATCCAGGCTTTTAATCCTGAGCTAATCGTTCCAAAGTGGCCGGGGCATCCCCATATGATGGCATCCATATCGGCAAGGTCGTAAACACTTGCCGAATGGACATCATGAATATATACCTCTGCCCGGTCCTCCCTCGAGGCTCCTTCAGCGATAGCTTTGGCCAGGGCTTCCGTATGACCGCCTTCGCTATCATATACAATGTAAATTTTCATCTTAATCGCCTCCGCTTGACGAGATTTCTAACACTTTCCGTACATTAGCCTTGCCGGGTTTGCCCGGGTGGCGGAAGCATAATGACCTCGGTGTGCGTGATCTCTTCCTTTTTCTTTGCCTCTTTATCTTTCCACACATCCCTCAGAAATACACTAAGAACCAAGGCAACGGCTGAAATGATGGAGGTCCAGAAAAATGCATCGTTGATTCCCATCACTGTGGACTCCAGTCTGGCTTGTCCGGCAAGCGCGTTTATGGCCTGCGTTTGTGCCTGTGCCAACGGCAGGTGTGCTGTATCCGCAATGCTGCGTACCAGTGTATTAAACGAATCTATAAAGCTTGGATTTGTAGTATTCATCTGATCGGTATACGAAGCAAAATGGAACGTTGTCCGGTTTGTAAAAATCGTAGTGATCAGGCTTGTGCCAATCGAACCGCTAATCTGCCGCAGCGTATTGGACATGGCTGTACCGTGCTTGTTCATGCTTTGTGGAAGCTGATTCATTCCCGCCGTCATAATCGGCATCATTAATAACGACATTCCAAAGAAACGAAGCAAATACAGAATCATGATAAAGCTGTAGGTCGATTCCAATGTCAATTTGGTAAATTCAAATGTGGTTACGGTCGTAATGATCATTCCGATGATCGCCAACGGCCGCGGACCGATTTTATCGAATAATATCCCGGATACAGGTGACATGACCATCATCACCAGCGCACCCGGAAGCATAAGAAGCCCGGATTCCAGAGGCGTAAAGCCTCTTAAGTTTTGCAAGTAAATCGGGAGCAGAATCATTCCCGCGAACATGCTTGCCGTAAGAAACACATTGATAATTGTGGATAAGGAAAACATGCTGTATTTAAACACGCGCATATCCAGCATAGGCGTATCGGACTGCAATTGCTGCAGAACAAAGACGAATATTAAAACCAGGCCGACAATAATATAGGCCAAAACCGTTAGATCCGTCCAGCCTTTGGTTCCCGCTTCCGTCAAGCCATATAAAAGCAATCCAACCCCGGTTAAAGAGGTAAAGGTACCGAAATAATCGAGCTTGATTTTTTTCGGTTCTTCTATGTTCTTTAGCTTAAAAAAGGCAATAATAAGAACCAAAATGCCTAAGGGTATCATTCCCGAAAAGAGAAGATGCCAGTCATAGTTCTGCACGACCCAACCTGACAGTGTCGGACCTACTGCCGGAGCGAACATCATGGCCAGCCCGAAAAGCCCCATCCCCTTGCCGCGCATCTCCGGAGGGAAGATGTACAAAATTACGCTCATGACAAGCGGGGAAAGCACTCCCCCTCCTACGGCCTGAATCAAACGGCCGGTCAGCATAATAGAAAAGTTCGGGGCCACGCTGCAGATCAGCGCACCTACCGTAAAACAAAACATCGCGATCAAAAACAACAGACGAACTCCGAATCTCTCGATTAAGAAGGCGGATAAAGGAATTAATATCCCGTTGACCAGCATATAACCGGTCAGCAGCCACTGAATCGTGTTCGTCGTCACACCGAATTCGGCAGTCATATGTGGAAGAGCAACGTTTAACAACGTCTGGTTCAAAATAGCCAAGAACAATCCCAGCATCAACACGGTCAATAGCGGGATGTGTTGAGATATACCGCCGCCGCTGCTCTTCACAGCCGTATGTTGTGAAGCCATATCGCTGCTCCTTTCCATTGATTTCTTCTATCAGACAACTTATTTTTTCGTGATTTTAACTTCGGCATTCATTCCTGGAAGGACTTTATCCGAATAATTGCTGATCGAGATTTTCACCTGTACTTTTTGCGTTACTTTCGTATAGTTACCGCTGGTATTGCTTGTCGGCAGCAGGGAAAATACGGAGTTGGTTGCGCGTCCGATCTCCTCTACCTTCCCTTTCAACGTATTGTTGGAATCTCCGTCGACCGTGACATCGACATCCGATCCGACTTGAATATCTTTAACGTCGGTTTCATCAATATTAGCTGTAACATACAGCTTTTTCATATCGATGATCTGGGCTAAGGTTTGACCGGGTTGAACCATTTGGCCTTCTTTAGCCTGGGCTTTCACAATTGTACCTTCAAGCATAGGACTAACATTTACCGTCTTGGTACCGTCATTGACTTGGCCTACGGTGTTGGATTTCGAAACGACATCCCCTTCCTTCCCGCTCCAGCTGGTCAAGGTTCCTGCCGTTGGCGCGGACAGGCTGATTATATCTCCGGCAACACGTGCATCCTCGGTCTTAATGTATTGAGAGCTTTGAAGGTAGTAATAAAAGCCTCCCATAACCAGAGCTACGATAAATAAAATGCCAAACAAGTTGGCTGCGAACAATCGACCTTTCATTGAACATTCTCCCTCCATATTTTAATATATGAATTACTTTATTACAAAGTATTTTACAATAAAATAATTTATCACAATAAAAATAAGAATACAAATAGTAAAGAAATCCTGTATACTGGAATGAATGAATCTACTGGAGATGAATAGAGACAATGGAAGGGCATAAAGGTCCAATGGAACTAACCGCTCAAATCGAAGCTATGGATCATCTGAACGAGACGTTCATAAGATACAAAATGAAACTGCTGGAAACCTGCCATAAAGATCCGCAGTTTCGTATGAATGCAACCAAATATCATATCCTAAAAACGATATACCACCGGCAAACCTGCATGGTCGCCGATATATCGCGGCAGCTGCAGCTGTCCTCGGGAGCTACGACGATTTCGCTGAATCAGCTGGAGGAAGACAAGCTTGTTGAGCGGCTCCGGAGCCGGGAGGACCGCCGTTCGGTCAGGCTTATGCTAACCCCCTATGGCAAAAAGCTTATTGAAGACGCGATGGATGTCCGAAACCGGCTTTTGGTTGATATGCTTGAGCCGCTATCGCTGGAAGAACGGGAGCAGTTATTTTACCTGGTGGATAAAATATCCGTGCAGTTGGCCAAGAAGATCGATTCGGATGAGCTATAAATGATATAATGATTTAACGTTACGAGTAACGAGGTTGAGGGTGATTCCGAAATGCTGCAGCTGATTGCGATGATTACGATGCTGATTGATCATGTGGGGTATATTTTTTTCCCTCATACGGATTTGTTCCGTATCATCGGCCGTATGGCCTTTCCACTCTACTGCTGGTTCCTGGTTCAAGGCTACCTCTATACGAGCAATTTAAAAAACTACTTATGGAGACTGTTTTGGCTCGCATGCTTGTCACAGATTCCATACACTCTGGCATTCGATGATTGGGAATTAAATGTGATCTTCACACTCTTGTTTTCGATATTAGGCTTGGTTGTGCTCGATCACATTGCAAATGCGCGATACAGGAATATACTCCTTGCCGGACTGCTCTGCGCGACATGGCTTATCCCCATGGATTACGGGATTTATGGAGTCCTGCTGGTTTTCATTTACCGTTATTGTACCGGCTGGAGAATGATCGGTTATCATATCGCACTGAATTTTATGTATATGGCCGCATATGGTACAGGAGCTTGGGTACAATTGTTCAGTCTATTGGGAACCCTTCTGTTCGCTTACCCGATTCCTTATTATTCACTCAATGTGAAGAAATGGCTGTATCGCAGCTTCTATCCCGCCCATTTGCTCCTCTTATTCCTTCTTTACGCTTGGATTGAACAATCCTGATCTGCAGCTTGTAAAAAAACGGGGTGAAGAGCAGCTGCTCCTCACCCCGTTGATGTTTAAACCTCTTATAGAATTCAACTATTCATGATTCTCTTTATCCTTAGAATCTTTCACCATATGGTCATACTTGGCATATCGGCCATCCACCTCCGAGGCCAGCTGACGGTATATTCTGGTTTCTTCCACGATCGGATCGATTTGCGCTTGAATACGAATCTCCGTCTTGAGCGGCAGCCGCTTGCGTGCAGCTTCGTTGGCGTTCTCCTGCCTGAGCTCACCTTCCATAAGCTTTTGCGCCAATCGTTCTTCCAGTTCTCCGGAACTCATGCTCTAATCCTCCTTTACTCTTCATTCATCAACCATTTGTTATAGCCTGTCCATATAACAGAATCGCTATAAGGCCGAGCCTGTTGAGCGGTTGAGCCGGAACGGATCCGATTTTTTTTCTAACCGCCGCAGCAAGATATACACGGACAGCAGCTCCAACGGCGCCGCAACGGCGGCAGCCAGACCGGCCAATCCCCCATTCATATGGGGAATGGTATAGACGAACAGAATCAATAAAACGATGGAGAACACAACGGATATCATCTTGCTCGCCATAATCGGCTTGGTTTTCCCCAACAGCATACACTTCCCGGCCAAAAAATCGATCCACGGAAACAATAGACTCTGAATCGCCAAAAACCTCAGCAGCACCTGAATTTCCTGCAGCAGCGGCCCATGTAACCCAAGCACACCTTCCAGCAGCCATCCTCCTCCTGTATTCGAGGAAATCGACAGGAGAAATGCAGGCGATAGTACGGATAAACAAGCAACGATAATCAAAACATTACGGCGGTCCGTTGAATAAAATTGAATGACGATTTGATGCACGGATGCACAGAACCAGGCGACCATGTTGGCGAGCTGGATGGCAACCGCATACGCGGCGACCGATAATGTCGGATTCGCACTGTTATTTAAAGCAGCTTGAATCGACGGATTCAACAACACAAGAACCATCGAAGAATAGAGTAAAGGCATATAAAAAGGAAGCAGCTGACGCGCCCGCTCTATGCTTTGATCTCCGTTTCTTTCTGGCAGCCGCCTTTTTAGAGACGATCCTTCCCAGCAGGCGACCACGCATTCGATGATGACACCGACCAGGAAAATAAGAGCGCCATATCTTCCGTCATCGGTCCAGCCATTTTGAATAAAATACCAGGACATCCCAAGCATGACCGTTACCCGAACCGCCATGCCAACCGTCATCCATCCTGTACGCAGCTGGTTGATGATCACACCTTGAAATAAACAGCGGATTGCAGTAACAAGATACAGCAGCGCAAGCACTTGATATACCTGGACGGTAGGATGTATGAGATGCTCCTTTACACCAAAGACATAGCGGAACAACAGCTGTCCTGCCGGAGTAAAGGCGATGATCAGACTTAAGACAATGAGAATCCCCGCAGTAACAGCGGTCAAACGTGCCACCGCCCGAAAAGAAATACGGTCTCGCGAGTATTTACTGGAGACTTGCCGGATGATATTCATCGGCAAATCGATCAGAAAGGACAAGCTTAACGCCACAGCATAGCTGCTTATTGTGACATCAGGCTGATCAGAACGGGCCAATACGCCATTAACAATGACATGCGTCAAAGCGGCCAATAATAACGAGGTTCCCAATGGGACATAAAACAATATGATCCGAAGCACGCTTCCCCATCCCTATCTATGATATGGTCTAGCTGTGGACTGCCGCGCTCTTATTTAGAACGGATCGATTTGAACGGCGACCTGCTTGCCGCTTGCCTGAATCCCTGTTTTTTTACGGCCTGACAGGCTTAGATCCCGAGCCAATTCCTCTAAAAGCGCTTTCGCTTTCCCGCCTTCTTTGCCCTGCACGCGCACAACGAGCATGACCGAATCGCCGGATTTGAGAATGCGCTGCGCCTGCTGCATTTTGGTTTCATAGTCATGGGCTTCGATCTGGGGCGTAAGACGGATCTCCTTGAGCTTAGGTTCACGTTCTTGTTTCTTAGCCTGCTGCGCCTCCTGCTTGGCCGTTCCCGCTCCAATCAGCTTACATGGCGGAGGACTACTCATGAGTGAGGTGCAAACCAGATCCACCTTCAGCTTTTTGGCTAAAGCCAAAGCCTCTTTCGTCGGGACAACTCCCAGGTCTTCTCCGTTCAGTCCGGTGAGTCGGACCTCGGAGGCTTTAATTTTTTCATTCATAATCATTGGCATTACACCTGAACTTTCTTTATAATGAACCCATATTACCGTGTTAAAGGAGATTTTTCAATGAGTCAGAAAGAACTTGAACAGCAAATCATCCGCAATTACCAGCGTGACGAGAATATGATGATTCTTGTATTCGCCCAATGGTGCATTAATCATGATCTCGATCCGGCCGATTTGTACCGTCGGGCTTATCCGCAGCAGGATCCCAATCCCTCATTGCAGCAGACCATCGAATTGACCGTGCCTAAGGAAGAAGCCGGTGAAATTGCCGATGAAACACTGCTCGGCGTCTTATCTCTGTTCGGTAATGATGAACTTGCATTGGTTGTGACAGAGGAGATTCAAAACCGTCGGAAGCGCACCAATCGATAATGAAAATACCGTTCACTCCGCAAACAAAAAATCTGCTCTGGCCTATGCCGGAACAGACTTTTGATTTGCGGGAATTGAATTACAATGGCTTTCCCATTTTCATGACTTGTTCTTTGATCCTAAACTGTACGCTCGTACCCTTTCCCGTATCTTTGGAGGAATGAATCAGCATCCGATAGGAGGCGCCATAAAGCATCTTGAGGCGGGAATCCACATTCTTCATCCCGTAGCCCGATGAGGATATAATGCCTTCCTCCAGAACGTCGCCATTCAACAATTCCAGCTGTTTATTCAGCTGCTCCCCGGTCATCCCCACTCCGTTATCCGAAACGTCCACGACAACTTCATCTTCTTCGAGAAAGCCTGTAATCAGGATCAAACCCTTCTTTCTCAACCGCCGCATCCCGTGCACAATCGCATTCTCGACAAGCGGCTGCATCACCAACTTGCCGATCGGATACTGCGCAACCTCGTCAGATAAATGGAGGGCAAAGTCGAAACGCTCCTCAAACCTGATTTTTTGAATCTGCAGATAGACACGCACCATTTCAAACTCTTCGGCCAGCGTGATGGTCTCACGGCCCTGGCTTAAAATCATGCGGAACAGCTTGGACAGCCCGCTGACCATCTCGCTGATTTTGGGTTGTTCATTCTCCTGAGCAAGCCAATGAATCGAATCCAATGTATTGTATAAAAAATGAGGATTGATCTGATACTCCAGAACTCTAAGCTCAAACAGCCTTTTTAAGCGCTGCTGCTCCTTTAAATCCGTCATCAAATCCTCGATTTCCGACGCCATCAGATTAAATTGGTCTCCGATGATTCGGATTTCATCGTTGCCCTTGAGTGATATTCGCGTCCCCCACTTTTTTTGACCGAATTTGCGCATGGCCTTGATAAGCTGTCTGAGCCTTTGAGACAGTATTTTGGTAGCCCACATGGATACGATCAAAGCAAGCAGTAGAAAAATCACATAACCGTATATCAGCTTCTTTCGGATTTCACCCGTTTCTTTAAGAATAAATTCCTTGTCGAGCCCGACAAAAAGATAGCCCTGACGATCCAATCTCATGAGAACGGTTCTCCATGTGCGGTCGTTAAGATGAACATCTGTCAGCTTCGAAGCGATATCTACCGCGGCCTGATCGATCAACTGGCCTGTCCCGCCCTGGATTTTCTTGCTGTCGTATACCATCCATGCGCTCTCCGAGGCGTTAATCATGCCGAATATCATCTGACCGTAATAATTATAGGTATCAAAGGAGCTGCGAACCGCATCCAAAGAAAGATTGACAATGACATACCCGATGACATCGGTCGGCTGGGTGACTCCATAGATTTTTCGGGTGATGGTAATCATATCCTCGTTTTTGATGAGTGCGTCGCTCACGCTCCATGCCAATCCGGACTGCTCTGCCGAGACCACCGTCTGAAACAGCTCGGAACGCTCCAAATCTTCAGGATAAATCTGATAATTTTCCGAGGTATTCAAATATACCTCTCGATTCAGATCGACGACGGCGATGGAAAATATATTGTTCCAAACCAGCCTGGATCGGGACAGCAGGTTCCTCATGGCATGCTGATTGTCATATTTCTCCTGAAGAAGAACGTTCTGATCCAGCCAGCGTCCTGCAGCTCCATCCTCCTTGGATTGCTTGGCGGAGGCTAAGATACGCTGCACGTCAGGGTCAATCAAAATTTGGTTCGTTAAGGTCGTTACATCGTTAAAAATGGCCCGTATTTCTCTGCTCGTCGCATGTTCAAGCACATACAGGGTATTGTTCATTTCCGCCTCTTTTTGGTCGATTTGATCGGACATCAGCTGGGCAATGACTGCGATCAACAGCAGATTCGGAATCGAGATGATAAGAATGAGCTTGATGAATATTTTGCTGTTGAGGGTGGCGTACCATTGAAAGAAATACGTGAAGAGCCGATTAAGCATAGGAACCGGATTCCCCTTTGTAGTCAGAAGGGTTTTTACCGACCCATTTTTTGAAATAGCTGCTGAAATAAAGAGGGTTTTCGTAGCCGACCTTTTCCGCTATTTCGGATATTTTCAGATCGGTGTTGTTTAACAGCTGCTTGGCTTTTTCCATACGCGTCTTGGCCAGATACTGCATGCAGGAGAGCCCGGTATGCTTACGGAACGTTTGCGTCAAATAATTGGGGTGCAGCGAAACGAGATCGGCAAGCGATTGAAGAGTAAGGGAAAAATCGTGATAATGCTGTTCTATGTATGCGGCCACCCTGTCAACAATATCAGAGGTTACGCTGGTTTTGGTTACCGTACCGCGGCTGATTACACACGCTTCAAGCCACTTCTCCATCCGTTTGATTGCGGCAGCCATCGATGGATGATGCAATTGCGGTAGTGCGGGATATTGAATTCCCAGTTCTTGAAACAGTTTTTCTACGGAGACAGCAAGCTTATATAAGCCTTGAAGCGTATGGGCATCTCCCGGATTGTCCGCCGTCAGCATCCGAAGAAATTGCCGTGCGTGCACCAGCGCCTCCTCGGACCTTCCCGTGCCCAGCGCCATGCGGAATTTCTGCTCCTCCTCCAGTGGATAGCAAGATTTCCCCAAGGAATGGGCTTCCAATAGATCGTAGGCTTGACCTACGGACTGCGGGATCCGGGCAATGCCGCGAACAACCGTTCCGATTGCGGTGGCCACCGGAATTCCAAGAATTTTGTCGGCCAGAAGGGCAAAATTGTGCAGACCGTCAGCCGTGTATGAATCGGCAGGGTGAATACCGAACACCAGCGTTCGTTCATCCTTAATCAAGACAAAGCCTTGGACGTCTGCGAGGAGGGTTTCGCTAAACAGATGCTTTGTTCCGGCGCAGTACAGCAGCAAATCCCGCTGTGACAGCTCCAGCTCGCTCTTCTTCAACCGGACGACGCCGCCGGCATATTCCCCATCCAGGGGGAAAGGAAAGCAGTCGGCATTCTCCTTCAGCTCCGCCATGGAAAGCAGCTTTCCATCCAGCAAGTCCGAAAGAAGCTTCTCCCTCACATAACTCTCGGTATTGGTGTTTGCCGGTCTGGCCGCATGCTGTTGAGAGGCCATGCGCAAACGCTCCTTGACGATGTCCTCACGGATCACACATAAGATGCCATGCAGTTCTGCCGGCTGAATCGGTTTGGTGATATACCGGCATACCTTTAGGTCGATCGCTTTTTGCGCGAGCCTGAAATCCTCATGTCCGGATAAGATCGCACAGGTAATTCCGGGATAACGGAGATTTACCTGTTCAATCAATTCAATGCCGTCCATAAACTGCATATAAATATCCGTGATAATCAAATCGGGTAAAACCTCGGCTGTCTCGAGCCACTGCAGTGCCGTTTCCCCATCGTCTGCCGTACTTAATACACAGAAGCCGTCATTCAGCTGGGTAATGGCCTTCTCTAATCCTTTTCTAATCGCTTGCTCGTCTTCAACCACTAAAATGTTCATTTCAGACATACTCCCCTCCATTGTTAAAGACGGCGCAGCAATGGGCCAATACCGTCTCATTGCCGCGCCGTCCGTATGTCTGCCTGTACAGCAAACCAGGGATACCGCTTAGTTATTGTCGGACATTATCTATACTACACAGGAATGGTTAATTAATAAATTGCTAATTTGCCCAGTACATATCACCGGTGGTTTCTGTTATCAATACGTCCTCAAGAAAGCGAACCGCTTTATTAAAGCCTTCCTGCACGGACATAAGCCCGTCTTCGTGTTCGATGCTGATGGCTCCGGTGTAGCCTGCGATCCGCAGGGCGCTGATGATCGATTTCCAGGTGTCGGCTCCATGACCGTAGCCTACGGTCCGAAAAACCCAAGATCGGTCGGCGATATTTCTGTATGATTTCGTATCCAGCACCCCATTGAGCGCCGTATTATTGGGGAAGATCACCGTATCCTTGGCATGGAAATGATAAATCCGGTCCTTCAGCGCCAAGATGGACGAAACCGGATCCATGCCCTGCCAGAACAGATGGCTGGGATCAAAGTTCACCCCTACCTGCTCTCCTCCCACATCACAAAGCCTTAATGCCGTTTCCGTGTTGTAGACTACAAATCCGGGATGGGGCTCAACGGCAGCCTTGACGCCATGCTCGCGAATAAACGAGCCCATCTCTTTCCAATACGGAATCACCTTTTCTTGCCACTGCCACTCTACGATTTCCGCAAAGTCAGTAGGCCAGGGACACGTGATCCATACGGGCCGCTGCGAGGTCTCCGATTCGCCCGGGCAGCCGGAGAAATTGACGACCGTATCGACGCCCAGGCGTTGGGCCAGCCGAATCGTGTTCTGGAAGTCGCGGTGATGCTCCCCGGCGATCGTTTTGTTAGGGTGAAGCGGATTCCCATGACAGCTCAGCGAGCTGATTTCCAGCTTGTAACGGTCAAGCAATTGCCGGAAGCGCTCGATTTCTTCGGGGTTATCCAGCAGCTCTGCAGGCTTGCAGTGATGGTTGCCGACATAGCCGCCTGTGGCAAGCTCTACCGTTTGAACCCCGCATTCAGCTGCATAAGAGAGCGCTTCTTCCAAGGATTTCTTTCTGAACAAGGTCAGGAATACGCCTAATTTCATATGATAATCTCCCTTCTATTTTTAAATGGCGTTATCAATGCTTACCCAGCTTTTCTTCGCCGATGCAGCTTCCACCGCTTCCAGAATGACTTGATTTTTAACTCCGTCTTCAAAATTGGGAGCGGGTTGATAGCCTTGGGCGATCCCGTTCATCAGCTCATGCACCAGGTTGATAAATGTATGCTCATATCCGATAATGTGAGCCGCAGGCCAATAGGCGCCGGCATAAGGGTGATGCTCTTCCGTACAATTGATCAACCGGTAGCCTTGGAGTCCCGGTTCATCATCGGCAAAGTAGACCTCAAGATTGTTCATGTTCTCCAGATCCCAGCGGATCGACGCTTTCTCGCCGTTGATCTCAAAGCGTTTGCCGTTTTTATTCCCGCCCGCAAACCGGGTGGCTTCGAATGTCCCGATGGCCCCGTTCTCAAACCGGGCGATAAATACCGAGGCATCGTCCACATCCACCGTTCCTTTAGTGCCGCTCTTCCCGCTTCCGCTCAGTCCTCCGCTCGCTTCAGCGATCGGGCGCTCCTTGATAAAGGTCTCCATCGTTCCGACGACCTCGGTAAACTCACCGACCAGAAAACGGGCCAAATCGATAATGTGAGCCGCGAGATCGCCGTGCGTTCCGGAACCGCAGACGTCCTTTTGCAGACGCCAGACCAGCGGGAATTCCGGATCCATGATCCAATCCTGCAGGTAGGTGGCGCGTATATGATAAATGCGGCCGAGCCTTCCTTCTTCGATCAGCTTTTTGGCAAATTGGACGGCCGGAGCAAACCGGTAATTATGGCAAATCATATGCAGCTTGCCCGACGCTCTTGCCGCCTCCAGCATCCGCCTTGACTGCTCGACATTCATGGCAAGCGGCTTCTCGCAGAGGACATGCTTTCCGGCCTGCAGTGCGGCGATAGCCATCTCGGCATGGGTATTGTTCGGGGTCACAATATCGATCAAGTCGATGTCGTCCCGCTCCACAAGGCGCTTCCAGTCCGTTTCATAGGAGGCCCAGCCCATCTTATGCGCGGCGGAACGGACGCCGTTCTCGTCTCTGCCGGCAATCGCTTGAAGCACGGGGACCGCATCCGTATCAAAGTAAAAGGGCAAATCCCGGTAAGCATGGCTGTGCGCCTTCCCCATAAATTTGTAGCCGATCATTCCAATACGGACTTGCTTTGGGGCTGTCTCTGGCATGATTCACCATTCCTTTCTTGTAGTGTGCTAGTCCTTCATGGAGCCGCTCGTCAAGCCGCTGACAATATATTGCTGCAAAGTGACAAAAATCAGAATGATCGGCAGCGCAGCGATCGTCGCTACAGCCATGAGGTTGTTCCACTCGGTTCCATACTCGCCAATAAATTTGTATAACCCCATAGTCAGCGGACGTATGGCTTCATTGGTCGTAAGCGTCAGGGCGAATATAAAATCCCCCCAGCCCCAGAGAAAGCAGAACGCGCCTACCGTCAGCAGGCCCGGCTTCACCAGCGGCAGAATGATCCGCCAGAAGGCGCTGAATTTGCCGCTGCCGTCAATTAAAGCGGCTTCTTCAAGACCCGAAGGAAGCGCGAGAAAATAAGGGCGCAGCACGAGGATCGCAAAAGGCAGCGAATGCGTTGTGTTGGCGACGATTAAGGCAAGGAAGCTGTTGATCAGCTGCATTTTGGAAAATGCGATAAACAACGGCATCGCCAGCATGATCGTCGGCAGCATTTGGGTGGCCAGCAGCAAAATCAGGATCGCGGCTTTCCCCCACATGCGCAGCCGGGCCAGACCGTAGGCCGCAGGAGCGGCAAGGACCAGCGTGAGCAGCATCGTGCCCGATGCGATGATAAAGCTGTTGCCGATATACCCGAGCATGGAACGGTTGGACATAAAATTGTCGATATAGGCGGAAAAGGTGAGCTCATGAGGGAACATATGCGGCGGGTTGGCGAACAATTCCCCCATCGGCTTGAGCGACGTAGCGATCATCCAGTACACGGGAAACAAAAACACTAGGGTAGCCGCAGCTCCAATGAAAGTAAGCGCGAAATCTTGTTTGCGGTATTTGGCATGTGCCGTCAATGATGCTCCTCCTTTCGCATCAACCAAAGATAAACGGCCGACAAAGCGATAAGTATAAAGAACATAACGCTTGATACGGCAGCGCCCAAACTAAATTCGAAGTTGACAAAGGCCAGGCGGTACGCATACAGAGGAAATACCGTGGACGCGTTGACAGGGCCTCCTCCGGTCATGATAAAAATCAGGTCAAAGACTTTAAAGGTGTAAATCAGCCCGAGCATCAGCAGCACCAGAATCGTAGGCCTCATCAGCGGCATGGTTATATAGCGGAACTGGCGCCAGCGCCCCGCCCCGTCGATCTTGGCCGCCTCGTAGAGATGGTCCGGCAAGGACTGCAGTCCGGCTAGCAAGATGATCATATTAAACGGAACCCCGATCCAAATATTGGCCAGAATGGTGCCGTATAATGCGGTTTTTTCCTCCGACAGCCAAAAACGGTGATTTTCGATCAAACCGAGCTGCTGCATAAGATAGTTTATTACGCCGTGATCGCCTGCCAGCATCCACTTGAATAAGGTGGCTGTAATGACAATCGGCATCATCCATGCGAGCAGCATCACCGAACGCATCATATCGCGTCCCGGAAACCGCTGATTGAAAAACAAGGCGAGCGAGAAGCCGATCCCGAATTGGAAAACGATGCTCAGCACCGTAAATATGGCTGAATTTTTAAAAGAAACCGCAAATAATTCATCCTGGAAGATCGTTTTATAATTCAGCAGTCCGACGAAATCGTGCTCGCCTCTCAAATTGATCAGAGTAACATTTTGAAAGCTGATCAGTAAGTTGTACAAAATTGGAAACACAAGAAAGATGACCATAAACAGGACGCCGGGCAATACGAAAACATAATTGGTCAGACGGTTCCACAAGCTGTACAAGCTTCTTCGGGAAGCGTTCGGCACATGCCTTCTTGATGCGGGTGAAAGCTCTCTCTCCATAATCTCCCTCATTCCCTGTGCAGGGATGAAACCGTCCGGTTTCATCCCTTGTCCTGTTATTGAAGAAGCGGTTTGATTTTGGCATCCGTTTCCTTAACCGCGTCTTCCGGTGATTTCACTCCCGTCAACACCTGTTGAATCATCTCCTGCACCGCATCGGAAATTTTCGGATAGTTAGGGCCGTACGCACGGGCTTTAGCGACATTCATGCCGTCCGAGAAAATTTTTAAATGTTTGTCTGCCTGCCAATAAGGATCTTGGATGAAATCCTTGCGGCTGGGCAGTCGGCCCGCCGCCTTCAGGAAGTTTTTCAAGTATTCTCCCTGGTTGGCGAACTTTACAATATCCCAGGCGATATCCTTATGCTTCGACGTCGAAGTAATCGCCCAATTTTCCCCGCCGAGAATCGTGCCCCCTTGTTTGTTGACGGGCAGTGCAACGATGTCCCACTTAAACTTGGCATCCTTTTTCAGCACTGGAATTTGCCACGTTCCATTGACCATCATGGCCGTATTACCTGCGACAAACTGCAGCATCGTGGCCTGCTGATCTTGTCCGAGGATTTCCTTGGACATCGTGCTGCTATCCAGAAGCTCCTTCCAAAGCTTAATCGCCTCTACTGTGCCCGGACTGTTGAAACTCATCAAATCCGAGCCGGCCTGCCACACGAACGGCAGAAACTGGAACGTTCCCTGTTCGTTTCTCACAGCGGAGACACTCATGCCGTAAACGCCCTGCTTCGTCAGCTTTTTGGCGGCATCCAACAGCTCGTTCCAGTTTGTGGGAGGCTTGACGCCCGCCTGCTCCAGCATATCGACGTTATAGTATAGCGCGAGGTTATTGCTGCTGTTCGGCACGCCGTAATTTTTATCCTTGTAGACTGTCGAAGACCAAGGACCTTCAAAGTATTGATCGGCTTGCCCCCACGCCTTCACCTCCGCCGTGATATCGGCGAGAACGCCGGCTGCAGCGAACGCCTGATGATCCGGGTTATCGATCCATACGATGTCGGGGAGTTGCCCTGCAGCCGAGCCTAACAGCAGCTTATTTTTTAAATCGCCGAACGGAACGTACGTACGTTCGATAGTCACATTCGGATTCGCTTTCTGGTAATCGTCGATCACTTTGGTTAGTGCGGCGACCATCGCATCGGAATTCATATAATCCCACCAGGTAATCTTCACCTTATCGGTCGAATTGCTCGTTTGTCCGCCGGATGCCGGCGCCCCCGAAGGAGACGTCGACCCGTCCCCGGTAGAGCTGGGATTACAAGCTGCGGTAAGTCCCAATACGGATACGAGTGCCGCCAAACCGATTTTTCTCCACATGGATATCGTCCCTCCCATTTTCATGATTGCTTTGCTTTTTGCAAAAGGCTGAAATCATTCAGACGAACCGGCATTCGGCTTGTGGCCGACTGAATGGCCGCACAGGTCAATTCGAAGCTGCGAATGTTATCCTGAATCGGCGTCGCCGGAATACGGTGCTGCTGAATCGCCGTTACAAAATCAGCTAGAGACGACGCTCGGTCACCCAATGGTGCGGGGTTGGGTTCGATGACACGGCCTACGGCGTTCTCGGGAGCATCACCTGTCCATAACGTGATTTCATCATTGATCATCTCGATCGCGCCTTGATCCCCGACGATGCGTATATCCCCGTTCCAGCTCGTTTCCTTCCCCCGGGAAACCCAGCTTCCAAAATAGTGCACATGGATTCCCTTTTCCATTTGCATGGTGACGCTGGCGGAGGGATTGCCGCTAAACCAGCTCCATGAGGGCCGAAAGCTTCGCGCCATGATCTCTTCCACTTCTGCGTTAAGCAAAAACCGGAGAATGTCCAAATGATGAATCGCCATGTCCTCCAATAAAATGTCGGTGTATTTATCGCGCCAACCTCCGAATTTCATGGCCTTGCGGAATGCATATTCCACATAACCCACAGAGCCGACCGCCCCCTCGTTCAGAAGCTTTTTAACGGTTTGAACGGGAGCTCTCCACCGGTAATTTTGGCTGACCGCGATTTGTTGATTAAAGCCCCGGCTGACGTCAAGCAGCTCAACCGCTTCTTCATAGGTATGGGTCATCGGCTTTTCCATCAAAACGTGAAGTCCTCCCTCCAGCGCCTGAACGGCAAGAGTCTTGTGCGTCTGCGGCGGGGTAACGATCAAGGCGATGTCCGCTTCGATTTCCCGGAAGGCGTCCTCCGGCTGCCGGAATAATCGCTCTTGAGGCAAACCGGTGATTTGAGCCGCTTTGGCCAGATTGTCAGGCATGATGTCAACCACCGCCGCCAACTCCGCCCCAGGGTAGTCCTTAACAATTTGAAGCCAGGATTGTCCGAATCCACCGGCTCCGATTTGAATAATCCGCATTATGCTCACGCAGGAGACCTCCTTTGTTCTTAAGCGATAAGCGCTTACATAAAACTATACCCAATCATGGAGGATCCATGAATCCAAAAAATTAAGGCGCGATATATAATTTATTAATATAAGTCCTTTTCGCTTCAACCTCCTTTCTTCAGTTTAATGACCCGAATCCAATAATTCCCAGTTGTGTTATAATGCTAGTCAACAGAGATGGTTTATCGTTTCATGCATAAGCTTCATCATGACTTTTGCATTTCCACTAAACTGAAGCAAATTGAGTACTACGGCTTCCGAAGCCCATCAATAATTTCGAGGACTCGGCGTCACTTATGGTAATCAGTTCCGATATGGAAACGAAAATTAAAACGTATGCAACCCTCACTTGCCCAAAGCGTCAATCCACGTAATCGATACCGCTCCCGGTTTGGGTTGGGCCTACTGACGTCAAAAATCCTAAACCATTGGATGTTCTTAGTCTGGAACTGTATTTCCCCGGACAAATGCCTTAGTGTGATGTGTAATATGGCTTTGAACCCAACCTTCCCTGATGGTATGATGATATAGTAAGCTAATAAATTATTTGTTTACATAAATAATATTATGTTAACGATTTTACTCCGTTTTTTGAGGTGAGAGTCTCCATGAATATCATCAAAATAAAAGACCGCAACGAACTGGATAAAAAAGTGCCGATGATGCCGTGGTACGTAGAAAAATTTATTAACTATAAGCTGCCTGACCTTTCTCCTTCCTCATTGCTGGAATATATACGGGATTATGAGACGTTTTTTTCCTGGCTGATGGCCGAAGGTCTTACTTCAGCCGCGGCTCTCCGTGAGATTCCGATTGAGGATTTGGAGAAGCTGCATATGGACAGCATCGATAATTTCAAAATGTTTCTGGCCTCCCGCAAGGAGAATGCCAATGGAAAAACAACAATATCCCGCAAGCTTTCCTCCCTGCGATCGCTCTTTCATTACTTAAGCCAAATTGCGGAGGATGAGAATTTCTATCCATTGCTGAAGAGGAATGTCATGGCCAAAGTGGAAATCAAGCGAACGCACAAGCCGAAGGATTCCGCTGCTAAGCTTGAAGGCAAGCTGCTTCAGGAGTCGGAAATCTTGGAATTTATCAGATATGTTCAGCAAGGCTATGGACAAGATGTCGTCAACAACAAGCAGGCCCTCTATGCTTACGAGTTGAACAAAATCCGCGATACTTGCATCATAAGCTTGATTCTGAATTCCGGACTTCGCGTCTCCGAGGTTGTCAATTTGAATGTGGACGACATCGATTTGAAAAAAAAGCTGACCTATGTTTACCGCAAGGGCAAAAATGACGATACCTTCAAAACACCTGTGTATTTTCGTCAGGAAGCGATCGATGATCTCTCCAAGTATATGGAGCTGCGGCAGACGCAGTACAAAGCGCCCAAACGCGAAAAGGCCCTCTTTCTCGCCGTAGCGAACGGCAAAAAAGAAGGCGAACGAATGACCAAACGGGCCATTCAAGAAATGGTCGTCAAATATGCCAAACGATTCGGTAAACCGTATTTATCCGTGCATAAGCTGCGTCATTCCTTTGCGACGGATTATTATCTGCGTAATGATTTATACAAAACGCAAGAGCAGCTCGGACATGCATCCCCCGAAACGACGCAAATCTATGCCCATTTGACGGATAAAACGATGGCCGAGGCCATCGATAAAACATCGGACGGCGCATAAGCTGCATTTCAAAGCCACATGAGTTTATGCCCGATTAGTTTCCTTTGCTGACCCAGAAGGTGATACTGTCACCTTTGTTCACCTTCTGACCGGGTTCCATGTCCTGCCTAAATACAGTGTTGGCAGGACTGCTATCCGGCTCAATAAAGTATTTGTACCGAAGTCCCGAGGCCACAGCTTGCTTCTCCGCCTGCTCCCTGCTAAGACCGACTAAGGTAGGTACATCAACTGGACCGTCCGAAGTAGGCGGCTCTTCCACATCCTCTGTTGGTGTCTCCCGCTCTTCCGTTGTCTGAGGCTCAGGCACGGTAGAGGCCGGGGGCGTATTTAATACGATATCTCTCTGATTCGAAGAATCCTGGATCACTTGCTTTTGAGTCTCCGATCCGCCCAAACCAAAGAGAAAGATCAGGATCAGCCCGGAAAAGCTGGCCACACCTGCTCCGATCAGCAGCTTGACCCCTGTACGCCACAAAAAACCTCTTCTGGGCTGCTCTTCTTCGTTATCTTCCGCCAATTCGTCGGACGCCTCATTCTCCTCAGTGAAAGGCTCTTCAAGCGGCGTGTCTTTGGTCCAAGACTCCTGCGCTGCGTTTTGCAAGCCGAGAATAAAAGAGGATAATGTATTTTGACCGTTCCACGACCTTCTCCAGGTCATCATGAGCATTTCCCTATCACTTGCGGGGATTTCTTTGAATGCCATGCGAAGCGAATCCTCAGCGGCTTCTACAGAATCCGGCAGCGTCTCGGAACGGGTCAGCAGCTGAAAAAGCAACCCGGCCAAGCCCTGAACCCCCCGCTCCGCAGGCTCTCCTTTTTCCCAATAGTTCACGATTTTCAGCTGTCCGTCATCGCCGACCCATATATTGCTTGAAAGTACGCTAAAACCGGAAATCCCATGCTCCATCGCATCCTGTACACCTTTACCGAGTTCAAATATCATTGCGATGACCTCTTGTGCGGTATAGGTATGATGCTTAAGACATTGGATCAGCGGTTTGCCGGCAAACGTTTTAAGCGCCGCAAATATACGATGATTCTCTATGCCGACATCGAGAATATGAAGAAACCGGTTGTCGTTGAACATGGCAACCTGCTGAAGCAGCCGGAGATAAGCCTGTTTATGCGTTTCGCCTTGGCTATCAACAACAAATAAAATAAGCTCTCTATTTAAAAATAAGTCATTTCCGCTGTATAAAATACCGCTCCGCATCGGAACGATCGGCTCCAAAAGCTCGTAACGTTGATTGATGCGTGTCTCCATGAAAACCTCCTGCAAAAAGATAATGTTCATTCTATCCGTGAAATGAATTTCTATATAATGGTTCGGATAGAAAGCCGTTTTTATGAGGTAATTGGCATGATTCTCTCAATTAGTTAATTCCATATATAATTAATGATGTTTATATTCAATATATGTAATGAATATCATTACAAATTTTCGATGATATCACCTGCGATTAACGATGCTTGATGGGCTCGTCTTTGCGCTGCGCGATCTCCGGCAGCTCCATGCAAGTAAACGCCAAGGCATGAGGCCTGTGCAGCGGAATAGCCTTGCGCCAGCAAGCCGCTGATTAGCCCTGCAAGCACATCTCCCGCGCCGCCTGTGGCCATCCCGGCATTACCCGTGGTGTTCACATAGACAGCACCATCCGGAGTCGCTACGACTGTTCTTGCGCCTTTAAGCACGAGGGTGACTTGGAATTCAACCGCATACTTTCTCGCGCTAGAAATCCGGTCCTGCTGGATATCCTTGACGGATTGTCCGCATAATCTGGCCATCTCTCCAGGATGGGGCGTAAGCACAACGGACGCTTTTCTCTGGACCCAAGCATCAAAATCCGAGGCGGCCGCGAGCATATTTAACCCGTCCGCATCAATCACAAGGGGGCACGCCGTATCTTCCCAAATGCTGCGCACAAACCGGTCGTCCTGTGCAAACCGTCCCGTTCCCGGACCGAACAGTATTGCGTTCTTATCCTGTGCCAGAGCGATAAGCTCCTTGGGATCGATAGATCTCCAATCGCCATGCTTTTCATCGGTGATTCCACGCAGCATCGCTTCAGGGAGATGTCCGAGCATCGACTCCATAAGACTCATCGGAAGCGCCCACGAAACGAGTCCCGCACCGCTTCTCAGTGCGGCTTTGGCGGATAATAGCCCCGCCCCCGCCATCGCCCGGCTGCCTGCAGCAACAAGCACATGTCCGAACGTGCCTTTATGCGTATCGGACAGCCGCTTACGATAACTGGTCAAACCAAGCTTTTCCGAGAGAAGCGGCTCTTCAATCCTAAACGTATTGACGTTCATCCGATCCGCTGATCCCGGCGGAATACCGATCGAACGGACAATAACGATCCCCGCCTGCTGCGCGCCGGGAAACTGCTCTAATCCCCGTTTGCTAAACGCCAGAGCTACCGTCCGTTCTGCGCGAATGCACAGCGTATGAATATGTCCCGTATCTGCGTCCAATCCGCTGGGAATATCGATGGAAATCACCGGCAGCCCGGATTGATTCGCTTCCTCAATCAGCTTGGCATAAGCACCGCGGGGAGCTCCTCTGCTCCCTGTTCCAAGAAGGGCATCCACAATTCCATCGTACAATTCCCAGTTTATTCGTTCTTCCGATCTATATATACAATGGGAAAGTCCCCACTTATGTGCGATTTGACTTTGAAGCGCCGCTTCTCCCTTAAACCGGTCTGGAGATTCGGCATAAATAAGCTTCACCTGAAAACCTGCTTCTTGCAGATGCCGGCCTGCGACGATGCCGTCTCCACCGTTGTTGCCTTTACCGGTAAGAATAGCGATTCGCTTCGGCTGGCCTGCGAAAAAGGAAATGACCTCTTGCGACACAGCTCGACCTGCATTTTCCATAAGGACCATGGCGGGCATTCCAATGCTATCGATCGCGAAGCGATCGATCCGCCTCATTTCTTCAGCAGTAACGATATGCATTAGGAAAATGCCTCCTTTTGTTGAAGTTAATCAATGCCATTATAACATACCATTGCAGATGCCGCATTTGGCCTTTATTTAATTACATAATATATATTATGTAAATACAATGTTATCTCTGGCTTCCATCCCTTCCTGCAATCTGCTACCATGGAGCTTGTTATCACATAAGAAGTTAGGTGGGAAATGTCATGAGAACAGAAGATCAAGTAAAAAGAAAGCTGAATGAGTTTATTATACAGAGGCAATCCCTTCAAAGCCGTCTGAGTGCTTCACCCGAAGAGGCTAAGTCTGCGCTCCAATCGGAAATGAATCATCTTGAAGAGCAAATTATGCTGCTCGAATGGGTATTGAATAAGCCGATCGGAAGCTATCACGTTTAGATCGGTAATCCTTCTCCTACTTACGAACGGTTTGTATATAATGGCATTGTTGTCAAAAAACACACGATCCAGGAGGTACGAACGATGAAATATCGAAAATTGGGCAGGAGCGGATTGAAAGTAAGTGAAAGGGATCAGTCAAGTGGTCTTCTCCCCTCTCGCACAAGGGCTGCTCACCGGTAAATATCGCCGGGCCAAGCGTTTCCTGCTGACAGCCGGGCAGTAAGCAAAAGCTGGGAAGAAGGACGAATTCAAGAAAGTCAGCTGGTGAAGGTAGAGCAATTGGAGAGCATTGCCTCCGAGCTTGGTATCAAGGTTTCACAGCTGGCATTGGCCTGGAGCCACAGGAAGGACAATGTGGCGAGCGCCTTGGTCGGAGCCAGTCGTCCGGAGCAGGTTGTGGAGAACTGCGGCGCTTCCGGTGTCGTCCTTTCGCAGGATGTGCCTGACCGGATCGAAGCGATTTTGCAAGAGTAAGAACGGCATTATCTTTATACTGAAAACCAGCCCTGCTGAATCGGTCAGCTTACCGTCAGTAATGGCTGGTTTTTTATGAATACGGCATATTATTTTTTGATTATCATGGCGTACTTGGCCGGAGGCTCCTCGATAAGCTCCTCCGTCTGCTCTTTGACCGGAAGGCTTCGAGCGGATTCCGGATAAGCCTTCATACGTTCAGGTGCATATGGCTTGAGCAGGCTTTGCAGATAATCCGGCTCTCCGTTCATTCCAGGATCGAGCCATGCATCCATATGACGTTCATGTAAGACGACGGGCATCCGTTCGTCATATTCATAAACCAGCCTGTTCGATACCGTAGTGATGATTGTGCAGGTACGATGTTCTCGACCGCGGGCGTCCTTCCAAATTTCATATAATCCGGCAATACCGAACACACGTTTGTCCACTATCTCAACGCGTACCGGCTGCTTGGCTTTTCCCTTTTGTTTCCATACATAGAATCCGCTGCTAGGAATGACGCAGCGCTGCTTCGAAAACATTTTACGGTAGGCCGGCTTCTCGTGGAGCTCGGCACTGTCGGCATTAACCGCATCCTTGGCCCAGAACGGAATAAGGCCCCAGCGATGCTCCTCCAGCTTTCGTCCCTGCTGATCAGCGATAATCACCGAAATCGGCTGAGTCGGTATATTGTGGCTGCGGGGCTTATATGGAAACGTTACATCCGTAACTTTAAAATGATGGGATAACTCCGGGAGCTCCGTTGTCAGAGAAAAACGATTACACATGAAGAACACCTCTTATGTTTTTAGCTCCAGTATCTTCATGTATAAAAAAATTATTCAGCCGTTGTCTACGAAAACGACACCGGCTTGCTATTGCAATGATAATGACGGCGAGTTATCACCTGCCCGCCACACGTTTGATCAAGGTGTAGAGGATGCTACAAGGGGAAAAGATGTTTTTGTCGAAAGGTTCAGATAATTTGAAATTTTTTATCGACTTATGCGCTTGCCCGGGAAATGAATCCCCGTTTATTTCCCGCTCCTTCAGGAAGGGTCCTGGCAATAGTTCTCAATAGCCCCCAGGAGCAGCTTGTAATAAGCTTCCGAATGTGGAACAAAATCTTCCCTGCGAACGGTTCTCTCCACCGAATGCATCCGGCCGCGCTGGTGCGAGTCAGGCACCACGCCTTGAACAGTCGCCTGAAAGTTCGGATCCGCCGCCAACCGTCGTACGTCGCTAAGGGGTACACGGAACAGGCCTGTGACCTCCTCCTCCTGCAGGAGATAGTCCGTTAAAGGCTGTTGGCAAGGGTAAAAAAACACATGACAGAACTCACGGTCGATAAGCTTTTCAGAAATCCGGTCCTCTTCCGCGAAAATGCCGCACGAAATCAGCTTGTCAAACGGAACGTTTAATCCGAGCTCTTCTTCCAGCTCACGGACACCATCCTCCACCCGTTCGCCGGCAAGCAAATGTCCCGCGCACGAAATATCCAGTAAGCCAGGAAAGGTATCTTTATTCGGATGCCGTTCCTGAAACAAGAGCGCCGCCTCCCCTTTCGCATCGTGCCAAATCCAGCATTGAAAGGTTTGGTGCCACAGGCCTTTGGCGTGGACTTCCGCACGAGCAGCCCTCCCAATGGGATTCATCGATGAATCGAAAATATCCAGAAGCTCACTGGATTTGTCTGAATTCATAACGGATGCTTCCTTTCGGCTGATCAAGCGTCTGACAAAAGTTTGCCACAACGCTTCATCCTATAGTAAGATGTAAACGATTATAGCGTATTGATAGAAGGAGCTGCAATTTTCAATGAATGTCCATGAAGCCATTACAAGTCACACCCGAAAGCAGCATGCCCATCTTGAGCGGTTTATTGAGCTGGAGAATGAACGGGAACGCGCTATTGAACAAGCGGTTGCACAATGTGCCGCAGGTCTTCCCTTCAGTGTCGAGCCGATCAATGAAGTAACAGCCCGAATTAACAAGCATGCGCAAAAAGGGATTTCCCCTACCCGCGTTTTCGTAACGGAAGAGATGGTGCGCGAGTTTGTGAAACGCTAAGGTTAACTGCTTAAGACGCATAAATTGGTAAGAAATAACCCAACCCTATCGTTAAGTGCACGTACCTTGGTTAGATATCCGCATTTGGCGATAGGTTTGGGTTTAGGTCCGTTGGTTAGTGCATGTCATGGATCACCCTTGAAGTATAAAGCAAATGCTCAAGGAGCGCCCCCATATCTTCGATGTGGCTTTCATCAATTTTGCGCGCTAAGGCTAGCTTGATCCGATAGCTGCCGGGATGTTCAGTGCTATCGGACGCAGAAGAAGTCATAGACAACTCCTCGAGCCGCTCATGCCGAATCAACCAATCTTCTCCCCATGTGCCTGTTACAACCTCATGAATGGTCTGTCTGTTCTCCGATAGCTCAGCCGGCATGTCCAGCTGAAGCTCCAGCCTCGCTCCCGGACTTTCACCCGCTGCATGAAGCCCGCGAAGCTCTCCGGAAAAATCCGATAACCCGCTGTACAGCGTGACGGTTGAGCTGAAGCGCTCTCCGCCTTTTCCCAAAATGAATTTCATTCGAAATGTACGCCCCATCTTTGCCAGATCGACCAGATCTTCTCTATCGACGACCCTGAGCTTCCCTTCAGCATCCATATCGTACAAATGGCCTTCCATAACCACCTTCAAATTATCATATATGGTTGGATCAAACATATGAACACCTCGCTTGTTATCCGGCATGGGAATGAATAATTGATTTCATTCTGTTGAAACTAGAAGCGTCCCTATTCCTGTGTCCTGTCATGAAAGGAGTGATTTGAGCTGAAACGAACATTAGTCCTGTTCATAGCCGGATGCATCCTGTTGTTGTTACCTGCATTTCCGGCTGCAGCACAGCCGGATGTAAGCAAGCTGCGGTTAATCCATAAAAAGGTGGCTTCACATCAAGAGCTGATTCGTGACGCAGATGTCATCGTCTTCGGACGCGTCGGCATCCGTACGGCCTCCTACCCAACCGAAGTTCCCATAGGGCCGGGAAGGCTGGTTAATTATGTTCAGCCGCTGCATGTGCTGCAGATGCTGAAAGGCCCTCCTGCGCTATCCTCCATCCCTATTCTTACAGATGGCATTGAGCCCTTGCCTAAGCCTTCGGATCCATTGAACCTAACCTACACCGGTCCGTTAGCTGAAGGTGAATATGTAGTATTCCTCCGGAAAGCAGCGGGCACGAACATGTATTCTCTTTTAGGCCAATGGCAAGGTCTATACCCGGTACAGGACGGTAAGCTGATCGCTTTGCATGAAGACGGATTTCAACATTTTATGGGGTTAACTGTCCCGGATGTGATCAAAATGGTACAAGACACCGCGGCATATCGTACCGTTATAAATTAACGCTCCGGCAGGGAATAATGGCGTACATCAATCACGTCTCCCTGTTCAAAATCTCCTTGATCCAGAATGGACAAAATCCGCTCGGCGGCATCATCGGCCGAATATAAGCTTCCGGACGCTTTCAATCCGATAAACCGTTCCACCTCCGGAAATCGTTCGGGTTCGGTATCACGAATTTGCTCCTGCATCCCGGTATCGACAACGCCCGGCGCTATGGAAACCAGCTTTACCGCGCCTGGGCCATCCCCCTGCTCTTTCCCGGCACAGCGCGTCATCATATCGAGTCCCGCTTTGGCCGTACAATAAGCGCTCCAACCGGAATACGGCTTTTTCCCTGCACCGGACGAGATGTTAACCACCGTTTTGGATATGGTATCCGGCCATACGCTCGTTGAGCGGATGAAAGCTGAGGTCAGCAGCATCGGAGCCAGCAGATTGATATGCAGATGCGCCGTCAGCTCCGTAGATCCGGCCTGCTCCAACGGCATGATCGGCTTCAGAATGCCTGCATTGTTAACCAAGGTCACGTTTGAAAGCTGTGTGATATCGAACTCCCGGATTATCCGTTCCATAAGCGGCATAAGGCTATCCGTCTCACTGAGATCACAAGGATACCCGGTCAGAAAAGTCCCCTTTTCTTCCGCAATTACGGTCAGGGACTCATTCAACGTGCGGGATACGGATATGACCGAGTGACCGGAGGCTAACACACGTTTGGCGAGCGCTTCCCCAATTCCGGAGGTCGCACCGGTAATGATATACAATTGCATTGTGGCTTGATCTTTCCTTTCCATAGACATACAAACACAAAAACCCCCTTTTACGGGGAAAAAGGCAAATATTCGCTAGAGCTTCATCCAATCGTCTGCCGTAATTCCGTCTTCGACTGCGAATTCAAAGTCGTACACATCATAAACCTGTACCGGAATTTCGGCTTGAATGATCTTTTCCATCAGTTCGATTTGATCGGTCAGCACGGGGACCTTTTCACGCAGCGAGGTAAGTACAACCTCCGTTTCGATCGGATCCAAAGCTTCACCGTACTGCGCATTCTCGATGGAATGGATGACGAAAAAGGTCACCTGATCGTTTACCGGGATGGGTGGACTGCTTCGCCAAGGCGCCTGAAGCGCGCGTTCAAGCTTTTTCTTATTGAAAGGATCATCGAAAAAGGTAATCAGCTCGCCGATTTTTTCTTTCACGTGCACGTCGTCGTCTGCATCCGGCATCACCGGTTCCTTGCTGTCTTTCATTTCATAAAGCTCCAGTATACTTGAGTATGGGATTAAATATTCCACCGGTCGGCTCGGTACCATCAACTCCCCGTAAATGGCTACCATGACCGCTTCAATGACAAACCGTCGGGACATGCTGCACTCCCCCTATCCATATGCGTCCATACGTTCTTGTCCCCTATTTATGTGATATCATAAATAGTCGGAAAAGTCCAATGCGGCTGAACCCGCAAAGCTTTGCACTACACAATGGAAACGATGACATTTTTTTGCCCTGCCTGCTAGTGAGAATAAGCCAATTGGTGATATAATAGGAAATGTTTTTTTCTAGTAAGGATTGTCATCAGAGAAGGGAGCTGCACTTCAAATGGTAAAAACATTGTGGAAATCACCATACATACTTCTGATTATCGCGACTTGCTTTTGGGGGGGCAATTTTGTGGTAGGCAAAACGCTCGTAACCGAGGTTCCTCCTTTTTTGCTGGCGTTGATCCGCTGGAGTCTGGCATTGGTTGTCATCCTCCCGTTCTGGGGAGCAGAATGCTGGCGATACCGAAAGGAAATCATGCAAAAATGGCGGATGGTGCTGTTTCTATCACTCACCGGCATCGCAGGGTTTAATACATTAACCTATATTGCGGTACAATATACGGGCTCCATTAACGCATCGCTGATGAACGCGGCAACTCCTATGATGATCGTCGTCTTTTCTTTATTTATGCTAAAGGAGCGCATCAATTGGCGTGTGCTTCCAGCGATCCTGCTATCTTTGACCGGCGTTCTATGGATTATCTCGCGCGGCAGCTGGTCGGCCATCGCGGGCCTAAGCTTTAACCGGGGCGATTTGTGGATGCTTGCCGCAATCGCTTGTTGGGCTCTCTATTCCGTAGGGATGAAAAAGTTTGCGGGAGAGCTGCCTGTCCATGCCCTATTTGTTGCTACGCTGATCATGGCGTTGGTCGTTCTCATCCCAAGCACGATTGTCGAATGGACCATCCGCGGCTCTGAGATTGAGTGGACCGCCGGACTTGTCTCCGGGGTGCTGTTTATCGGAATTTTTCCATCCTTGTTATCTTTTACGGCCTGGAATGCGGCTATTGCCATGATTGGCCCGTCGCGCTGCTCCGGCTTTTTGAACTTGATTCCGCTGTTTAGCGCGATCTTTGCTACGTTATTTGCCGGTGAATCGATTCGTGCTTACCATCTGATCGGCGCAGTGTTGATTATTACCGGCGTCTATTTTATGAATAGGCGGTTAAAGCCTTCACCTAAACGAATGGAGCTAACATCCTCATGAATTCCAAACCCAGTATCCCCGTTCCTTTGCCGCTGCTGCTGGTCGTCGGCATCGTAGCGATTTCTTTTTCATCCATCTTCGTACGATGGTCCAATGCACCGGTATCCGTCATCGCCATGTACAGGCTCGTAATTACGACTCTGATCATGCTTCCGTTCATATGGGGCTATCGTGAAAAAGTCCGCAGCATCCGTCCGCGGGATTGGTTGGGGCTGGCTTTGTCGGGGCTTGCGCTTGGGCTGCACTTCTTATTATGGATGGGTTCATTAAAGCTGACTACGGTGGCCAGCTCCACAGCCATCCTGGCCTTAGAACCAGTTTTCGTTCTGATCGGTGCCTGCATCTTTTTGCGGCAGCAGACTAATGCATTCGCGGTAACCAGCATGCTGATCGCCATCGCTGGAGCTATATTGATCGGCTATGGAGATTGGGGACTAACCGGGCAGGCGCTGCTGGGAGACCTGCTGTCTCTGCTTGGGACCATCGCGGTCGCCATACACATGCTTTTAGGAAAAAGCCTGCTAAGCCGCGTTCCCGCTTTTCTCTACAGCTTCTTCGTGTTCTTCTTTGCCGCGGCAGTGCTTGCCATTTATAATATCGTACTTGGATATAGCTTTATCAGCTACGAAGCCAAGGAATGGGGCATCTTCGTACTGATGGCGGTTGTTCCTACCTTGTTCGGCCATTATCTGTTCAATTGGCTGCTCAAGTTTATGCGACCGGAATCCGTATCGATGAGCGTACTGGGCGAGCCGCTTGGGGCTACCATTCTGGCCTACTTGCTGTTAGGCGAATCCGTTACCTGGCTGCAGGCTGCCGCGGGGCTCCTGCTGCTGTTAGGAGTTTGGCTGTTCCTTCTGTCGAATGAAAAGCAGAAGTCCCCGGAGCTGTTGCAAAGAAGCTCTCCTCCAAAGGTATCTTAAAAAATAGGCTGCTGGAGACCTAAAGGGTCTTCAGCAGCCTATTTTCGTATAATCGGCATTACTCTTATTTGCTATTATATAATGGCTATATCACAGCTTTTCGTTAGTGCAGCTAGCTTTCGATGAGGGTCGGTCAGTTAATTAATCATTTGTTAGCAATAACACGTCTTGCTGTGACATAGGTCTTGTCCCAAGTGCTGCCTTTAAAATTTGAAATCGTAACACCAATGCCGACTCTGTAGGTGTGAAGCAATTTGCCGTTACCCATATAAATGCTTACGTGATTAATTTTCCCGTCCCGGTTCGTATCAGAGAAAACCAAATCTCCCGGCTGCAGCTGACTCTTCGGTACAAAGGTGCCGGCAGTAGCTTGCTGTCTCGATGAACGTGGAAGGTTAATCCCGTTTTTCTTGAATACATATTGAGTAAAAGAGGAACAATCAAATGCATTCGTATTTCCCGATTTGGCTCCAAAGCGGTAAGGAACTCCCAGAAATTGTTTTCCGGTAGCAATCACGCGATCGGCGGTAGCGGCGCTTGTTGCAGAAGCCGCATGTGCAGGCTGTGGTGCGATCACCATGCCTCCGGAAAAAGCGATAGCCAGGCTGAGAGTTACGCCCGCCAGCAGTTTACCAACTCGTTTCGTATTCGTCATCTTTGTTTCCTCCCTTGGAATGTGGTTTGTTAAATGCCTGATACCACCTTATCACATTTAAAAAATCCACCATTTACCAAGGAAGGTCCAAAGCCTTATGAGCTCTAATATCCATTGCTATTATTAAAAGTCCATGAGAATGTTCTCATAAAAAATCTCTTGACAATTGATCTTCAACCAGTACGTATTTTGGCTTAACTGGCTTTTCGGCACATACGTTCCGAACTTGGACCGCTCAACATCACGTTTCCCTTTCTTTCGTCGGCAAACGTACGGTGACGGTCGTTCCCTTTCCTTCATCGCTGTCCAACCGAATCATTCCCCTATGCTGCTCTACGATCCGTTTGGCGATCGCAAGCCCAAGACCAGACCCTCCTGTGCCGCGTCTTCTTGCTTTATCTACTCGATAAAATCGCTCGAAAAGCTGGCCAAGCTCCTGCCGCGGAACCCCGATCCCCTCATCCTTCACTTGCACGACTACGAAATCGCCTTCTGCTTTGCACAGAACTGCTACGGGCTTTTTACTATATTTAATGGCATTGTCCAGCAGAATGATCAACAGCTGCTTGATTTTCTCTCCGTCTGCCATACAATAAAGCTCTGAAGAGTCTGTTTCCACCTTGATTTCACGGTTGAACGCCAGGCTCAGCTGCTCGGCCGTCGTATCGATTAAAGGCTTCAGATTCATTTTTCGCAGCTCTGACTCGGGATGACGTTCGATCTCTGCCATATGCAGCAGAGAATCGATCAGACCCTTAAGGCGGACAGCTTCGGAATGAATGGCGCCCAACGCTTCTTGACGAAGGTCCGGATCTTCTCCTCCCCATCTCTGAAGCATAGAAGTATAGCTTTCAATAACAGTCAAAGGTGTTCTCAGCTCATGGGATGCATCGGAAACAAACCGTTTTTGCTTGAGATCATTTTCTTGCAGACTGTGGATCATCTGATTAAACGTTTTACCCAGTCTTCCCAGCTCATCATGATTTGTGGTAAATTGGGGACTTAATTGAATGAACTGGCCCTTGCTGCGAATGGTTTCCATCGTCTCAAGCAGTTTTCGGATCGGCCGTATGATGACTCGGGTATAAAACACCCCTCCGATTAAAGAGAACAGCAGCACACTGACGGTGGTCACCATAAGCCCGGTCCCCAAAAATTCCATAAAATCACCAAGGACATTCAGTGCCTTACCCAATTCAAGCAGTCCGATTTGAACCCCATTTTCTACAATCGGCACTTGTATGAACAGAAGTTTGTCGTTAAGATCATTTTCAACGGTAAAGTGATAATCGGTACGATAAACCGGCTGATGATCCGCAAGCTGTTCATTGGTTACCATCTGAGCGGCTATCGTTCCATGCGGGGTGATAATCCGTATGAGTGAATTGGAGTCTTGAAACTCGTTAAAAACTTCCGATTTTGACCAATTATCAGGTATTTTCATTTCAGGATTGCGGAGAATGATCTGCGCTTTGTTCCAAAGATGCTGTACCTCGGCATCTGTTGTTTTCTTAAGTATATAGAAATAGATAAAATAATTAAAAAACAGTACAATAAGCAAAATCCAGATTCCCGTCAGCAAAATCAGCCTCGTGCGAAGACTCATGGCTCAGGTACCGTCAGTTCGTATCCGACTCCCCGTGCCGTCTTAATCAGCTTAGGTTGATAGCCTTTATCGATTTTTTGGCGTAAATAGCGGATATAAACATCTACAATGTTGGTGTCACCCACAAAATCATAGCCCCAGACATCGGACAAAATTTGGTCCCGGCTTACCACATGATCTTTATGCTCCATTAAATATTGTAAAAGGTCAAATTCTTTGGGTGTAAGCTCAATGGCGTTTCCGCAGCGTGTCACCTTACGGGCCGCCAGGTCCAACTGCAAATCGTCGGCCTCCAGCACATTTCCTGAAGATTTTGGACGGCCTGTAATATGGATGAGATTGCGGATTCGGGCAAGCAGCTCTTCAATGGCAAACGGTTTAGTTACATAGTCATTGGCACCCTGCTCAAATCCGCTGACGATATCCGGAGTGGCGTCTCTGGCCGTCAATAGGATAACGGGAACGCTGTCCCCGGTCTGACGGATTCGCCGGAGCACCTCAAGCCCGTTCCATTCAGGAAGCATGACATCCAACAGGATTAAGCTCCAAGACTGACCTAAAGCCAACCTTACCCCTTCTTTGCCGTCAAAGGCGGTGCCGACTTGATATCCCTCATGTTCAAGTTCAAGTCTCAGTACCCGTGAGATTTGCTCTTCATCTTCAATAATAAGAATGGAATCGGCCATAGGTTCTCCATTATTTTGACGTTTGGTTTCATCATTTCCAAGGGAAATCCCCCTTATTCCGTATAAACAAAAAAAGAGCAATGCGCCGCGAATTAGCGTTCATTGCTCTTCTTCATGGATTCGGTTCGTTCGCTCCCGAAGGCCATAATCACGTTTTGAATTTTTTGCAAACGGATATACTCATTATTTTTCAAATCCGTCCGAAAATAAGCGTACATATAAGCGCCTTCCATAAATGACAAGCTGGGATAACAGATTAATTCCGAATTGGTGTAAGGGTTATCCAGGATAATCTGCCATTCTCCATCCCGTTGATCGGCTGAGATGGTCTCGAGGACGGTTTGCTTATACGTGACGATGAGCTCGTATTCTTCCCAAATCGATGCCCAAGCCGGACTGAATAGCTGAGGCTGTGGAAAAAGCTCCTTGGCCAAAGCGACTAAACGGCTCATTGCCGCACCCTCGTTATCCTCATAGCGCTTCAATTGCTCGCGAAACCCGTCTATAAACATGCGAAAGGCCGTAAATCCGCCCTTTCGGATCGTTTCTTGAAATACGCTCAGCTCAGTCTCCGTGGCGGCGGCTGCAAATTGATCAAAAAGATTCGTATTCATTATGGTTTCCATTCCCCGTTCTTTACGTCAACATTAGGCATCCAGCGCTGAATCGACGGTCATATTCCCTTCCGGGTCTAAATAAAGCTTGCGGGTTGGGTCATTTTTCAGCTTTACATTGAATATCTTTAATCGGTTCTCCTGTATCGGAAGAATTTGCCATAAATGTGGATCGTCACGTCCGATCATGGAAAGGAATGCATTCATTTCCCCTTCTGCCGTAGTCTCGTCATCCCACTGCTTGGCGCCGTAGTAATCCAAATCATAGTTGTTTTTTTGAATACAGGCTGCAATTTCACCGGTTTGGGTGTGCCGAAGTACATAAAACATCGGACATCCCTCCATATCTGTGTGATCAAAAGCAAAGGCGCAAGCTCAATGAAGAGTTTGCGCCTGAGCATGTGCCTTACAAGTAAGGATTTTCGTGCTTCGCCTTCAAACGGCTCCAGCGTCGTTCCACTTCGTTCTCGAACGATTGAAGCGCTTCGGCGTATTCAGGCTTGGTCAGGTGCTTTGTTTTGCCCATATTTTTGAGCCACTCGCCTACAGGAATCCGTTTGTTTTTCTCTTCCGGATTATACGTAATCGTCGTTACCCCGTTCTCAACCTCGTAAAGTGGGAAGAAACAGGAGTTAACGGCTTCGTCGATCAGCGTTTGTCCAATTTGCTCCTCAGATAACCAGTTGAGCGGACAGGTTATCAAAATTTTGCCGTATACTAAACCTTCGTTTTGTGCATAATACTGAGCTTTCGCCGCTTTTTTGAGCAGGTCCTGCGAATTGGCTTCCGAGCCGGTAAATACGTAAGGAATATTGGTAGCCGCCATAATTTGCGGTGTATCTTTATGGTGGAACAGCTTACCGCCTTGATGCTTGCCGACGTTGGATGTGGATGTCCGATGGCCGAGCGGCGTCGAGTAGGACAGCTGGGCTCCCGTATTCATGTATCCTTCATTATCGTATTCAAGAATGATCATTTTATGATTACGCAGGGCGGCGCCGATGGCAGGCCCCATACCGATATCCATACCGCCGTCTCCGGTGATCATGACAAATGTGAAATCATCCGGCAGATTCAACGAATCCAGCTCGCCGCGGCGTTTGCGTTCCCAGAACATTTCAACCACACCGGACAGTGTAGCGGCGCCGCTCTGGAACAGGTTGTGAATATACGTCGCCTTGTGGGACGAATAAGGATAGCCTGTTGTAACAACCATGGCACAGCCCGTATGGAACAACGCTACGATGTCGCCTTCAATTCCTTTGAAGAACAGCTCGAGACCGGAGAAGATACCGCATCCCGGACATGCTCCATGGCCAGGCGCAAGACGCTTGGGCTTCTTGGTCAATTGACGGATCGGAGGTACTTTTACCTTGAGCTGTCCTGTTTCTTCGTCTTTATTAACGGTAATTAAGCCCGTTTTGAGATCCTCGTACTTCATCGGCTCAATCACGCGTTTCGGTTTGTTGTTTGGATCGCCAGGCGTATGCCCATAATAATCGAACGGCACATCGACACGGCCTTTTTTCACTGCATCGATAGCGAG
This sequence comes from Paenibacillus sp. F024, assembly GCF_057814255.1. Lineage (NCBI taxonomy): Bacteria > Bacillati > Bacillota > Bacilli > Caryophanales > Paenibacillaceae > Paenibacillus > Paenibacillus sp. F024. The sequence continues at coordinate 42,499 of NZ_JBVASZ010000011.1, forward strand.
CTCGAAGAAAGCATGGCCGTCCTCAGCGTAGAAATCTTTACCGCCAAGACCGTAGATCCGGCTGATAACCATCGTATCGCGGTTACCTTCCGTAAACAGCGCAGCTTTGATCTCCATCGTCATATTACCGCCATGGGCACCGTAAGAATCGGCACGGTCCCCGATCGTAACGGCTTTGACGTTCTTCAACGCTTCTGCAATTTGCTTCTGCGGGAACGGGCGAATCATGTTCGGTGCGATAGAGCCTGCTTTAATGCCTTGGGCACGCAGCTGGTCGACAACGTCTTTTATAATTTCAGAGGAAGAGTTCATCAGGAATACGGCCACTTCCGCATCTTCCATACGATACAGGTCAAGAATCGGGTACTCGCGACCGGTCAATACTTTGTATTCCTTTTGAATGCGGTCGAATACCTCTCCTGCTCTGTACATCGCTTCAGATTGCTGGAAGCAGTTGTTGATGTAGTCGGGTTCATTCATATAAGGTCCGACGGTGATCGGATTATTGCGATCAAGCACGTGCGGGAATTGCTTCGGCTGCTCGCCGATGAACGCATGAACATCGCTTTTGTGAGCGAAGGTTTGCACGCGGCGCTTTTGGTGAGAAGTAAAGTAGCCGTCGGAGGCTACGATAACCGGCAAACGAACTTCCGGATCTTCCGCCAGTTTGATCGCCATAATATTCATATCGTAAACGGCTTGAGGATCGCGGCACATCAGGATCGGCCAGCCGGTATTCAGAGCATAGTACAAATCGGAATGGTCGCCGTGAATGTTCAGAGGTCCCGAAACGGAACGGCAAACCAAATTCATAACCATCGGAAAACGCGTTCCCGATTGTACCGGCATTTGCTCCAGCATATAAAGATATCCGTTCGCGCTGGTGGCGTTAAATACGCGGCCGCCCGCAGTCGAAGCACCGTAACAAATCCCTGCGGAGCCATGCTCACCGTCTGCCGGAATAAGTTTTATATCATGTTGGCCGTTGGCCTTCATCAAGTCAAGGAACTGGGCAACTTCAGTAGACGGGGAAATTGGAAAATAACCCATCACATGATAGTTGATCTGGTGAGCGGCATATGCAGCCATCTCGTTGCCGGACTCGTATACCATCCGCTGCTCTACCGTTCCCTCGCTGACTTCTTTATTGATATCGATTGCCATTATGACTTCACCTCTCCCTGTTAATTGTAAGCTAGTTCGCCAAGTTGAAGCGGTGCGCAACGCGATTCGCCTCAGCGTAGCCGTCCGTCTCACGATTCGCAGAGAGCGCTTCCGTCGGACAGGCGACAACGCATTTCAGACAGCCTTTGCAGTACTGATAATCGATGCCTTGAAGGAACATTTGCGGACGGCCTTTCTTGTCCGGCTGCTCATCCCAGACAAAGCAAAAGTCCGGACAGGCGGTGTCGCATGCCGCACAGTGAATGCATTTATCATCGTCAAAATGAGGCATCATCCCGCTGCGGGAAATGCTCAGATCCTTCAAGATACTGTTACCCGGGTTCGTTACCATTCCGCCGATCGCCTGGGTGGCATAGCCGAGTACCGGGATATCCCAACGCTTCGGCTTAGGCATCTCCGTTCCTTCCGGCAATTCGAACGTCTGAAACTGAACTTCATCATAGCCGCGTTGGAAGGTTCTAAGAGCCGGCTCCACCGCGCCAGGATATTTTTTCTCAAGCGATTTGCGGATAATTCCCTTCATATGTTCAAAATCAAGGAATTCGCAAAGACGGAACAATCCGCCCAACATCGCCATGTTGACACGGTTTTTCTCCTCCAGCGCAATGCCTGTGGCATCGACCACGGCAACCGTGCCGCCGATGAGCTTCAATTTTTCCTTCAAATCTTCAGGAGTCTTTGCGGAGTTAACCAAAACTACGCTATCCTGATAAATGCCGCTGACGACATTAATGGTTTTGGACAAATTTTCATGAAACACACCTACTACGTGCGGACGTTCAACCGGCGTGGTATCGCGTATATTCGTATCCATATCGCAAAAGCGAATATGTGCTTTTACTGGCGAACCTTTTTTCTCAGAACCATAAGAAGAAAAGCTTACGCCATTAAAACCGCTTCCAACAACGCCTGCTTCTGCCAGCATCTTACCTGCCAGATTCGCCCCCAGACCGCCGATGGATTCGAGCCGAATTTCAAAGAAGCCGAGTTCGTTCGTTTTCGGTAGAACCCTCATGAGTTCAACTCCCCTCATATATTTAGAAAGGTATATAATTCCTACGAAACAGTATACCAGTTTCTATTCTTCGCGCATAGAGTTTTTGACAATTTTGAAAGCGTTTTTCGAAGATAATCTAACATGAAACTCGTTTTATTTTCTATATATTACCTTTATGTGCAGTAATTATCATTGGTTACAAAGCCAGTTGTCCAATTTTTGCAAAAAACAAGCTAAAAATAATGGTTTATATTAAACTATCTGTTATGAAACAGCTATTACCTGTTATAAAACATTACAAGAATGGTGATTCTTTTGGAGTTCCGAAACCGAAGCTAGACCGCAAAAAGCCCAACCGCTTCCAACTCCGGTTGGCATTTATTTCTCATTCTTTTGGATCCTGCTTCAGCCGGTCTACCAGCCTAAAGCAAGGCTGTCACCCCAGGCCCCTAGGATCTGCCGCCCCGGCGTTCGCCTCAGTCAAGTCGGCCTGTGTCATGGTAAAGCCCTGAAAGCCGTAGGGAGGCCTTGATTTCGTATAACGCGTCCTTCAGAGCCGGGAATATCTTCGACGACCGTTTCCCAAGTACGGTTGTTTGACTCGAAACAGGTCTCCGACAGCTGTGGAAACCGGAACAACATGCGAAGTCCGATAAGATAGATCAGATGTTGGATGGAGGGACTATGATTATCATGAAAAACGGTATGTGCAATATCGCGAATTTGCTCAGCAGCGACATAGCTTCCTTCTCCCGGAGAAATGGCATCCAGCTCATTTGCGTACTTCCAGCCGATGTTGTGCCAGATGAAGAGCGGGCGGTCATGGGATTCCGGCACAGGCAGCACTTCGAACGGGATTCTGTCTGCACTAATATGAACGGAAGTCATTTGGGAATATTTCGATAACAGGATACGGCTAATGTGATGCAGGAAGCCTTCCACCGAACTGCCTTCGTAATCCGCCGCATGACGGAGGACCAGATTTTTCATGGAATCGGTGGTGACGACGAGTGAATTGTCCCCTTCCGTGAATGAAGCCAGGAAAGCGCGGCCCCGCATCTCTAATTTCACATTAAGCGCAAAGATAACGTTATCATGTCCGCTAAATCCGGATTCGGGAATATCCAAGACGAATGCTCGAACACCCGGCCGATCTCCTCGACGAATGTCTCCCTCTCCATTTTGTTAATGTGGTCCAGCTTATATTTCATGTACCATGCACCTGCTCCCGCTATCGAATATAAACTGCTCCATCACCGTTGATCGGGCCGGTGCCGTCACCGATACGATACGATCCGGCCCCGGCTGACCACACCCGGATGGCCGAGATGCTCCGTGCTTTTCCCATAAGGCAGCGATGGAAGCAGCCACACTTCAGCATTTCTCGGGAGCGCTTCGAACGTGTATGGCAACAAAGCTTCCCCAATTAAAGTATCTGTAAAGACGGGCAAGTGTGGTCCGTGCTCCACTGCCCCTATCGGTAAAACAACGAGCGCGTGATTCTTTGGAATCCGATCAGCCTCCAGCTTCGATAAACGCGGTAAAAACCGTTCTTCCCAAGCTCTTCCGAATATATCTTCCATTCATCTTGTTCAGCATAACATTATTTTTATGTTTTGTGCGCATTTCCCGCCTTATATAACATATATATTCCATCAATTTAGTGCTCAGTAAAAGCGTTGTTATCATTAAAAAAGCCGAGCATTCCCGCGATAAGGAATAATCGGCTTTTGTTTAAATGTTTGCTTAAAAAAAGATTTAAGTTTCCAGAAGAATTTGTCCTGTCCATGACAAATCATAACCGGGAATGGTACGCAGTTCATTTTGGAACGCTTCGGATTTCAAAATGTAAATTAAAGCTTCAATCCAATCCCGATTTTCGGCTTTTTTCATCATAACGAGATCGTATCGTTCTTGAATCAAGGGGATAAAATCGACATTTCCGACGATCGAAGCGGCCTTTTCGATTCCTATGCCGACATCCGCCTCCCCGGAAGCCACTTTTCCGGCTACCCCTAAATGATTGGTTTCCTCCTTATGATATCCATTAAGTTGGTGCGAAGGAATACCGTGCAGACGAAGCTGCTCATCAAGCAATACACGTGCTCCCGAACCTTTTTCCCGGTTCACAATCCGTAAGCCTGGTCGATTCAAATCACTCCAGCTGCCGAGATTCAGCGGATTGCCCTGCTGAACATAAAGTCCGGCTCTACGCGAAAGCAGGTTCACCACCAAAAAAGACGAGCCTACGAGCAATTTTCGGATATAGGAGAGATTATACTCGCCCGTATCACCGTCCAATAGATGAGTGCTGACGATGTCCGATTCACCTTGATACATAGATATCAAGCTGTCGAGGCTCCCTACATATGAACGCAGGGGCCGTACACCAACGATATTCTTTTCGATATGCTTTGCCAGTATATCCAAACTGATGTCCTGCCCGGTGATAACGATAGAACGCGTTCCGTTATGGAAGGTCAACGGGGCAGATCTTATAAGAGCATCAGGGGTAACCGGCTTCTCAGGAACCGTAATGCTTCTGTTTCTTTGCTTATACGCTTCGAGGTCGGCCGCGTCTATCCGCATCTGTTTGCCAACCCGATAGGAGGGCAGCTCCCCTTTTTTGATCAAATCATATACCGTAAGCTTGGAAATTTTTAGTATTTTAGCGATATCTTCTGTTGTATAGGACAATTCGTTAGACATCCCGTTCCTCCCTGCCGGTTGTTATTGCCTGTCGTGACGTTATCTTTATTTTATCATAAGTCGACTAAAATGTTCCTTAAATAGGTTTACAGAATATAAAACCGCTGTATATAATCATACTAAATATATTTATTTATTACTATTTATATTTAAATGGAGGGGTAATATGGTTAAGTATGTTAAATCAAGTATTGTTCTGTTATTTGTCACTGCCATGATGTTCGTATTCTCAGGCTGCGGCTCGGAGCCAAATTCATCCACAAACGCCGGCAGCAGTGCACAGGCACCAAGCGATAGCCAACCGAATCAGAAGCCTGCGGAAACCATTGTATTAACCGTTTCTGCGGCTGCAAGCCTGACAGATGCGCTCAAGGAAATTCAGCAGGCTTACGAATCCAAGAATACAAACATCAAACTGAGCTTTAACTTGGGTGCATCCGGCGCGCTTCAACAGCAGATCGAGCAGGGAGCCCCGGCAGATTTGTTTCTTTCCGCAGCGCCCAAGAACATGAAGGCACTCATCGACAAACAGCTGATCGATACAAATAAACAAATCAATTTGTTGAACAACGAGCTTGTCGTCGTAACTCCGGCAGATGCGAAAACGCCGGTTGAACGGGTTACGGATCTAACGAAGCCTGAAGTAAAAAAAATGGCGATCGGCATCCCGGAAAGCGTCCCGGCCGGCAGCTATGCCAAAGAATTGCTTACAAACGCTAAACTTTGGGAAATACTACAGCCCAAAACCGTTCAAGGAAAAGACGTTAGACAAGTGCTTCAATATGTGGAGACCGGAAATGCCGACGCCGGATTTGTTTATAAGACAGACGCCTTGACTTCAAAGAAGGTGAATATCGCTTTTACTCTTGATTCGAAAACCTATACTCCTGTCGAGTATCCGCTTGGGATTGTCAAAGCTACGAAGCATGGTAAAGAAGCCGAAGATCTGTTTACATACCTGCAATCGAAAGAGGCGTTAGATATTTTCGTTAAATATGGTTTTTCTATACCCAAATGATGGACATGAATTGGAATGAATATTGGTCCCCTATCCGATTATCGTTACAAGTGGCTATGCTATCCAGTATAGTGGCGGCCGTATTAGGAGCAGGTGCCGCTTGGTGGATGACCCGGCATTCGTTTAAAGGAAAGACGCTTCTTGAAACCACATTTATGCTGCCGCTTGTGCTCCCTCCAACCGTTGTCGGATTTCTGCTCTTAGTTATGCTTGGCCGTAAAAGCTGGTTAGGAGGCCTCATCGAATGGTTGTTTAATGCTCCGATCGTATTTTCCTGGTGGGCTGCCGTGGTAGCTTCCATCGTTGTAGCTTTTCCGCTTGTCTATCAAACCATGAAGGCCGGCTATGCTTCCGTCGACCGGGATTTGGAGGATGCAGGACGTTCTTTCGGGGCAAACGAATGGCAAGTGTTTAGGTACATCACACTCCCTTTAACCTATCGGTCATTACTAGCCGCCTTTATCCTTGGATTCGCGCGGGGACTAGGTGAATTCGGCGCAACCTTGATGATCGCCGGGAACATTCCCGGCAAAACTCAAACCATACCTACTGCCATTTATGTTGCGGTCGATGCGGGCAACACTCCGATGGCGTGGGCATGGACGGGAGCCATGATAGTCATTTCCTTTATTATGCTGCTCTTAACCCGACGCAAAGATCATTAGTTTATGCTCCAACGCATGTTCAGGCTCTTCAGTCCTCCTGCGTGCCATTCCATAGCCGTAAACCTACCGGCATCAGGAGGATTTCAAAAAATGATCATCGCCATGTTTAAAATTTCATCCAGTTCCGCTAAAATCATCTCTGCTCATGAATCCTATGGTATATTTTAATTGCAAGGAAAGCGCTGCCATTTTGTAAAATGAGGAGGATGTTCATGTTAGCGAAAGCCGCGATTACCAAAGGTAAAGGCGAACCGTTCCACATCGACACGATCAAGATTGACGATCCCAAACCGGGTGAAGTATTAGTCCGCATTGTGGCCGCAGGGATTTGTCACACGGATCTGATTGTCCGGGATCAGTATTACCCTGTTCCGCTTCCTGCTGTACTAGGTCATGAAGGCTCAGGGATTGTCGAACGCGTCGGCGATGGCGTAACCAGCGTACAGCCGGGAGACCACGTCGTGCTGTCATTCTCATCCTGCGGCTCTTGTACAAGCTGTCGTACGGGCCGGCCCTATGCCTGCGAAACCTTCTATGAACTGAATTTCACGGGTACCATGTCTGACGGAACTTGCCGCTTACATACGCAGGACGGTAAAGATGTGGCCAATTTCTTTGGTCAATCCAGCTTTTCCAACTATGCTGTCGTTTCGGAGAGAAATGTTGTAAGCGTTACCAAGGATGTCCCTATAGAGCTGTTGGGTCCTCTGGGGTGCGGTGTTCAAACCGGTAGCGGAGCGGTTCTTAATAAATTAAAGCCGGTGTTAGGCTCAAGCCTGGTGGTATTCGGCTGCGGTTCTGTAGGGTTAAGCGCACTGATGGCAGCTAAAGTGGCCAATTGCGCAACCATCATCGCCGTTGACGTTCAGGAAAGCCGTCTTTCCATGGCCAAGGAATTGGGTGCAACACATACGGTTAATCCCAAAAACGTAAATACGGTGGATGAAATTCGAAGGATCACCGGTAAAGGGGCCAATTATTCCATAGAAACCACCAGCAGACCGGAGGTATTGCGTCAAGCGGTGGACTGTCTTGCTACACTAGGGACTGCCGTTGTCATCGGCGCGCCGGCTCTGGGCACCGAGGTTTCATTGGATGTGAATACGATACTGTTTGAGAAAAATGTGACCGGCTTGCTGCTCGGTTCAAGCATTCCGCAAATATTCATACCCCAGCTCATTCAATTATACAGAGAAGGGAAATTCCCCTTTGACAAGCTCGTTAAATTTTACTCTATAGAAGAAATCAACCAAGCGGCACACGATTCGGAGACGGGGGTTACGATCAAGCCGATCGTAAAGATCGGATAAACTTCTACCGCCATACTCTTTACGTAAACAGGCTGCCTTCCATAAGGCAGCCCTGCTCATTTCATAGATAGACCTGACACTTTTCCTGAAGAGAGCCCGTGCTTCCTTTCCTCGTCAAGACCTGGCTATCTCCCCCTTCCTTATGTTGTTCAGAGAGCTTTTCTACCGCCCGAACGATCGGACCGTATCCGGTACAACGGCATAAATTGCCCGACAAAGCCTCTTCGATTTCCGAGCGATTCGGGCAAGGATTGGCTTCAATCAATCCCTTTATGGACATGGCCGCCTATGCTGTGCTCGGATGCGAAATTCAGTACAGCCGGTCCCAGGGTCGCGTATGCGCCGGTGTCCGCGATAATCCATACCTGGTGAGCAACCAATCGCCCCTCAGCATCAACGCCGGTACGCATGGCAATCTTCATCGGATGCCGCTTCAAGCCTGCGCGGACGGACTCGAAGCGGTCCTGATACCTCACCCCGTTGATAGGAAGTACGATGCAGCACATTGCCTGAAGCATGCAGCCTCGGGGCATCCGGACGCAGCGCAGCTTCGGGATCATCCAGCACAGGCAAGGGCTCATAAGCAACCTCAATCAAGTGCAGCGCCTGCTCCGCGATTTCCATTCTTTCTGCTGCTACAGCAGCTATCGCGGAAGCCACATCGCCGCCTAAAGTTCCTATATTCCGGATGGAAGGGGTAGAGATGACTCGGCCAGCGCCTTGGCTTCTTGGTTGCCGTCTGCATTCCGCCAGACGAATCATATTACCGATTCTAAACCGGACCCTCGATCCTGCATTCTCAAGTACCCGCATGCCTTGCAGTGCAGCTATACCCTCCAAGCTGATCAGATGCATGGGTATACGGGATAACCCGGACTCCCACTGTATCCCGAGCAGCGAGCCTCCAGACACGTAAGTGCTCTCCGCCCCCATGCTTCTTTCAAATCTGAAGGCTGCCAAACCCTCGGCTCGGAAGGTTGGATATACTTGCCGATCGCCATGTCCATTCCCCTCCCGAATCATTTATCGTTCATTCCCCCTGCATCCGTATCCGAACGTGAGTTGCACCCTTCAACTGTCACTCGGGATTAACAATACAACCGGATCCGCTCTATATCTTCAGGCGTATCCGCATCGATAAACCGCCGAACGTCAGGGTCTTCCTGAATCATGCCGCAATAATGGGGCTCCATGAACAAGATTCTGGCCCCATCATCTCCCGTAAGCTTACCTATCGATGCAAACATCGTTCGGGAAAGCAATACTGGAGGCTTGGGCAGGCCCATGTGTCCGGACGCACAATAATCAAGTGTCCGATGATTTTGAAATGAGCGGATCAAGCGGTCAATCATTTCCGTTTTGATCAGAGGCTGATCCGCGAGCATGACAACAACCGCTTCCGGCTGAGACGTCTCACATGCGGCCATAAGTCCACATTTCAAAGAATGGGACATGCCGTACATCGCATCCGGACACACAACCAGACAAGCGCGTCCTTCCGCTTCAGCTTCATAAAAGGATGAGGGCAGCCAATCGGTCGACTGCCCTTCCCGTTTGACGACATATATCCGTCCCAAGGCTGAGCGAAGCGCCTCCTCAAGGGCGAATGCGCCAAGACGCTCGCCCGGCGTGATTTCTACGGAAAGCTTGGAGCCTCCCATCCGCTCCCCGGCTCCTGCCGCTAAATAGATGCCTGCAATATTCGGTTTCATGCATTTGCCGCTCCTCTCCGTCATGATTTATATAAGTCCGTCTCTTTCGTTCGATCAATTCAGCCGTAATGCTCACGGCGATTTCCTCCGGGCCTGCCGCACCGATATCCAACCCGACCGGGTAATGCAAATATTCCAGAGCGGGGCGGCACTTGAGCCTACGCTCCGTTCGGGATGCGGAACCCATCACCCCGACAAGCATGCCCTTCGGTTTCAATTACTTGGCAAGCACCGCTTCCCGCTTTGCTCGCATCGGCGCCTCCAGCAATTCGCCGATCTTCTCCAATCTATATGCGGCGGCATTTCGATGAATATAGAGCTGCTTGGCTGTTTCATTCATTTGCCCGTCATTCTTGATGAACACCTCTAATGGACGAAGCATATCCTGCACGTACTCCGGATCACCGTCTTTTATTCAATCGGTGATGTCCGGGGCATCCATTACATTGACGGATTTCACGATTCTTGAAGTACAGGCTTTACCTGCGATGAGCCTGCCTTCGTAACGGGAAAATTGACATCACCTGTTCGACGGCAAGATGCATAGGCACTCCCCTCCCAGGAATAACCTTGGATATGCGTGCAGCGGGATTGGATATCTTATACGAAACGAATATGTAATCATATATTACATTATATAAAGAATCATGCACATTTTCAATAATATATGTCATCTATTATAACATTATCTTGACTTTATTTGTTTTGTGTTAGGCTATGTTCAATCAAATTGTGGATACTTGATGATTTCGAACATTCGTTCTGTTTAGTTAATATCAGAATTTGCATTATATACAGCGTGGTTTCGGTTCTTGGATAGCAAGGATAATGAGAATACTGCGTCGAATAAGAAAAATATGGTGAATACTTCTTGCCTGTTTACCGTAACTGAAACAAATAGCATCCTTCGACGGTTGGCTTTTTCTTGCTAATCAAACGGACAGGTTAATATCTAAAGGGAACCGGATTTATAAAAGCACGCTGAAATTATAGTTGGGGATTTACATTATTATGGCTGGCGAGCCAATTGATCAATACGGGACATTTCCAGCTTCCATTTACATTTATGTTCCATACTGTGACAGCATTTATGAAAAAGCCATCCAGCACGGAGCAGAATCGATAATGGTTCTAACCGACATGAAGCATGCCGGCGAAAGATATGGTGGAGTTAAAGATCCTTTCGGTAACATTTGGTGGATTGCAAAGAACAGGCAAAGAGAATCCAGGAGATGAAAAATAAGTGGATTTAGATTACATTGTAAAGTTGTTGCCTTAGCGGGAACGTTAGCTCAGTCTCCGCTAGGTCAACAACGTTAACCCAAACAAAAAAACCCGCAGGTAGCGGGTGTACTTCATAAGATATCATTCTAGCTCAAGCTTTGGTTTACTCTCTCTACAATTTGATCCGGGGTCATGCCTTGAGCATTAATCACCGACGCTTGAGTCACGGTTTCACTTATTCCCATCATGTTCTTATCCTGACCGGAGATTACGCAGCAATCGCAATTTTGCAAATTTCCGCTATTCATGGAAACAACCTCATGTCCATTTTGCTGAAGAGCGTTTTTCACCTCTTCCAAGCTGTTTTCTACCGCAATTTTTGCCATGGCTTATCTTCCCTCCTTTTCCATGCTGTAGTGTGCCCGGGTTGTTCCCTTTTTTATACGTGCAATTTTAGGGATACAGGATAATCTTTATGGATGACAATCGGATCGCTTACACGCTGTAAAGAAGTCGTGTACTTATCCTGCTTTGAGGCCGGGATGTACAGATCCGGGTAAGGACTGCTGCTGTCACTGTCATCCGCGGTGCCAACCCCCGGTATATTCAATTCCTCTAGCCGATGCCGATGCTCCTGTCTGACGAGGTCCAGCCCCTATGGGCGATTAACCTGCTGCACCAGCAGCGAAAATGCCGGACTCTCTCCCCTTCGTAATGTTCGTATACGCTTCAATTAATGCATTCTGTACCGCTTCTTCCGCTAAATGGGATGAGTTTAAATTGCCGCAGAAGTCCGGTATGCTCTGGCAATCAACGGCTCGACCCGTGTCCCGAAGGCCTCTTTATCACCGTTTCGAATCCTTTGCCATAGGTACTGCTCGTTGTCTCGGTTCAATGTGCTTCGCCTCCCTTTACGTGTCACTATATTATAGGCGTAATTCAGCGCAATACGATTCAAAAATCGGCAAAGAAAAACAGCTGCCATGAGCAGCTGCATAAAAGTTTACTCCCAAAAGACTTTTCGTTCAATAATCTTCCGTCTCCACTTCATACACACATCGAAAACGTTCAGCACCGGGCAAAGTCTCCCCAAGACTTCTAATAGAAAAACCGATATTCCGATAAAACTCCACGGCCTCTTCGTCAGTTTCCGCATGAATGGTCAGCGGTTTTTTGAGTTCGATCAGCTCCAGCAATTGTCCGCGGCCATAGCCTTGTCCTCGAAATTCCGGATGCACGGCAAGATGCTTTACTTCCAGAAGTCCATCGGGATGTGCAATAAATCCGACAACACCAATGATTTGGCCATCCTCTTCATATCCATACAGCTCGCGGTTGTCCTCCTCCGCATAGGCTTTCAGTTCCTTTTCCAATAAACCCTGAACGGGAAAGACGGAATACGACAGCAGCTCCTGAATAACCTCTTCACTGAGTCTTTGTTTAATATCCACCAACATCAAAAGTCACTCCGTTACCGTTTCAATATTGAGATTTCTATTTCATTAAATCATAATTTCCGTCGTTGTCCAATTTTTTATTTCGTTGTGATGATTCCGTTAACCTGAACCAGTTGTTGATTCTCCTCTGCATACAGCTTTCTGGCCAAGTAGAAAGTCAGCACAAAAACCAGCATTCCCCCGCCGACCACGCCAGGCCAACGGTATAGCTGCCAGAACCAGCCCAAGTAGAAGCTTCCCAAGCTTCCTCCCAAATAATAAGAGAATAAATAAAGACTTGCCGCGCTTGCCTTGGCAAAGGCAGCCCGTGAATTGACCCAGCTTGCCGAAGCCGAATGGGAAAAGAAAAATCCGAAGCACTGCAGCACCAGTCCGATCAGAATGACCGGCAGCCAACCGACAAGCGTAAGGAGCAAACCTGACGCAAATATCATGATCCCCGCTATCATACAGCGGCTTTTGCCCCATCGGTCAGACAGCCTTCCGGAAACTGTAGAACCCAGACTGCCGGCAGCGTAGGCCAGAAACAGCAGGCCCAGCTGTGATGGGGTTAGATGGTAGGGCTGCTCGCTGAGCAGGAAGGTAAGGTAATTAAACGAACCGATAAAAACAAAAAAATGCAGGCCGCCGATCAGCATTCCCATGCTCAGCGTCGAATTTTTGACATGACTGGCCATCGCCGAAGCGGCACTGCCCCATTGCAGCGGCGAAGGCTTGAAATTACGGGAACGGGGCAGCAAAAACACAAAGGTCACAAACAAAACCACCGACAGTAGGCCTATTATGGTAAAGGAAGAGCGCCATCCCCAATGCTCTGCGACCACCCCGCTTACAATTCGTCCGCTCATCCCTCCAAGGCTGTTTGCCGCGATATAAAGACCCATAGAAACACTTAAGGCCTTGGGTGAAAATTCTTCACTCATATAGGCCATAGCCAAGGCCGGAAGTCCTGCAAGAAACAACCCCTGAATGGCCCGCAGAATTAGAAGAACGGAGTAATCACTGACATAAGCGGTCAAAACCGTTGAAACGACCCCGCCTGCCATGCACCAGACCATGATCGGCTTTCTTCCAACCGCATCCGATACAGGCCCGTAGATCAGCAAGGCTATACTGATACAAAATATAACAACCGAAAGGGATAAGCTCGACATAGATTCGCTTAATCCAAACTCCGCCACGAATAAAGGCAGCAGCGGCTGAGTCAAATATACGATGGCAAATACCAAAAATGAACCCAGACTTAGAGCCGCCGTAGCTCTCCAATATTCTCCTGAACCGTAATTCATCCCTTAAACTCCTTTACATGACTGTTCTACAGATGATACCATGATGACATACTATTAATAAAATATATTAATTTCATGATTTCGATAACCAAAAGGAATGTTGTCGCCTAAAGGAGAATCCTCTATGGATTTCAAAAAGCTGCAGTACTTTGTAGAAATTGCCAACTCAGGAAGCTTTACTAGAGCAGCCGAAAAGCTGCTTGTGGCTCAACCGGCTATCAGCAAGTCTATTCATAAACTGGAGGAAGAGCTGCAGCTCACCTTGTTTGACCGTTCGGAGAAAGCGGCGGTGGCTTTAACCCCTGAAGGCCGTGCGCTGCTGGTTCATGCAAAAGCCATCCTCAGCCGTGTGGAAGAAGCGCGCAAAGAAATGGAGGAGTTAAGAGGGCTTGAAAAAGGCGAGATCCGAATCGGCCTTCCCTCCATGTTCGGCAGCTATTACTTTCCCCAAATCATTAAAGAGTTTAAAAAGAAATACCCCGCTCTTACGATCAGCGTAGTCGAAGCGGGAACCCTGGAGGTTCAGAGGCTGTTGGACCGCAAAGAGGTGGATATTGGAATCATCGCTCTCGGCGACCACCATCAGGAGCATCATGAAGTCATCCCTTTGTTAAGGGAAGAAATGGTTGTTTGTCTGCCGGCCGGTCACCCGCTTGCGGAACGTTCAGCTATTCAACTGCAGGACATTTTGAGCGAGCCCCTTGTTCTGTTCAAAGAAGGTTATCTGCAGCGCAAGATCATCATGGAAGCAAGCAGCCATGGAGCGATTCCGCCGAATGTAACTTTCTCGACCAATCAATTGTCCTTGATCCAATCCTTGGTATCCGAAGGCTTAGGGATCACGTTGTTTTTACGTATGGTGATCAAGCACGACGATCCTTCGCTGGTTCCCGTTTCCCTTGATCCTCCGGTTTATCTGCATTTGGGAGCTTCATGGAACAAGGATACGTACTTATCGAAAGCATGCCAAACTTTTATGAACTTTCTCAAGGAATGGTTATAATGAGAGCAAAAAAACAGAAGCAGCTCTGCTCCTGTTTTTTTGTGAATTACAATGTTTTCAGTCGGCGGCAAATTTCCTGGACCACCTCGGTGGTCGACGATTTGCCGCCGATATCCGGAGTTTTGATACCGTCTTGAAGCACGCTTTCCATCACTTCAAGCATTTTGCGGCCTGCTTCCGCTTCACCTAGATGATCCAGCATCATTTTGGCCGTCCAGATTTGTCCTATAGGGTTAGCGATTCCTTTGCCGACAATGTCGGGTGCTGAACCATGAACAGGCTCAAACATCGACGGATATTTCCCGTTGATGTTAATATTGGCTGCCGGAGCGATCCCGATGCTTCCCATGATCGCCGCACCCAGATCGGTTAGGATGTCTCCGAAAAGATTACTTGCGACGATGACATCGAAGGTATGCGGACGGGTAACAAAGAATGCGGCCAAGGCGTCAATGTGACACGACGATGTCTCGATCCCGGGGTAATCCTTGCTCACTTCATGAAATACGTCGTCCCAGAATGGCATGGAATGGACGATGCCATTGGATTTGGTTGCGCTGGTGACACGCCCTCTTCTTTGCTCAGCCAACTGGAAGCCGTAGCGGATGGCCCGTTCCGTTCCTTTTCTGGTAAATACAGCCCCTTGAATCGCTACCTCATCTTCTCCTTTGTGAATCCTTCCGCCAATCTCGCTGTATTCTCCTTCACTGTTCTCCCTCACCACGATCAAATCAAAATCGCTCGGGTTATGTAATGGCGACTGAATCCCTTTTAGATATTTGGCCGGACGGATATTGATCACCTGCTCGAATTCGCGGCGGATTTTAATCAGCAATCCCCAAAGAGAAACATGATCCGGAACTTTTTTGGGATCGCCTACCGCTCCAAGAAACACCGCATTATAATTTTGCAGAATTTGTATTCCGTCATCAGGCATCATTTTACCGTGTTCCAAATAATAATCGCAGCTCCATGGGTAGCTTGTAAATTTAAAATCCAATCCGCCGTGAACTTCCGCTACCGTGTTCAACACTTCTAATGTCGCAGGGACGACTTCGTTGCCGATCCCATCCCCTGGAATAACCGCAATATCGTATTGTTTCATGTATAATTCTCCTCCGATTCCCTACTTTGGGCTTAATATTTGAAGCAAACCCGTTAAATCAGCCATTTCATAATCAGGATGATAACGGGGGTCAAGCGTATAATCACTCAACCGGTTGGACCAGACACAGGTAAGCCCCGCTGATTTTGCTCCCATCACATCAAATGAAGAGCCTGCGACATGCAGTAATTCCTTTCTGTCCAATCCAAGCCGAGTAAACGGAAGCTCATAGATTTGGGGGCTTGGTTTATACGCTCCCGCTTGATCCGAAGCAAAAATATAATCAAACGGAATGCCGACCTCATCTCGAAGAGCTTCCAGCATAGCTTCGGTTCCGTTAGATAAAATGGCGATTGGATAGCCTCTATTTTGAATTTCGGACAAGACTTCCGCCGCTTCCGGCCAAAGACTCAGCCTTGTCCATGCCGCTAATAATCGTTCACCGGCCTCATCGGATAGTTGAACGCCGAATCGCTTGACCGTGTATTCCAACGCACAGCGGGTGATGTAATCATAGCTTGAATGTCCTGTTTCCAGTGAATTGTTAAGCAATAAATAATCCCACTGACGGGTACGCCATGTCCGGAAAAAAGCCGTCACATCAAGCTTATCCTGACCGAATTCCCTTGCAAGCTCGGGAACCAGACTCCCCTCAATATTAGCCAAAGCCGAGTAAACATCAAAAGTAATCAACCGATAGGTCATGGATTCGATCCTCCTCTCACATAAAATGAAGACTGTCGACAGTAAGCAATTTTAGTATAGCAGATCCGATTTGTTTTTTTAATCTTTTTTTGAATCGGATCGTTTATTTTAATGCTTTTCGGACTGACCCAGAACTTGAATCAAATGCTCATAGTCGGCAGTTAAGTGGCGTACCATGGCATTGGACGCTGCTTCCCCGTTACGGTGCTTCATATAGTCATAGATTTCCGCATGCTGGTTATAAATCATCCGATCGCGGGCTTCTCCCTGAAAATTCAAAATCCGGTACAAAAATGTCAAGGATCTTAAATCGTTTAATTGTTTTTGCAGCCGGTCATTCCGGCTGAACCGGATGATCAGCTGATGGTATTGTTCATTTAACCTGATCACTTCGTCCTTATCATACCCATCGGGCTGTTCAATTTTTGACTTGGCCAATAATAAAGCCTCCTCGAGCTGCTTCAATTCAGCGTCTGTCGCTTTTTGAACGGCCACACGGACAGCAAGCGCTTCAAGCGCCATCCGGCATTGATAAATATCCTCCACATCTTTGACTGTCGGCTTATACACGACGATTCTCGATTTGTCGTCAATGACAACCAAGCCTTCTTTCTCCAAGGCCCGGATCGCTTCGCGGATCGGGCTTCGGCTGACATTCATTTCCTTGGCCAGTCTAGACTCAACAATCCGATCTCCGGGCTTGAATATACCGTCAAAAATCATTTTCTTGATGGCATGGTACAGCTGATCGTAGTATGGTACGGGTTTCTCGACGGAGTAGGAATCCATTCATTCACCTTCTTGTTGTCTGTCGACAATGATTATATGTATTAATGTAATCAATGCCTCAGATGAAGTCAACGAATGATAATGTTTCGTCGTTCTGTCATCGTTTGAAATAAAAACGGGAATTCATCGTCCTATGGAAGGTTATCGGATAAATAACCGTGACCAGAGAAGCTCTGAATTCCCTTTTATTTATGCTTATCCGGAGATATCGACTTCAGAACCGACTGCGGCTTGAACCCGCTGCTTCGTGCGCCGAATCAGAATCAACGAAATAATAAATAGCGCTACGGCCAGAAGCAGGATCGCTAATGCAATCGGACGTGTAACGAATATGGAGAAATCGCCGGCCGACATCGACAAGGATTGAACAAAGGACTGCTCGAACATCGGTCCCAGAATAAAGCAAAGAATAAGCGGTACCACCGGCCAGCGGTATTTCTGCAGGAAGTAACCGATGGCGCCGAAGACTAAGGCCATGAATACATCAAATAAACTGTTTCTCACCGTGTAAGCGCCAATAATACTTAATACCAGGATCACCGGTGCCATTATACCATACGGTACGGTAGTTAACTTTGCCCATAACCCTACAAGCGGCAAATTGAGTACAAGCAGCATCACATTGCCGATAAACATACTAGCGATGATCGTCCATACAAAGCCCCCGTTTTGTTCAAACAATACCGGTCCGGGCTGCAATCCGTAGATCATTAAGCCGGCAAGCAGAACGGCCAGCGGTGGAGAACTCGGAATGCCAAGCGCAAAGAGCGGGATAAATCCGGAAGAGCTAGTCGCATTGTTGGCCGATTCCGGCGCCGCCACGCCTTCTATTGCCCCCTTGCCGAATTGTTCCGGATGCTTGGAGACCTTCTTTTCCACGTCATAGGCCAAAAAAGTCGTAACGGCAGTGGAGCAGCCCGGCAATAAGCCGAGGACAAAGCCGATAAAACCACCGCGGAACATCGCTTTATAGCTCTTCTTCAAATCCGCAAAGCTGGGATAAACACTGCCGATTTTGCCGGGGGCAATGGCTCCGCTCTTCTCCTCCATGCCTTTGATAACCTCGGTAATAGCAAATAATCCGATGATCACGCTGATCATATCAATACCTGACATTAAGGTATCGCTTCCAAACGTAAACCGCATCTGGCCTCCGGAAGGACCCATTCCCCCCATGGAAAGCAAGTAACCGAAAAGTCCCATGATTAAGCCTTTAATAATGGAATTGCCCGCTAAGTTTACAATCACTGTCAGCGCCAGCAGCATAAGCGCAAAATATTCGGGCGGGCCGAATTTTAACGCCTGGTCTGCAAGAAGCGGAGCGAAGAATACAAGACCGATCACTCCCATGGTTCCAGCCACGAAGGAACCGATGGCGGCAATTCCTAGCGCCGGTCCGCCCTTTCCCTGTTTGGCCAACGGATAACCGTCCAGGCAAGTCGGAACCGACGAGACCTCTCCGGGAATGTTAAGCAGAATGGCTGTCGTTGATCCGCCGTACATGGCACCATAATAAATTCCGGCTAACATAATAATTCCTTCTACCGGACCGAGCACTGTCGTTAAAGGCAGCAAAATGGCAATTGCGGAAGTAGGTCCGAGCCCCGGCAGCATGCCGACCAAGGTTCCAACAAGAGCACCCAATATGGCCATCGCAAGGTTAAGGGGTGTTAACGCTTCTCCAAATCCGTGTAAAAGCATGTTTAGTGCTTCCATTGTTTATGTTTCACCCCTTCGTTAAATATTAAAGATTCCTCGTGGGAACGGCATTCCGAGCCAAAAAATAAAGAGCAGATAAAAAACCGCACTTAAAATGATGGCGTAAATCGCCGATTTGGCAAAACTGAAAAAACCAAGAACTTTAAACAACCCGATCGAAACCAATAACGTACTGATGACATAGCCCAAATAAGGAATGGCAAACCAATAAGCGAACAATAATCCCATGGCTGCAAGCATGCTTCTCATGATGACGCGATCCGGAAATTCTACTTTAAAGCTTTCGCCCTTTATAAAGAAAACCATCAATAGCCCAAACAAAATTAAAGCGCCGCCTACAAGCCCGGGCATCGTATGATCCCCGACGAACGTATCCATTCGCGCCGGGTACAAACGTATAGCCTCAGACATCGAGATGCTTCCGAAAATAATGCTGATAATACCCCCAATACGATCGGCCAGCATAGTTTCTCCCCCCTCTGTTTGTATGAATCCGTTCTTTTACATACCTCCTCCTTCTATTGGAAGACCAATAGAAGGAGGAGATTCCTTTTCCACCTATTACTTAATGAGTCCCTTGTCCTTTACAATTTTGGAGAAGAGTTCTGTTTCTTCTTTTACATATTTTGCATAATCAGCAGCATTCAAATATGCGCCTTGAACGCTCATCGACTTCAGCTTCTCTTGGAATGCAGGGTCCTTCTGCATTTTGTCAATGGTGGTTTCCCACTTCTTCACTACATGATCCGGAACGCCCTTTGGCATCGATACCCCTACCCAGAACGATGCGGTGATTCCCTTGATCCCTTTTTCCTCCATAGTAGGAGCATCCGGGAAGAAAGTGCTGCGTTTATCCGAGGCAATAGCCAGTATTTTCAGCTTGCCAGCCTTAACCAGGTTATTTACTTCACTTACCCCTTGAACCCCAAGCATGATGTGTCCGCCGGCAACTTTAGGAAGGGCATCTCCGGCACCGTTGGTTACGATCAGCTTGGCTTTGGAGAAATCTCCGCCGATACTGTCCAGCCACTGAATTACGCCAAACGTAGCGATAGCCGTAGGTCCATTACTTGCAAAGCTGAGCTTATCCGGATTTTTCTTCACAAAGTCATTAAGCTCTTCAATCGTATTAAAAGGAGCATCCGACTTTACAACCCAGGCCAGCGGGTCATTGGTTGTTTTGGCAATAAACTGATAATCGTCAATGGTAAACGGCAAGTTTGGAACACCTGCCAATAGTCCCGTAACAGCGGAAACGCTTTGAGTCACGACGGAATAACCGTCCTTCGCTCCTTGCTTCAGAACTAATTGAGTTCCGGTAGCTCCTCCGGCGCCCGGCTTGTTCACGACGATGACCGGTTGACCCCATTCCTTGCTTAAGTAATCACTCATCGCTCTTGCAAAAATATCCGTTCCCCCGCCAGCCGCGAACGGTACGGTGATTTCAATTTGTTTTGTCGGGTATTTCGGTTCTTCTTTAGCAGGTGCGGCCGTATTGCCCGATGATCCATTTGATGCAGGCGCAGATCCGCAGCCGGCTACAGCTACCGCAAGTAATGCTGTGGCTAGAATACCGCCAAACGATTTTTTCTTCATTTGAATTCCCCCTATGATATGATTTGGAAAGCGCTTTTAGTAAGCGGTTTCATAATTTCTAAAATTCATATTAATGGGAATTCAAAACGAAAACAATCTTTCGACCATATTGGTTCTTTTGGTCATTTTGGTCTTACATTCCATAGTTTCTGGCGACCTTAACCTTTAAGATTCGTTTCGCAGAAAAGTGTGGGTGATGAAATGAAGATCCTGATCATCAAGCCCTAAGGCATTCCCTTGCGAATCCGTCTTCGCAATGACGAACGGCCCTTTAATAATCCCGCGGGCAAAATGGGTATTAAGGGGCAAATCCCGATCCGTCCCCTCTTGATTGCAGTACAAAGTAAACCCCTTTCCCAATTGAAAACAATCAAGCGATCCGTCAATCAGCGTATGCAGCGACTTCATCCCCTCGGTGATCTGTTGGATTTTGACATCTTCTCCAGGTACGGCAACCAGTACTTTCGGCATCAAGCGATCTCCTTTTTCAAGCAGGTTTAAACGTATAATTTCCATGATGTATTGAAATTAACTATGGAAAATTCAAGGATTGAACTTTTCATTCATAATACGTCTAAGCGGTGGATGAAATGAAACCCAACGGTTCATAATATACGGGAAATGGTTTGTAATTTTGATAAAATGGATAAACACTTCATCCTTTAGGTGGTCTGTATGTTCAAATTTTGGAATAGGCCTGCTAGTGAGAGCATTCGACGGCATCATGATGCTGATCAGGATGACGTTCTTTCGATGGAAGGATTAAAACGAATGCTGGCCAACATGCATGATGCGGAAATCATTGAGCGGCGATCCATCCGGAATCACAAGGTAACGATGGCATACATAAGAACTTTGATCGATAAAGAGCGATTAAATGAAGCCATTATCGAGCCGATCAACCATTGTTCTCAGGAGTACATTTACGAATGTATTGCAGATTACAATGTGTCTGCTGTAAAAACCTTGCTTGTGGCACATCATATGCTTTTACAAGGTTCGATTCTTGTACACGACTCATCCCACAATCAATGGTGGTCTGTCCCTCTTCAGAATTCGTTAAGCCGGGCAATAGAACCATCCGAGACGGAAACCATTATTTATGGTCCAAAAGACAGCTTCAGTGAACAAATCGAGCAAAATATCACTATGATTCGCAGACGCATGCCTGTAGCAAATGTAAAGACGGAAAAGTTTTCCGTAGGTTATTTGAGCAAAACCAAGATTGTTCTGATGTATGTTGAAGGCTTGACCAATCCTGAATTCATATCCATTGCAAGAAGCAAAATATCCAATATCGATTTTGATTTGATCCTGGAGTCGTCCAACCTGACCGCTTTTATGGATGACCATACGCACAGCGTTTTTCCGCAATATATGCAAACCGATCGGCCGGATGCCTGTGTTTACTCCTTAGGTCTGGGCAAATTGGTGATCTTGGTCGACAACACACCCTTTGCCATCGTAGCTCCGATTACGTTTTTTCATCTTTTTCAATCCCCGGAGGATTATATCAACCGCTGGATGGTGGCCAGCTTTTTCCGTTCCATCCGATATTTAAGCTTTTTTTTAGCCATTACCTTGGTCCCGCTCTATGTCGCGTTATCGACACATCATTATCAAATGATACCGCTGCAATTTCTTTTTGTTCTGCTGGAGTCCAGAAGTAAATTGCCTTTTACTCCCTTTTGGGAATCGTTTCTGATGCTGATCACCCTAGAGATCATCAAAGAGGCCAGTTTGCGGATGCCGACCAAATCGGGTCAAACCTTAGGCGTCATCGGAGGTATCGTCATCGGTCAAGCCGCAGTCCAAGCCGGTTTTGCAAGCAAAATATTAATTGTGTTAGTAGGGATCTCGTCCATTGCTTCCTTTTTGGTCCCCAATTATCTGGTAACCAAATCGAACACGCTTATTCAATTTATTTTACTTGTGCTTTCCGCTTTTTTGGGGATCATTGGAATGGCATTTGGGTACATCCTGTTACTCGCCCATATGAACGGGCTTACTTCATTGAAGCAGCCCTACTTTTCACCTGTGGCTCCATTTTACGCGAAAGAATGGCTGGATCTTTTTATCCGGGCGCCCCTGCCATGGATGAAAACGCGTCCCGAATCTTTGCAGCCTTTGGAAAAACGCCGATATTGGCGAAGGAGATAATCAATGAGAGCATTTTCCTTATATGAAAAATCGTCTACCTTTGGCGGCGTATATACCATGTTATTGGTAAACAGGATGCAGCTGCTTTACTTTGTATTCTTGATTCCCATGTATTTGGTGCATCCGTATATGATTTGGGGGATCGTGGTTATAGGAATACTATCGCAAATCAATCTGATCATCTTTTCCAAATGGTTGTCCTCTCATGCGTTGGCAAAGGATGTTCAGGGATTTGTTCAACTCTTTGGAAAAAAGGGAATACGTATCATAGCTTTTGCCGGCTGGATTATTATTTTAGTCAAAATCACAGTGATCACATTAAGTTATGTCGAAGTCGTTCATCATTTCATATTCCCCTCCATGAATACCAATTGGTTGATTTTTTTCATTTTTCTCATTAGCTGCTATTTAGCCGTTATGGGAATAAATACAGCCATACGATTTGTTGTCATTGCTTTTTTAGCATCATATTGGATGATATTGTTGTTTTTGCCCTTTTTCATTCCGCCCGTTGCTTCGCTGTACGATCTATATCCCCTTATACCGATAAGCTGGACCGCGGACTCCTGGAAAGGCTTATTATTCATTTGGTCGGCTATGTCTGGACCTGAATACCTGGTTTGTTTAATTCCCTGGCTGGATACAGGACCAAAGCTGCTTAAATATGCATCCGCTGCGAATGCGCTCACCGTTTTTGAATATTTAATTGTATTTATAGCTTCGTTATTTTTCTATGGCTCCAATTATTTAAGCAAAAGCGAATTCCCGGTAATCAATATGATCCGATACCTTCAATCTCCAGTCTTCGAGCGAATCGATATGATCCTGCTTTCTTTAAACATGTTTCACTTTGTTTTTGTTGCATCCATTTTTATTCTCTTTTTGTACGGAGCCGGCAGAATCATGCTGGGTACATGGGATACGCCGGTCAGTCGAACGGGGTTTGCTGCAAGCTGCATGATCCTATTGGGATGTCTGCTTATAACCAATGTATCATTCTGGCAGGAAGGAAACGAGAGGAGCTTCGGACTGATCCTGGAGGTAATCTTTAGTGCATTATCCTACCTGCTGGTTCCATCCATCCTTGTCATTGCCGGCAGATTAAAGGGGCGTGTCTAAATATTATGGTGCAGATCAAAACTTATTTTCATATAGCTCTGTTGTGCATGCTCGTCGCCATGACGGGATGTTCTCCGTTTGTGGAGAACAATACCATTGAAGAAATCGCCCCGGTCGTATTTTGGTCTATCAAAGAAGGCCAAAAAGGGAAGTTAAAAATCAGTACGCTGGTTCCTCCATTAATTAACGAAAAGAAGCGTCTGCTCAGCATGGATGTCGAGCTGCTCAAGCAGGGAGGAAAGGATTTTAATTTAATTTATTATCGGGAATTAAAATCCGGTCAGCTTCGGATGGTGTTAATCATTGATATGCTGGCCAAAAAAGGCATCCTGACTCTGATCGATACGCTATTAAATGACCCCAATATATCCCAACGCCTTTACGTAGCGGTCATACATGGAAATTTTGACGATTATATTAAAGGCCAGTTAAGCAAGCAAGCCAATCTGGATTATTTCCTTTACCGGATGTTCAAGCACTATGAGGATAAGCATCAAGGTGAAATGAGCATCGTAAATCTGCATGAATTCAAAAATAAGCTTTATTCTCCTTACTCGGATCCGTTCATGCCTCTTTTTCAGGCTGGTAAGACGAATTTTACTTATAAAGGAACCGCATTTTTCAAAAAGGACAAGCTTGTGGCTACCATCAACAAGCTCGATGACCAAATTTTTCAGCTGCTCGGCAACGATCATTACCTCAAAATCTTTTCTATTCCCGATTTAGCTGTAAGTTTAGGCCATGTTCGATCCAAGCCCCGCTTTCAATTCAATAAGGATTATTCGGAGATTTCTATCCATGTGGAGCTAAGCGGCAAAATCGAGGAATACCGCGGAAACAAAAATTTGTCTGCAGCCAGAGACTTTGAAAGTCTTAATCAAGAGATAAAAACGTATTTGGAGAAAAAATCAACAGCTTTACTTAAAAAACTGCAAAAATGGGATGTTGACCCTTTGCAAATAGGCAAGCGCACCCTTCGCCCTTTTTCCCGACCCCTGACAGAAAAAGAATGGTCTGCTTATTTGCGGCAGATGAAGATCAATGTTATATATCGGCTTGATTTACAGCCTTTGAAAAGAATAAACAGATAACCCGTACCTTTAAAAAAAGGATGGCATTTTTGTCGAAATTTGATAAGATAGTTGAGGTATTTATATTAACCAAGACCGTCAAGGAGTGTATCGTATTGAAGCAACCTAAAGAAATCGGAGTTCATGAGCGGCCGCCGCTGCTGCAGAGCTTGCCGCTCAGTTTCCAGCACTTATTCGCCATGTTCGGCGCAACCGTGCTTGTCCCCTTCCTCTTTGATGTGGATCCGGCGACGATTCTGCTGATGAACGGAATCGGAACATTGCTGTATCTATGGATCTGTAAAGGGAAAATACCGGCCTACCTAGGCTCCAGCTTTGCCTTCTTATCTCCTGTATTTGCTGTATTGGGAGCGAAGATGCCTTATGAAGCCGCTCTCGGCGGATTTATTGTATCGGGGATTATTTTCACCTTGGTCGCTCTATTGATTCGCAGAGTGGGAACCGGCTGGTTGGATATCGTTTTTCCTCCTGCAGCCATGGGCGCCATCGTAACCGTTATCGGATTGGAGCTGGTACCGGTAGCCGCCCAAATGGCAGGCTTCATCAAACCGTCCGATGTAACGGAATGGTCGCCCGACCCTAAAGCGATCATCGTCTCTTCCGTCACTTTGCTGATTACTATTATCGGCTCCGTGGTATTTCGCGGCTTTTTAAAAATCATCCCGATACTTATCGGCATTATTTGCGGCTATATTCTTGCTTTTTTCATGGGCTTTGTTCATTTTGAAGCCGTTGCAAAAGCGGACGTCCTAGCCATTCCGACCTTTTATGTTCCGCAGTTTAACCTCACGGCCATTATCATCATTGCACCGGCTGCACTCGTCGTCATAGCAGAACATATCGGACACTTGATTGTGACCGGCAATATTGTTGGAAAAGATTTATCTAAAGACCCGGGATTGGATCGTTCCTTACTGGGTAACGGGATCTCGACGATCCTTTCCGGCTTCGTGGGCTCCACGCCGAATACAACGTACGGAGAAAACATCGGTGTTTTGGCTATATCCCGCGTTTATTCTACTTGGGTCATTGGCGGAGCTGCGGTCATCGCCATTTTCCTATCGTTCTTCGGGAAGCTCACCGAAATCATCCGCACGATCCCGGTTCCGGTAATGGGCGGTGTATCGCTCCTTTTATTTGGCGTCATCGCGGCATCCGGGGTCCGTATGCTGGTCGAAACGAAGGTTGATTACTCCAAAGCAAGCAATCTGATCCTGACGAGCATCGTTCTTGTCATCGGCATCAGCGGAGCTACACTGACCATCGGAAGCTTTTCACTCAAAGGGATGGCGCTTGCGACTGTCCTGGCTATTCTAATCAGCCTCTTCTTTAAGGTGCTGGAGAAATTAAAGCTAATGAACGAAACAAGCGAATAAGGCCGTCATAATCTAAATACCCTGCAGCGGCAGCGATGCCTTTGCAGGGTATTTACCGTTTCATGCCGTATTACGTGATGGCTTCCAAACCGCCGTACCGGGATATCGCCATAAGCAAATCGTGCAGAATGGGAAGAATAAATTGAGCCGAGCCCAGCTTGAAAATGCCGCTGCGGTTATGCAGCACCGCTTCTCTCACATACAGCCGGTAATGCTGCATCCCGGACTGAACATTCACAGTCTCGCTGCCTACAGACTTGCCGGTGCTAAGACGAATCGGACGGGAGCCTATCGGGAGGTCAAACGGAGTGATGCTGATGATATCCTCCAGCTTAATATGGTAATTCGCATGAGGCTTTTGAAAAATCAATTCTTTGGTTGATACCGTGAGACCGAAATCTCGTTTTTTGTGGGACAGCTTAAGATCACCCTCAAGCTCTTTGATCTTAATGAAGTTTTCGTTCATCGTTCCTTCCTCCTTATAGTTCCGCTCTGGAATCGTCTGAACGTATGGATCACTGCCATAATACTAGGATACCATAAAACACGATGCCAGTACTACAATCCTGGCGGCTCGGATGGTGGATGTGCGATCTCGTTTTCCCTAAGCCATTATGCTACAATACGGAAATTGAAGAGGATAAGTGCTGAAGGAGGATTTTAATTAACTATGTTAGTTATCGGCATTGCAGGCGGTACCGGCTCCGGTAAAACGACGGTAGCGCGCTCGGTTATTCACCGGCTGGGATCGGATAAGGTCACTTTTATCTCACAAGATAATTATTATAAAGACCATGCTCATCTTACGTTCACAGAACGGGAATCGATTAATTACGATCATCCGCTGGCATTCGATAACAGCCTGCTACTCGGACACCTCAAGCAGCTCAAACAGAACAATATCGTATTCGCTCCAGTGTATGATTTTTCCCGTCACACACGGTCTGCGACCGAATTCATTGAGCTAAAGCCCAACAAAATCGTCATGATCGAAGGGCTTCATGTGTTGTCGGACGAGCATCTGAGAGATTTTCTTGATATCAAGGTATTTGTCGATACGGATCCGGATGTGCGCATTTTACGGCGTGTGCTCCGAGATATCAATGATCGAGGCAGAACCATTCAGTCGGTTTACGATCAGTACATGAATACGGTTAAGCCCATGCACGAGGCCTTTATCGAGCCGTCTAAAAAATACGCCGATCTCATCATACCCGAAGGCGGACACAACGAGGTCGGCATACAATTGCTATCCATTTTGACAGGAAAATACTTAATGCAGTGAATTATTAATGTGACTTAATTGTTTGCTCTACGATAGACTCGCTCCGGACGTCCTACATCACCATAGGAGAGGTCTGCTCTTAGCCTATTTTCGGCCACAAGATGCTCAAGGTATCGGCGGGCAGTCGACCTGCTTACGCCAACCAGCTTTGCCGTTTGCTCTGCGGTTAAAGGCTCGGCGGCCGCGGTCATGGCTCCTATGATTTTATCCAGCGTCAGCTTGTCAATCCCTTTGGGAAGGGAAGCTCCGACATCCGGAGCTTCTTTTTTTCCTGGGCCTTGAAGCAGACGATCAATCTCGTCTTGACTGATATGGGTCTTTTCCTGACGGAGCTGACGGATGGTATGATGAAAGGCTTGGTAACGAAGAAGCGTTTCCTTCATCCGGTTAAATAAAACAGGCTTCATAATGTAATCAAAAACGCCTCCCCGGATGGCTTCCCGAACCGCATCTACTTCCTTGGCCGCGGTGATCATAATTACATCCGTATCACTGAATTCCCGTCCGATGATCCGAAGAAGCGCGAGTCCATTCGTTTCGGGAAAATAAATATCGAGCAGCACCAGATCCGGCTCCAATACCTGCAGCAGTTCCAGCGCCTGCGGCTCGTCGGTAGCGATTCCGATAACGGAAAAGCCCTCGACCTTCTCAACGAAGCGCCTGTTGATTTCTGCAATGCGCTCATCGTCTTCAATGATCAGGACTTGAATCGGAAGCATCGCCTCCCTCTCATTCCCCATCCAAAATCACCCCTTTCGTCCCATGAATTCGATCTGCCGAGACTACACTATCACTTTGTTTCGGGATCACAACAAAGAAAATTGTTCCGTTATCTGCGGAAGGCTCATGCTGAATCGTGCCTCCAAGCCTTTGCACAGCATGCTTTACTAAAGAAAGTCCAATTCCCCTATGTTCGCCCTCTTTGCTTGAAACTCCTTTTTCAAAAATAAGGTCGGACCAATCTCGCGGGATCCCCGGTCCGTTATCTTCACATTCGATCATCAAATCATCGCCATGATCGCTCAAAAATATAATGACTTTTTTCTCTTCATCGATCGAATGCTCCACTAGCGCTTCCATGGCATTGTCCGCCAGATTCCCGATGATCGTTACCAGCAAATCCCTGTCAATCCATTTAGGCACATCCCTAAAGGAGCTCTCGCGATCGATTTCAAGCTGGATTTTCAGTTCCTGCGCCCGATTGTATTTGCCGATGAGAAGTCCGCCAATAACCGGGTCGGGAATTTCACGCATGATGAACTGAATCAGGTTTTGATGGACGTCCGACTCCTTCGAAATCATTTCAACAGCCTCCTGATACGACTCGAGTTGAATGAGTCCGGAAATGACATATAATTTATTGGAATACTCATGCGTTTGCGCCCTCAGCCCTTCGGCAAACCGCTTGACCTGAGACAGCTCTTCAGCCAAACGGAATAATTCCGATTTGTTCCGGAAACTGGCAACGGCACCTATAACCTCCTGCTTCCGGTTGAACACCGGAACCCGGTTAACCACAACCTCTTGTCCGTTCATCAGCATAATATCGTCAAAATGGGACTGTCCCGTTTGAATGACTTCCAGCAGTCTGGTTGTCGGCACAATATCCTGGACCGGTTTGCCCAGCAGCTCGGCATCGTCCTTTAGACCGAGGATGTGCAGCGTCTGCTGGTTGGCCATGGTGATTCGTCCGCTTCGATCTACAGCGAGGAGCGCCTCGCGGATCGACTCCAGTATCGCTTTCTTCTCCATATACAATGCTCCGATTTCTTCCGGCTCCAATCCGTGAATGGAACGGCGAACGCCTCTGGCAATCATTATTGCTCCAATCAGCGCAACCAGCAGCGCGCCAATGGCGATCAGAAAAATCTGCTGCTGGTACACATCGTCCCATTGATTAATATCATCAATCATAAACCCGATCGAAACAATGCCGATAACATCTCCTTGATCGGAGAAAATCGGCACTTTGCCACGCAGGGACGGCCCAAGCGAGCCTTCGGCTTCAGAAATGATAGACATCCCTTGAAGCACCGGTCCGTTGTCTCCCCCAACCATTTCCTTGCCGATCCGGTCAGGGTACGGATGCGAATATCGAATTTCATTCCGGTTGCCTATGACGATAAATTCAGCGCCTGTTTTCGAACGGATGTCCTCCGCGATCGGCTGTATGACCAAGGACGGATCCGGCAAATTAAAAGCATGTCTGATTTCCGGAATCGACGCTACCGATTCGGCTACCTTTAGGGCTCTTGTGCCGATTTGCTCCTTCAACAAGGAAGTCACCATATATTCAACAACGGCACCTAAAAGAAGAAGCACCGTGAACAGAAGCGAACAAATGAGTACGATGAGCTTGGTTTGCAGCTTCACTTTCGTTCATTCTCCTTCCGGTGGTGATAGTACTAGCATACTATATTCTCCCGATTAACGAAATAAATCCCCTTACTGCCCAGTAGGGCCAGCTCGGGGATGGCAAAACATCAAGATCAGCCTTCTTCGTTGACAAGCACTTTCTTGCCTCGCATCTTGAGCAGCATAGGAACCGTAATCCAAAGAACTGCGATAACAAGGAATGCCAAAGAAAGAGGCTTCTGCAGGAAAATCATAAAATCGCCATTGGAACCCGTAAGCGCCCGGCGCATATTGTTCTCGATCATTGGACCAAGAACGAGGCCCAACACCAATGGAGCCAACGGAAAATCATTGCGGGCCAGATAATATCCGGCTATTCCGCATCCGACCAGCAGCATGAGATCAAAGACCGACGCTTGTACGGCATAGACCCCGAACACCGAAATCGCGACAATACCCGGAATCAAATACTTCGTCGGTGTTTCGATAATTTTAGCAAATACTCTAACCAGCGGCATGTTCAGTATGAGAAGCATGAGATTGCCGATAAACATACTCGCGATCAAGCCCCACGCCACACCAGGATGCTCTTCAAACAGCAAAGGACCCGGCTGAACGTTATACATAATTAGCGCACCCATCAAAATAGCCGTTGTACCTGAGCCTGGAATACCGAGTGTCAAAAGCGGAATCATCGCCCCTCCGGCCGCGGCATTGTTTGCCGTTTCCGGTGCAGCCACGCCTTCGATTGCCCCTTTACCGAATTTCTCGGGATGCTTGCTCAATTTTTTCTCCATAATATAGGAAAAGAAGGATGCCAGCGTTGCCCCTGCGCCCGGCAAAATACCAATAAAGAATCCAAGCACAGACGAACGGATCATAGGCATTCCGCTGTCTTTCATATCCTGCTTCGTCGGCAGGATGCGGTTGATTTTAGCGATAGTCCCATCGTTGGAATCCCGTTCCAAAATCGTCTTAAATACTTCACCCAGTGCGAACAGACCTACAGCAACGGTAAGAAACTCCAGTCCTTGATATAACACCGGAATATCGAATGTAAAGCGTGCGACACCGGATACATTGTCCATACCGATGGTGGCCAACAGGAGGCCGAAGATCGTCATGATCATTGCCTTGGTCATCGATTTTCCCGCTAGACCGCTTACTGCACATAGGCCAAGGATCATTAACGAAAAATACTCGGCAGGCCCGAATCGCACCGCTACGGCGGAAAGCGGTTGTGCCAGGAATATGAGACCGATCAGGGAGAAAATTCCCGCAATGAATGAACCTATCGCAGCGATCGCAAGCGCGGCTCCCGCTCTTCCCTGTCTCGCCATTTGATAACCGTCAAGCGCGGTTACGACAGATGACGATTCACCCGGCGTATTCAACAAAATCGAAGTTGTCGAGCCGCCGTACATCGCGCCGTAATATACGCCTGCCAGCAGGATGATCGAGCTTACAGCCGCTTCGTCCGGAGACATGCCTCCTGTAATCGAAGAGGTAATCGGAATCAGCAGCGCCACTCCGCTCATCGGTCCGATACCGGGCAGAACGCCTACCGCCGTACCGATGAGTACGCCAAAGAAAGCAAAAAGCAGATTGTGCCAAGCAAAAGCAGTGATAAAGCCGTCCATTAAATATTGCATTGTGCTCATATGATATCCCTCCTAAGGCGCCGCTCCCTCTTATAGTCCAAGCCAATCAGGTAATCCCGGCAGCGAGCCCTGAAGCACGACGACGAATAAATAATAGACCCCACCCGAGAAAAGCGCTGAAATGATAATGGCCGAAACCCACCGATCGCGCTGCATCGTTTGAAACCCGATAAGCAAAAATAAAAACGTACTGATGACATACCCGATATGTTCCATAGAAAGACCGTATAGGATCGTAGCGGCTACAATAATGCCGAAACGCTTATAGTCGAGCTTTGGCTTCGAAGAATCGTTTTTATTGTTAGGATATTTGATGGCTTCATAGATCAGTCTTGCACTAAGGAGCATGAGAATCATTCCTAAAATTAACGGAAAAATCGATGGTCCAACGTTGCTTCCGTAAGCACTGCTTGAGATCGACCGGCTTCCGAAAGCGAACGCGGCGCCTATGGCTAAAAATACAATCCCTGCCGATCGGTCAAACGCTTTATTCATAAGTAGCTTCCTCCCCGCACCAACCGAAATTACCGAAGAAGAGAGCGGCCGTATTCAGGCGTTATCTCTTCTTCGATCGGATGTCTTATATTATTTCGCCATACCCAATGCGGTCAGCATCTCTTTAATAAGTGTCTCCTGCTGTCCAAGGAATGCCTTAAAATCGTTTGAATTTTTATAGTCTTTTTCCCATGTATTCGCCTGAAGCTCTTTGGTCCAAGCCTCCGAATCGTTCAGTTCCTTCAGCTTTGCATCCCAGAAAGAAAGCGCATCCGCGCTCATCTCTTTCGGTCCGAAAATACCGCGCCAGATATTGAACTCTGCATCGATCCCCTGCTCTTTCAACGTCGGAATATCTTTCAGGTTACCGCCCAAGCGTTCAGGAGAAGAAATGCCCAATACGCGAATTTTTCCGGCTTTCAAATATTCGCCTACGCTTGAAGCGTCCGTTGCGATAACGTCGGCGTTCTTACCAAGCAGCGCGGTCATTGCTTCTCCGCCGCCGTCATAAGAAACGTACTTCACTTGTTTAGGATCAATACCGGATTTAAATGCAGGAAGTACTGCAATCAAATGGTCCATGGAGCCAGGAGCGGAACCGCCGGCAACAGTCACCTTTGTAGGATCCGTTTTTAATGCATCAATAAGCGATTTCATATCCTGGAATTTGGAGTCGGCCGACACCACAATCGCACCGTAGTCCTTCGTTAATTGGGCAAGCGGTGTCGTATCCTTGTAGCCATACGGGCTGTTGCCTTCCTTCTTCAGATTGTTGATCAGGATCGGCGGAGAGCTTACGAACAGTTTGTAGTTGTCTTTCACGTCCTTGGTGGCGTATTCAGCCAAGAATACCGCTCCGCCGCCGCCCGGCTTGTTCTCTACCGTCATCGATTGACCGACCATTTTGTTTTCGCCAAGCACTTTGGCGATGGATCGAGCCGTTTTGTCCCAACCGCCGCCTGCGCCGGATGGAGCAACGACAACAAGCGGTTTTTCCGGATATTTTGAAGCCGCTGGCGCTTGAGCCCCACCTTGACCGGCTTGTGGTGTGCTGGATCCGCTTCCACAGGCAGTCAAGCTAACAGCCATGACACCGGCCAGCACCATTTTCCAAGAATGACGTGATAATGTTTTTAACATCATTTTTAAGTACCTCCCCCAAAATGCTTTATTTTTATGTTAGCGCTTTCCTGATTGCTTTGTTATTTTAGCATCAAGCGCTTTCATAGGTATAGCTTATGATCATAAGTTGAATAAACCTTATTTAGCGCATTTTGTTCATTATGTTCACAACAAAAAATCCTCTTGCGCGTATATGCAAGAGGACAATGATTTACAAATGCCCTATTTTTGATAACATGTTGGCGGTTACCAATTTCCCTTTACAGCCAACGGATAGGACAATCCGTGAGTGAAATCCGGCTAGACCTGAGGTTTGGATTCCGGCGAAGCCGCGGGTATACTCTGAATCGGAGGAACGTTTGCTCCTGCGCGATTCGTCAAGCTTTTGACCAGATTCTCCACGTCTATTCCGCTTACGTTCTTCAGCATCTCCGGGGCGGTAGCCATCAGCTGTGTCACGTAGTTGCTGACGCGCGCCGCGCCTTGCCCATTCCCCGTATCGACGACAGTCAGCTTGTCGATTGACTTCAGCGGCTCGGCTACTTTACCTGCGAGCTCAGGAAGCATCTTCACGATGATGTCGAGTACGGCCGCCTCGCCGAATTTCTCGAACGCTTGTGCGAGCTTCTCCTTCGCCTCTGCTTCGGCCAAACCGCGCAGACGGATGACCTCCGCTTCGGCTGTACCTTTGGCCCGCTCGGCATCCGCCACAGCCAGCCCTTCAAGGCGCTTCTGCTCCGCCATCGCTCTTGCCTCCGCTTCAATACGGTATTGTCTTGCGTCCGCTTCCGTAATTTGCTTGGCTTTCTCCGCTTCTGCAGCCTGAACCACCGCATAACGATCGGCATCCGCCTTTTTCTTCACTTCAGCATCATACTGCTTCTCGCGCCTTAGAATCTCTTTGGCTTCCAGATCAATTTCGCGCTCCTTGCGTACGATTTCGACCCGCATCTGCTCCTCGACAACGCTTTGCTTGGCGCGGGCTTCTTGTATATGGTAGGCTTGATCCGCTTCAGCGCGAGCCATGTCCTGATCCTTTTTAAATGAAGCCACCTTCAGCTCTTTTTCCTTCGAAGCCTCGGCGATGTTCGTATCGCGCAGCAGCTCCGCTTTCTGACCTTCCTCTTCGGCGCGCGCCTTTTGTATTCTTGAATCTCTTACGGCTTCCGCTTCAGCGATCTCCGCATCGCGCTTTACGGCTGCGATCCTCGGCTTCCCGAGCGCATCTAGATAGCCGTGCTTATCTCGTAAATCCTTAATGGTAAAGGAAACGATCTGGAGGCCCATTTTTTTCAGGTCCTTGGCCGCTACGCCTTGAACCTCCTGCGCGAATTTATCGCGGTTGCGATATACTTCCTCAACCGTCATCGAGCCCAAAATAGCCCGCAAATGCCCTTCAAGCACCTCCTGAGCCTCGCCCTTCAAGGCTTCCGTCGGCTTTCCCATGAACTGCTCCGCGGCTGTGGCGACATCCTCGACGGAACCTCCGATTTTAATAATGGCAACACCATCGGCCATAACCGGAACGCCCTGCTCGGTGTATACCTCCGGGGTGGAAACGTCCAATTTATGAGACAAGAGCGAGATAAATTCAGCCTGTTGAAAAATCGGGAGAATGAAAGATCCTCCGCCGCGAACAATTTTAATTTTTCGTCCGGTGTCGTCGGTCAGCACATTTTTGCTGCCGAGGAACGATCCGGTCACGATCATCGCCTCGTCCGGACTTACCGTTTTGTACCTGGCCCAAAAAGCCAGGCCCAAAACGACGATCACCCCGACAACAATGATTGGAATTGTCAAAAATTCAGATATTCCCATACCCATCTCTCCTTTACAACTTGGGTTCATCCAGACGGGTTACGAACAGCGTACCGTCCTTCACTTCCACTGTCACCACTCTGGCGCCCGACTCGATCTCATTGCCGTCAAAGCTTTCCGCAATCTGATTCGTAATCCCTCCGCCCATCCGCATCACGACCTCTCCACAGCCTTGGGCCGGAATCGGTACCGACACCTCCCCGATCCTTCCGACCATGTCCTGCATGGAGAAAGCCAATGAGTTCTCGGTATTTTTCATCGGCTTGACATAGAAGAAAAAAATCATTATTCCGGATAGGATGGCGGCGAGCAGAGACAGAATCAACACTGCAGCAGCTGCGATCGGGGTATACTTCGTAAGCAAAATACCCGCGCCGCCGAGTACCGTCACACCGCTAAACAGCACCATCGGCTGCAGGTAATGCATCACGTCGCCAGACATCCAATCCAACATTCCGTCCATTGCGCCGCTCAGCAAGTCACCAAATACAACCGTCACCAGTGCAAACAAAACTCCGGTAATAAGCAGCCCCCAATACAGCTCCAACATGTTGTTCCCTCCCAAAGCTCAATCAAATGTGCACACTGAGTAATACGAAACATACACCTAATAAGTTGCATATTTGCCTCCTAAACCCAGAATTATGTACAAAAAAAGAACACAACTCTACATAAGCTGCGTTTTGGATTCTGCGATCATCTCTTTGTCCATGTAAACTGGAAACCCTTAGCCAAATCGGTTACTATGGATAAGGGAATCATCAAGTATATACCTGATTATAGGTAAACGGGCGAGGTGTTCGTTTTGGAAGAAATCGTTGTGATCGGAGCGGGCCCTTGCGGCTTGTCTGCCGCCATAGAGCTGCAGAGAATCGGTCTGAATCCGCTTGTAATCGAAAAGGAATGCGTTGTGCATTCGATCTATTTATATCCGACGTACATGCAATTTTTCAGTACGCCGGAGCTGCTTGAAATCGGAGGGTATCCTTTTTCCACCCCAAACGACAAGCCTTATCGGCTGGAAGCTTTAAACTATTACCGGAATGTGGCTCAACGCAGTGAGTTGCGTATCCGTTCATATGAAACGGTTACGGAAATCAACCGTCAAGCCGATGGGACCTTCGAGCTGACTGTACAGAACAGATTCGGCTCCACTCAAATCATACGTTCTCGTTATGTTGTCGTAGCCACCGGATACTTTGATCATCCGAATATGCTGGGCATCCCTGGTGAGGATTTACCCAATGTAACGCATTATTTCAGAGAAGCCCACCCGTATACCGGGACCCGGGTAGCCGTAATCGGCGGAAGCAACTCCGCTATTGACGCTGCGATGGAGCTCCTTCGCGCAGGAGCAAGCGTAACGGTCATATACCGGGGCGCTGCGTATTCGTCCGTCATTAAGCCTTGGGTTCTGCCCATATTCGAGAGCATGGTAAGCAAAGGCAGAATCCGGATGATGTTCCGTTCACGGGTCACACACATTACCGAAAGAGCGATCACTGTCGTAACGGACGGGCAGGAGCAAACGCTGGATAATGACTTCGTCCTTGCCTTAACCGGCTTCCGCCCTGATCGAAACCTGCTTACCAAAGCGGGCGCCGAATTGAACATGGAGGCGGACGGCGTACCCAAGCATGACCCGGACACCATGGAAACGACCATCCCCGGCCTTTACATTGCGGGAGTTGCGGCTTCAGGCTCCAATGCCAACGAAGTGTTCATCGAAACCGGCCGTTTGCACGGAGGACGTATTGCCGCTCATATCGCTTCGAACAAATAATTCCCGAAGACCGATTTCATGCAAAAGGTCGTCCCGAGCTTCCGTTCAGGACGACCTTTGACCATTTCTTGGCACTGATTTAAAAAATCAGATCCTTTTCCCGCTGCGTCAGACGGCGCCCGGCGATATCGACAATCAGTTTCCCGCCGGACAACCCCCAAATTCTTGTGCCAAACTTCTCTGCAAGCTCCACTTGATGGAGACTGCAGAAGACGAGGATCTTGTTTTTGCGGCAGATCGTTTGCAGATCCTCCATGACGCGGCTGGCCGCCTCGGGATCAAGTCCGGACACCGGCTCGTCTGCAAAAATCACCTTTGCTTCCTTAATCAACGCCTTACAAATGGCTACCCGCTGCTTCTCCCCTCCGCTGAGCTTCTCGACAGGCTCGTGAGCCTTATCGAGCAGACCCACTCTGTCCAAATAATCCATTGCTTCCATATGGTCGTCTTCCGATACGGTATTGGTAAGAAAGCGCCACCAGGATTTTTTGAACAGCAGTGCAGACAGCACATTTTTCACAGCCGTTTTTTTCAAATGCAAGCTTGGCTTTTCCTCCAAATATACCCACTGCTTGCGGAGCTGAAATCTATCCCAAGCATTCAAGGACGAAATATCTTTGCCTTCATAAATATATTGTCCTTCGTCCCATTTTTCCTTCAGCATCAGACACCGGAAAAACGTGGTTTTGCCGCTTCCGCTGGACCCAAGCAGGGCGACTAAATCGCCTTCATCCGCTTGAAAGCTGATACGCTGCAGCACGCGGTAATCGGGAGGAAAGGTTTTACTCAAGCTTCGTACAATCATCATCCATCCGATTCTCCTTTACATCTATCCGTCTCTACTAAATATACCATGCTCCCCAGCGCAAAAACCACAACGTGCCAGCTTAACCGTTAACCCGTCTCAAGTAATAAATAAAATCGGTAGATGCTCCGGAAGCTTTCCAGTGCCGCATCATCGATGAGATATTGCCTAGGTGATATGTACCATGATTCGATATGTGCTGTGCGATTTCAAGAATCGAATTGGTGAACGGTTCTCCCTTGGAATTGAAATACGTTACCGTGTCCTCGGCGCTTACACTTTGCAAAAATAATTTGTACTCCGCGCGAAGCCGCGCAAATAGCCGCTCCAGCTCTCCAATGGATGGCCGCTCGCTTCTATTGATGAAGCAGGCTTTCTGTTGAACACGGGATAACCACATTCCATCGATATCGGCCAAATGAGCCAAAGTTTCGCCAATCGTAGAGAAAACGCCAGGCACAGACGTATACATTACTTCCTCTTCGTTATCCGTTAAATACCCTATCCAGGCTTCTACCGCCCAAAAATGATAGTCGATCAGCTTTCGTACCCAGTCGTTATTCATTTTACACCGCCTCCCTGCTATTTATCTTAATCCATTGGCAAAAATTATTAAATCGAAAAATACGCAGAAAAAGCCGCCCATATCTGGACAGCTTCGGATCACTTCAATGCATCGGTATTATTTATTGAGGATTCGTTTCTTTAGGGATCTCATTCATACTGGGCGGGTAAATTTTCACTTTATCGGGCTCAACGATGGTACCCTCTTGCGTAAACCTATGCTCCCTGAAATCAGGATTGCTTCTCTTCTTGGTTTTTCGATTATCCATCTACCGGAATCACCTCCCATACCAAGATATTGTGCCATAAACATACTTTATTATGCATATTTTGTGATTTGTCATAAAAATTTAATAAAGTTTTCGACACATATTTACATTTTTTACACTATCATCGTATTATAATATGTTAAGGATTTATATTTAATTTAGATATTAGGATGTGATAGGACATTCATGGATGAAGCTGAATTGAAACGCCGCATGGAACGTATGCAGAGCCAGCTTTATGTGCTGGTGGAGAAGACAGGAAGCTTTGTAGATCCTAAGGTAGTCGAGCTCAGCCAACAAATCGATAGCCTTGTCCTATCGATCCAACGT
This sequence comes from Paenibacillus sp. F024, assembly GCF_057814255.1. Classification (NCBI taxonomy): domain Bacteria; kingdom Bacillati; phylum Bacillota; class Bacilli; order Caryophanales; family Paenibacillaceae; genus Paenibacillus; species Paenibacillus sp. F024. Next base: position 81,215 of record NZ_JBVASZ010000011.1, read on the forward strand.
TTGCGAATGAAGGACAAGCTTCAATAAAAGGAGGCCGTTGAATTGAAATCAATGTGCCTCTTTTTTGTGCTTTGACTTGATAAATGTTACATGATGTGTTATATTAAAACCAAGGAAAATCAAGGGTTTCAGCATGATTCGAACCTTGTATCCCCTGCTTGATGCACTCTCTTGATGCACCACTCAAACGATAATTTAAAGGAGCGATGCACCATGTATCATGATGATCATCAACAACCGCAGGAGAAAAAGATTTCCGTTGAGTTGACCTTAAATGAAGCTTTGTCCCTTACCGGCGTCCGTTTCCGGGAAAATCATAAGCTTGAGGTCGATGCGATGCATAAAATCAAAAAACAGCTCGAACAGCAAATTCTCGACAGCCGGAGAAACGTTCAGTAGCTGTCCTGAATCAAATCGCTAACTAGATCCTGATGCAAACCAATGCATTAGGATCTTTTGTTTTGTTCAGTCCTCTCATATATAATGGATTCACACTGAAGCTTTTGAAAGGAGCAGCATCGTCAATGAAGCAGCAGATTGCTTCGGTCATCGACCGTTACAGTGAATCGTTTACCAACCTGTCCAGATATATCGGTGAGCATCCGGAGCTCGGACACGAGGAATGGGAAGCCTCGTCCCGGCTCAAGGAAGCGCTCCGCGGGCATGGCTTTGAGGTCCAATCTCCGGTTCTCGATCTCCCTACCGCCTTTATAGGCACATACCGTTCAGGCAAACCTGGCCCCACGGTCGCTTTTTTGTGTGAATACGATGCGCTGCCTGAGCTTGGACATGCCTGCGGGCATCACTTGATTGCCGTTATGGGACTGGCCGCCGCTGTCGGCCTCAAAGCGGTAATCGATGAAATCGGCGGCACGATCCGGGTCTACGGGACACCTGCTGAGGAAACTAAAGGCGCAAAGGTTCCTATGGCCGCCGACGGGATGTTCGATGATGTCGATTTCGCCATGATGGCGCATCCGTATCACACCTATGAGAAATCGGGTAAATCCTTGGCCATGGATGCAATTGAATTCGAATTCTTCGGAAAATCCGCTCATGCGGCAGCAAGTCCTTATGAGGGCGTTAACGCGCTGGATGCGGTACTGCTGTTGTTTCAATCGATCGGCGCTTTGCGGCAGCAGCTTCGAAGCCACGCGCGCATCCACGGAATCATTACCGAGGGGGGCAAGGCACCGAATATTATACCGGATTACGCCGCTGCGCAGTTTTATATCCGGTCTGCGAACCGCCCCTATACCGATGAAATCGTACAGAAGGTTCTTCGCTGTGCCGAAGGAGCGGCACTTCAAACCGGAAGCACGATGAAATGGTCCAATTATGAATACTCCTACGATGAATTGATTACAAACCGTGTATTATCGGATCTGTTTACCGAAAATTTAACAGCAATGGGCATTTCAGAAGACATGATCGAAAGCGGCAAGGATCACGGTTCCCTCGACTTGGGCAACGTGTCCCGTCATTGCCCGACCATACATCCCTATGTGAAGGTAGTGGATGAACGGCACCTGCTGCATACAAAGGAATTTCGCGATCTGGCCATGCTCCCGCGAGCCTTTGAAGGCATGCTTCTCGCAGCCAAGGTACTGGCCTTTACGGCATGCGACGTGATGGTCAGTCCCGATCTGCTCCGCTCCATCCGTGAAGAGTTTGAACGCAGTGTCCATAACGGATAATAAGAAGACTAGCGGATTCATCACAAAATCAAAAAAGGCAAATAAGCCATTCCCTTGGCTCATTTGCCTTTTTTGTGTGTTTAAACTTATAATATTTTGCCCAGAAATTCCTTGGTCCGCGGATGCTGAGGATGGGCGAACACTTCCGCAGGCTTGCCCTGCTCTATGATTTTACCGCCGTCCATAAAGATCAGACGGGTGCCGACCTCACGGGCAAAGCCCATTTCATGGGTGACGACCACCATGGTCATCCCCTCGGCCGCCAGCTCTTTCATCACATCCAGCACCTCGCCAACCATCTCCGGGTCCAGCGCTGACGTAGGCTCGTCAAACAGCATCACCTTAGGAGACATGGCAAGTGCTCTTGCGATGGCGATCCGCTGCTTTTGACCGCCGGACAGCTGTCCCGGGTAGCTGTCTGCTTTATCGGCTAAACCGATTCGCCTCAGCAGCTCCCTTGCAATTTTGTTTACTTCATCGTCGCTCATCTTTTTCAGCTTGCGTGGAGCCAGGGTAATGTTTTCCAGCACCGTCATATGCGGAAACAAGTTAAACTGCTGGAATACCATCCCCATCCGTTGACGCAGGGAATTGATGTCATGCTTGCCCCGGATCAACGAGGTTCCTTCAAATTCAATATCTCCTCCGGTAGGCTGCTCCAGCAAATTCAAGCAGCGTAAGAACGTGCTTTTGCCCGAACCGCTTGGGCCGATGACAACGACGACCTCCCCTTGGCCAATGTCGATATCAATGCCGTTCAGCACACGATGATTTCCAAACGCCTTTTGCAAATCCGTAACTTTAATCAGAGGTCTTCAGCCTCCTTTCCGCTATGCCAAGCAGCTTCGACAACACAAATGTCATGATGAAATAAATGATCGATACTACGATCAAAGGCTCGAACGGTTGGAACGTATTGCCCTTCACCGTATCTGCGCTGTACATCAGCTCAGCCACCCCGATGACCGAAACAATTGAAGAGTCTTTAATAATGGTAATGAATTCGTTACCCAGCGCAGGCAGTACGTTGCGGAAGGCTTGAGGCAATATAATATGGCGCATCGCCATGGCATGAGGCATGCCGAGCGAGCGTGCCGCCTCCATTTGCCCTTTGTCGATCGCTTGAATACCTGCGCGGAATGTCTCCGCCACGTAGGCAGCGCTGTTAAACGACAGTGCCAGTATACATGCCGCTACGTCAGGAAACGCGGAGCCGAGCCAAGGCAAATCGGGAAACTGGATGCCCAGCTTGGGCAATCCGTAATAAAACAGCAGCACCTGCACCAGCAGAGGCGTTCCTCGGATAAATTCGATATAGGACACGGAAAGCATCTTCAACGGAGCAATGCGCGACATGCGCATTAGCGCAAGGCAGATTCCGAGAATGACCCCAAAAATGACGGTGAAAAAGGACAAAATCAATGTCATTTTGGCACCATTAATAAAAAACATGTAGTACGTCGGCAAAAATGAAAAATCCATCCGTTCCCCTCCTTTTTTTGAAATGAAAGGCTTAAAACCGAACAAAAACCCGCCGGAAAAAGCTCCGCTCAGGTTTTTGTCCGATCATTTCCCAGCCCTGGCCCGATTACTGTGTTTCCACCAGGTCGTTCGCTTCGGTGACAAATTTATCAATGGATTTATCCTGGATCAGCTTGTCCAGCGTTTTGTTCATGGCTTCAACGAGATCCGTGCTGCCTTTTTTCACGGCAATCGCGGAGCCGCTGTCGTCGGAAGATAGCTTGATATCCGAGATCGTAAGATCTTTGTTCTTGCTTAAGTAAGCCTCGGCTACCGGCTGCTCTACTACGAGCGCATCTACTTTGTTATTTTTCAGCTCCATCATCAAATCGGAAATTTTGCCAAGCGGCTTCACTTCAGACGCCGGCATTTGCTCTTTCACGATTTTTTCCTGCGTAGCGCCTTTTTGGGCTCCCACCTTCAGACCTTTTAAGGAGTCAATCGAGTTGAATTTGTCCTTATCTTCTGCCCTGACGACTACCTTTTGAACGGCTGTATAATATATTTTGGTAAAATCTACAGCTTTCATACGCTCAGGCGTCGGCGTCATCCCGGAGATAATGAAATCGACATTACCGGCTTGAAGTGCTGCCAGCAATCCTTCAAATTTCATATCTTTAATCTCCAGCTCTACGCCCAGATCCTTGGCAATCGCTTTGGCTATTTCGATGTCAAATCCGACAATTTCATCTTTTTTATTGATCTCTTTATGAAATTCGTAAGGGGGATAATCCGCACTGGTACCGACTACGATTTTGCCGGCCTGTTTAATTTTCTCCAGTTTTGATTCTGCTTGCGTCGAGGTCGGGGATGTGTTATTACCTCCGCCATTTTGTTCCGTTGTCGCAGCAGGCTTCGTTCCACAAGCAGATATGATCAGAAGCAAGCTCATGAGCATAAGTGCAATTGCCTTGTTTTTTAACATTGGTCAATTCTCCTTTCTAAGTAACTTCAACATTATATAATAGAGATACTATATTTACAACATATCTAACGATGGAAGCAGCATGTGTTTTATGGAATAAACAAATTAATAATGGTACTTAATGGCATTATTTACTTTAAGGAAATATTAAAAAAACGGTACACCCTAGGTATGGGAATACCGTCTTCGACACACTAATCGGTTTTCAAATCATCGAGCTGAAAGAGCTCAGCTACAGACTTCTTCAGCTTCTCATGAACCACGACTTCCGGACGGATCGCTTGAATTTGAGCTTCGGCGTCATCTACAGATTCACTGAGTCCAAGCGCAAGAAGCGTACCAATCGCTACGCTTCCGGCTCTGCTGCGTCCCGCTGCGCAGTGAAATGCTACTTTTTTCCCCGCTTGGGCTTCTTTTACGATTGTATCAATGGCCTGCTTAAGATGTCCCTCCTGCCCCTCTTCCTTATCAACCAACGGAATATGCACTCTTAATACGCCTTCCTTTTCGAATCCCGCGTCAGGAGCTTCCGCCCTCAGGTCTACGATAACGTCACACTCTTCATCATCTATGAACGACTGAATATCCTGTGCTCCACCAATGAATATTTGGTTATCCACCAAGGCTTGATATGATTTTTTGGATTCCGACATAACCGCCACTCTCCTCTTTCATGTACATGTAATAAGTTTATCAAAGCATGCACAAAGACACAATTTCTTTATTCACAACACACATACACTATCAGGAGGTGGTCGCTGTGCCTTCGTACAAAAAAAAATATAAAAGCAGCACGATCCGGGGAAAGTTCAGTGTCTATAATGAATTGAAAGCAAGTAAGAAGATAGAGCGTCTGCTTCCCCATACCGTACCCTTGACATCAAATAACCTGAAGCTGATGACTCAAAAATACAAATCCGTATACCTAAAACCGGACATCGGTTCCTTGGGAATCGGCGTATGCAAGCTGGTACATTCAAAGCAAGGCTATGCTCTGTATACAACGGCTAAGAAAAAACCTATTGTAAAGCAATTCCGAGACCGGTCAACGGTCTATAAATATTTAAAAACCCGGTATAAACAAAGAATGATCGTTCAAAAGGACATTCAACTGGATCAGGTGTTAGGACGTCCCTATGACATCAGGGCAATGGTTCAGCGCAAGCCTCAAGGACCCTGGACTTGTACCGGTTTAATTGTGAAAGTCGGCAGAAAAAACAATATCGTAACCAATTATTATCAAGGCGGACAAATTTTCACCATTCAAAAATACTTTAAATTTAAACGCTGTTCCCCAAACGAAACTCGTTCACGGATCCGTTCGTTATTGGCAACGGCGGTCGATATCACCCGTACATTAAGTAAAAAACATACGGGAATGCATGAAGCGGGTATCGACTTGGCCTATGATAACAGGCAGAGATTATGGATACTGGAGGTAAATACCTATCATCCTCAATTTCGTGCTGTGAAAAAAATCGATGCGGCCGCATATCGCCGGATGGCCGCTTATGCCAGAAGCTACGGCCGGCGTGACGATTAAGACTTGCGCCTTAAATGGTCCAATCGTTCCATTCATTCTTGCGTTTGTCGATTTGAAGAAGCCAATCCCGTGTTTTATGAATGACCTGCTCTTTAGCCTGTCCGCCTGAGAAGGTATGATCCGCTTGAAAAATAACCTCTTGATCACATTGGCCCTGACTGCGAAGCCAGAACAGCTTTTGGTACAGGTAGCAGTAATCGACGGGGATCACCTCGTCAGCCGTGCCATGGACCAAATATACATCGCCGTTAAATTTTCGAAGCTGCTCGAAAGGCTGATGCTTGGCAAGCGATTGAAAGAAAACGGGTTTTAAGGCATAACCGAGATAATCGGATGATCCGAACTGCACCGCTTCTTCGTACGATTTTTTACCCGTAATTCCAACGATGTCGTTAAAAGGGTAAGCTACAGCCGACCAAAGCACAAGCGTTTTGACTCTTTTATCCCGGGCTGCGGTCAGTACGGAAACGGCACCGCCCAGGCTATGCCCTAGCAGAATAACCCTCTGCGGATCTACACAATCTATATCCAGGGCGTAGTCAAGAACGGAGCGCGTTTGATCAATCATCGAATCAAGCCCTCCGCTGCCGTAGTCGCCCGTGCTTTCCCCGCAGCCGCCATAGTCGAATCGAAGCACCATATATCCGTTTTGTGCATATTCCCTTGCCGCAAGCACGAACAACCGGTCTACTCCAATCCTGCTGCCGACAAAGCCGTGAGCGATGATAATGATCGGGAACTTCTCATTTCCCGTTCTTGTCAGAAGATCCCCATTTCCCGATTCGGGGTAATGCAGCGTTGCCGCAAGCTCCAGCTCACCGCTGCGAATGCTGATATGATGTTCCATGACGTTCTCTACCCTTCTTTATCATCTTATATACCACATTATTCCGATGTTATTACTATGTTTAATCGATATCTTATCATCACTATGATTTTCTGTCAAACGAAAACTCCTCTGTCCTTAGGGACAGAGGAGTCGTCATACGCTTGCCAAAGGCTATTCTCGTTTCGGACCCGCAGGTGTACACTCGCCGCAGTATCCCAAAATTTCAAAACGGTGATTAACCACTTGAAAATCAGACGGCATCCCGTCCATTTGCTTCATCGGACAAAACTCGAAGGGTATCGTTCTTTCACAGCTGATACATATCAGATGGTGATGGTGATGCGACTCGCACCTAGCGCGGAACTTCAAACCGTCGTTCAAATAAATCTGCTCCAGCACTCCCATTTCGCTCAACAGCCGGAGGTTGCGGTATACCGTATCAAAGCTCACGCCCGGATACTGCTGTCTCATATATTCATAGACGTCCTTCGGAGCCAAATATCCTGCCGAACCGGCGAACAAACCGGCTAAGCTTCTGCGCTGATCCGTAATTCGCCAGCCCTTTGCCGACATCGCCTTCAGAATTTCTTCCGTCGTTGTTTCCGTGTCATGCTCATGATTTGCCATAGCTATCTCTCCGTATTTAAAGCTAGGATACTATTAATAATGCCTGAATAAGTACAGTGAGTCAAGATTCAACGGGTTTCGAGCGCTTTTAACTGCTGTGACAGAGCGGTTTTGTCGAAATGCTCACCGATAAATACGGCTACATTCGGGACCGTTTCTTTTGGCGTAATTTTGATAAAATCCATCTCGCGGTACGCATACTGAAACAAGAAGGGACTGCTTGTATCGTTGAACCACAGAATCCCTTTAGCCCGATAGATGTTATGCGGCAGCTTGCCCACCAGCTCCTCAAAGCGCTCGCTTTCAATCGGCTGTGTGAAATAATGCGTATAGGCCATGACATGCTCGTGGCTGTGGTGATGCACATCCTCATGTTCATGAACAGCTCCATGAGCCTTGCAGTCATGATCTCCTCCGCATCCGCAAGCTTTCACCTCTTTAAATTCATGATTCACCGCACCACTATCCTTACGATCAAGCACGGTGAGGTCGATCTCGCAGCGCACCGTCGGGATGATAGGAGCCACAGGGTTCAAATCTTTAACGATGGCTTCCAAGCGCAGCAGCTCCGAAGGAGGAATGAGATCCGTTTTGTTTAGAATAATCCTTGTTGCGCAGCGGATTTGATCACTCATCAAGCGATACGTTTTTCCTGCCGGATTGACCGAACGCTCCGCAAGCTGGGCGGCATCAACCACCGTTATGACCGATTTAAGCTCCACCTCCGTCAGCATGGAGGCGTCAGTAATCCCGTCGAGCATTTCCATCGGGTTAGCTGCCCCTGTACTTTCCACGAACACAACATCGGGCTCATAATCGAGGATCAGCTGTTTAAGCTCCATACCTAAATCACCGCGAATCGTACAGCAAATACAACCGCCGAGCATCTCGGTCATGGGCACTTCCTCATTCACCATCATACCGTCCAGATTAACTTCCCCAAGCTCGTTCATGAGAACGGCCGGCTTGAGGCCTTTCAGCTTATAGTAATCCAGTGCCCGGGTCAGCAGCGTTGTCTTACCGCTTCCGAGAAACCCGGTCAATATATGCACAGAAACAGGCTGCTTCATCTTTTCTCACTCTGCTTTCGTACGTGTTTGCGTTTCAAGGGTACATTGTACTCCCGCTGTCTGAAACTGTCAATTTCACCTTATACAATATAGTAATTTTTACTATTAGAAGTTTAACCTTTTTCCGTTACTCCGTCAATCAGGCCTTTTTCGTACATTCCAGCTTTTTTTGCTTTCCATTGGAAAACCGTCCACAGCGAAGCGTACAATAGATATAAATAAGAAAAACAGAAAGAGAGGTGCGGCGGTCATGCAGCCCACCATACAAATTGACCCCACGTTTGCGTATTATCTCGATCGGTCCGAGGATAGCGTTGCGGCGGAGCTGGAGCTGGCCGGCTTCCGTTCTGTACGCTATTTTGTGACTAATGAAACCCAAGTCAATGGACGCCTGGTTGCTGCTTTGCGCGATCGGGGCTTTGAGGTATGGGCCATGGTCCTCGGCAACGGAGCCTATGGGACCGGCCATCTTCCCGCCGGATGGAAGGATTGGCAAATGACCCTGTTGAGACCGGCGGAAGACGGCTTTTACCGTTTCTCTCTGTTCAGTCATCCGTATTTGGAATGGAAAAAAGCAGCCGTGTCCAAGCTGATCCGCCAGTACCCTTTCACCGGCTTCGAGGTTGCGGAGCCCTATTTCCCGGAATGGAACGGTCTGGACAGCGGGGTATACGGTGACGTCGGCCCCTTGGCCAGAGCCGCATTCAAAAGATTCAGCGGAGCTGAAATGCCTGATTTCCGTTATCCCGGCTCTCCTGCCTATTATAAAACGGACCGGGCGCGGTATTTGCTCTGGATTGAGTTTCGGGTGCAGACGGTCAACCGCTTCCTCAACGAACTTGTCAACGGTGCAGGCGGTATTCGTGAAGCCCGTCCCGGGATACGGATTGCGACATGGTCGCTCGCTGTGAATGCAGGCCATGATGCCGTTCAAGCTCTCAGAGAATACCAAGGCATAGATGCCGCTGATATGATTCGCACCGTGCGTCCGGACGAGCACATCATTCAAACCCATTGGCCCGATTGGATGCGCGCACGGCTGAAGCCCGACTATCTAAAGCATTACAAACCGTTTATCGACCAAATCCGGGCTTCCCATGCTTCCATCCCGCTAGGCGTACAAACCGATATCGGTTCGCTTCGGCGTATGCGGCGCAGCCGTGACTGGATCGAACGTTTTGCAGCGGCTGCCTCCAAGCTGGGATTTCGCTTCTGGACCGCTTACGAATACAGCATCGGACTGTCGATGTATGAAGACAAGCCCAACCCGGCCCGGGTTCAACGCCCCGAACCAAATATCATTGTGGTGGAATTCAATAAACGCGTGGACGCGATTTCAGCAGACTGCAGCCAGCATTACCGTTGCTTCAGCAGGGGAAGCGAATTGACGATCCCCATCCATGTTGACCAAGTGGACGGACACCGGGTCGTTCTTTATTCGAAGCAGTTTCCCCAGGATTCGTTTGAGCTTCATATCACAGGGATCCGCGATACTCCCCAGCGTTGGCTGCTCAAGAATGAGCCGGAAAATACAACACCCCGAGGGTGTCGGATAGAAATCCCTTATTTTCATTGATCATTGGTCATCCGCTCCAATTCGAGGTACAATGAAAGCAGCGTCTCCTGCCTCGGTTTTGTTTGCGTAAACGGAAGTATGGGGACTACATGAACCGATGGGAGTGAGAGCTTCAATGACCATGGACCCCTGGAAAGAGGAACGCGCCAATGCGGTTACTCACGGTATCGGAGCCGTCCTCAGTGTGGCGGCCCTTGTCCTGCTGCTGATTCATTCGTTACGCCATGGCAGCACATGGCACATCGTCAGCTTTACCGTGTTTGGCGTTTCGCTGATCTTGCTGTACGTCTCGTCCACTTTGCTGCACAGCGCCCGTAAAGAGAAATGGATCGATATCTTCTCGGTCATGGATCATGCCGCGATCTTTGTCCTGATTGCCGGAACGTACACCCCTTTCCTGCTCGTTACTTTGCGTGGTCCACTGGGCTGGAGTTTATTCGGAGTTGTCTGGGGATTAGCGCTTGCCGGAATCATTTTCAAGCTTTTCTTCGTCAAACGATTCGTTGTACTGTCCACACTATTTTATGTCGCAATGGGTTGGATGGTGATGTTCGCTTTTGGTCCGCTGCAGGAAGAGCTTGCCCCGGCGGGCATTACCTGGCTCGTTGCGGGAGGATTGCTGTATACGCTGGGTACGGTATTTTATCTATGGAGAAAAATCCGGTATCATCATGCGATCTGGCATCTCTTCGTACTGGCCGGCAGCATCAGTCATTTTGTCACCGTTTATTTTTATGTTTTGCCCAGATAAAAGACGAATAGACCGGAAGGCTCGTTTGAGTGCTTCCGGTCTATGGGCATGCAACGCAGCTTTATCTGCGGCGAAGCTGTTTGAATTGGAAATACAAAAAGCAGCCGACGCAAAAGCCGCAAATCGCAATAAATGCCGCCAGGGCTACCATTGCTGCAAAAAGATAGCCTAACCAGCTCCCAGGCAGCAACCAAAAAGAAAATACGGACAAGGTCAACAAAATGACAGCAATCGAATTGTTAAAGCGCTGAAGCTCCGCAGCCTCGGTCTGAGCACCGGCAACACGGCTTCGCAGCAGCGGCGCGGCAAGCTGTACTATCAGGTTTGCGCGTACCCCCTGCCATAAGCCGATCACTTGTATCGCCCATAAGGCCGCGATCAAAAAGGGCTGCTGCAGGATGATGGCCAGGACAACAAATAAAACAATTCCAGTTTGGTTCGCACGGACATAAGGAATAGGTATTTCTTTCATCTCAATCGTTCCACCTTTCGTCTGACAATTATGAAGTCACCGGTTCCAGCTTGAGCTGACCGGTGTTTTTGTTTTGCAGCACAAGCCGGGCTTCCACGGGCCGCCCGTTTTCATCCGACAGCTTCATCAGCGCCGTACGCCCGTGTTTAAGCAAATACATGACCGCCGTATCGGTAAGCGAAGCTCCGAAGGCATCCCTCCAAATCACAAAGCCGCAGCCGGACTTGAACTCGCTGCAGCCGTAACCGCGGTTGCCGCGGATAATCCGTCCGTTGCAGCCTTCGCGCGGGCATGCCGCCAGCACCGTCCGCGGCTGAGCAGGCGCAACGGCTTTCTCCGGCGCTGCAGTCTCCACCACCGTCGAGGCCGCACGCTTGGCCGGCGTCCGTGCAGACGCCGCTTTACCCGCTGACGCTTCACCGCCGCCGGCTGTGGGCTTTGCGCTGCGCTTGCCCTTGCTCCGCTGGCGCGAACCCGCAACCGCCGCTTCGCCCTCGAATGCCTGCCTTGCCGCAGGCGGCTGTACCCGCACCTTCTCTACGATCAGGGCGGAGAACCGCTTGACGTTCTGCATGAACGTCTCGTCCGAGGCTGAGCCGCGGGCGATCTCGTTTAACCGTCGTTCCCATTGGCCGGTCATCTCGGGCGAGGTCAGCAATTCCACGCCCGCATCGCGAATCAGTTCAATGGCCGTACGGCCTTTGGTCGTGATCGCAATGCGCTTGCCCTGCATCACCACATACCCTACCTGCTTCAGCCGTTCGATCACCGAGGCTCGTGTCGCCGGCGTCCCGAGCCCGGAGTCCTTCATCGCGTCCCGCAGCTCCTCATCCTCGATCTGCTTCCCGGCGCTTTCCATCGCCTTCAGCAGCGTACCTTCGGTAAATGCCTTTGGCGGCTGTGTCTCCTTCTCTTTGGCTGCACTATCTTTACAGATAACCTTCTGTGAAGGGTCCAGCGCAAAAGGCGTTTGAATCTCCTCTTCCGCGCCATCGTCGTCCTCATCCTTCTCGGAGGTCTTGGCTTTCCCGCGGCTTTTTGGCTTCTCGTTGGCCTGATCCGCATAGATAACTTTCCAGCCAGGAGACAGCAGCTGCTTTATCGTGCTCTTGAACCGCTCGCCTTCAGCTTCTGTAAGCACCGTATGAACCTTGTACGACGCCGGCGGATAGAAGTGCGACAAAAAGCGCCGGACGATCAAATCGTACAGCTTCTGTTCATCCGGCGCAAGTCCGCCAGGCATTTTATGCGTAGGCAGGATGGCGTGGTGATCCTCTACCTTCGCCGGATTGCATACCGCTTTGTTATTTTTGTGCACGAGCTTCTTGTCCGCCTGCTCTACTAGAGAAGAATAAGCGGTTTTGCCGAGCTGGTCAAGCGCACGGTGCATCTCCGGAATATTTTGCTCGGTCACATAATTGGAATTCGTTCTGGGATAACTGATCGCCTTGTGCTTCTCATACAGCGATTGGGCCAGATCCAGCGTCTTCTTGGCCGAAAAGCTGAATTTGGCATTGGCCTCCCTCTGCAGCAGCGTAAGGTCATACAGCTTGAACGGGTACTCCTTTGTGTCCTTGACATCATAGCTCTCGATTCGGCCCGGCCGTCCCTTCACTTTGGCCGCAATCGCCGCCGCCTTCTCACCGTCGTTGAGCTTCTCCCCCTGCCAAAGCCCGCGATATAAGCCTTCTCCCTGTGAGAACCAGGCCTCCACTTCGTAATACTTGCTCGATTGAAACGCATCGATTTCCTTCTGCCGGTCATAGAGCAGCGCAAGCACCGGCGTCTGTACCCGACCGACGGACAGCAGCTCCCGGTGCTTGGTCGTGAAGGCCCGCGAGCCGTTCATGCCGATCAGCCAATCCGCCTCGCTCCGCGCTCTGGCCGCCCGGGTTAAGGGCTCAAATTCAAGCCCTTCCCTAAGCTCGGCAAAGCCTTTGCGGATGGTTTCCGGCGTCAAATCAGAAATCCACAACCGCTTGACCGGATGCTTCAGCTTCAAATGACGCTGAATCAATGAGAAAATATGCTGCCCTTCTCTCCCTGCGTCACAGGCGTTAATCAACCGGTCACTGCGCTTGGCCAGCTCGGCTATCACCTTCAGCTGATCCTTCGTCTTGGCATTAGGAACCAGCTTGAAATGATCGGGAATAATGGGCAGATCGTTAAAATTCCACTTTTTGTATCTATCATCATAGGCGTCAGGCTCCGCCAATCCGATCAAGTGACCGATCGCCCAGGTAATAATGTACTGTTCGCCCTCGATATAAGAACGGTGGTTTTTTGCCTTGGGATCTATTGCGGCAGCTATGTTTCGTCCCATATCGGGCTTTTCCGCAATGATTAGAGTTTTCAAGCACGTATCGCTCCTCAATAGAAACATCAACTACTATACTAAATATAGAATAACATATTGCCGAACTTGTTCGATAGGTTCAACCATTAAACATATAAACATATTAACCCCGAAAACGCAAAAAAGCCGTCTCCTATGAGGAGACAGCCGTGCACTAGCTCACAGACGCAACTAACAGACGGGTATATTCATGCCGGTTTTCACTCCAAAATTGATCGCTGAGAAAATGGTCAACGATGGTTCCTTCTTTCATCACGATCATACGGTCACTCATCATTCGAACGGCGGCAATATCGTGAGAAATAAACAAGTAAGCCATACCCAGCTTTTTTTGCAAGCTCTTCAACAATTGGAGGATCTGTCCTTGCACGGACACGTCAAGACTGGATGTCGGCTCATCGCAAATGAGAAGCTTCGGGCCCAAACTAATCCCTCTGGCAATGGCGACACGCTGACGCTGGCCGCCGCTTAATTCATGGGGATAATGGTCCATGTATTCGGGATCCAGACCGGCCATATGAAATAACCGGGCTGCCGTCTGACGTCTGGATTGCCGGACATCCGAGAGCATGGAGGGCAGGACTTCCGGGAAATGATCCAGCGGCTCCAGCACCGAACGCCAGATGGGAATTTTCGGATTAAGAGAGGAGGTCGGATCCTGGAATACAACCTGCATATGCCTTCTCATTTCGCGCAAGTGACGAGAGCTCATCCCCAATATAGAGCTTCCGTTAAATTCTATTTCTCCGTTGTCCGGACGTTCCAGCGCAAGCAATAATCGAGTTAACGTGCTTTTGCCGCTTCCGCTTTCTCCAACAAGCCCAAGACATTCTCCATTCCGGATTTCGAATGTGACGTCTTGAACGGCAGTGACCTTTTTACCCGACAGGTTGTAGCTTTTATGCAGCCGATTGACGTATAAAAGCTCACTCAACTGAAGCCACCTCCAGCACCCGGCTATCCTTATAAGACTCCGATATGGCATATACCGGCAAGCTTTCTTCCATCTCCGCCAATGACGGCTTGGCTTTTAGCAGCATCTGTGAGTACGCGTGAGCCGGTTTATCCCGGATTTGACGGGCAGGCGCAAATTCGAGTATCTGCCCGCCTCTCATCACAGCGACATGATCCGCCCGTTTGAGCACATGCCTAAGGTCATGGGATATCATCAGAACGGCACATCCTGTCTGCTGCTTCAGCATGGCGATCAAATCCATCACCCTTTCGCCGGTGAGCACATCCAATGCCGTTGTAGGCTCATCTGCAATCAGGAGCTTAGGCTCAAGCATCATAGCGGCAGCCAGAGCGGCCCGCTGCTTTTGTCCTCCGCTTAATTGGAACGGATAGCTTTGAAAGACCCTGTCCGCGGGAAGACTTACCTTATCCAACCAATCCAAGGCGATGCTCTTGGCTTCATCGAAGGAGAGCTTGCGATGAGAACGGATCGCCTCTACCATTTGATTGCCTACCTTAATAAACGGTGTAAAGCTTCCCTGATAATCTTGAAAAACATATCCCATACAGGAGCCGCGCTTTCGGCGCATGTCTTTCACAGACAAGGACAACAGATTTTCGCCGTCAAACCCAATTTCCCCGCCTCCGATGCGCAGCGAGCTGGGAAGCAGACCCATAATCGTACATGCTGTGACGCTTTTACCGCTGCCGCTCTCCCCGACAATGGCCAGCATTTCACCCGGCTGTACGGAAAAGCTAATATCATGAAGCAGCGGGTGGATTCCTTTTCCATGCCGCATGTACACATTTAAATGCTTGACCTGAAGTATCGGTCCGGACTTCAAACGATCCATCTTGATCCCCCCTCTCAATGATGATTCCAGCTTCGGACGTCCAAAATATCGCGGAGTCCTTCACCGATCAGATTACAGGCAATGACCACCAGCATAATCGCCGCCCCCGGATAAATCATCAGCTCCGGAACGGTTTGGAAATACGGACGCCCTTCATTCAGCATAGCCCCCCACTCCGCCGCCGGCGGTTGAGCTCCCAAGCCTAAATAAGACAGGGAGGAAATGATCAAAATGATCATTCCCGTATCCAGTGCTGCCAGCACCGCTACCGGAGATATGATTTGGGGCAGCATATGCCTCCTCATGATCGTCCATGCCCCGCCCCCGGCTGCGCGTGCAGCGAGCACATAATCCTTCTCCCGTTCGGACAAAACAATGCCTCGAACCACACGGGCGTAGCCAATCCAATTGACAAGGATTATGGCGATGATCAGATTCGTGAGACTTGGACCCAGGAATCCGGCAATGGCGATCGCCAATAAAAATTCCGGCAATGCCCCGATTCCGTCAATCACCCTCATCAGAAAGGAATCCGCACGTCCGCCGATCGTCCCCGCCAGCAAGCCAACCGGAATGCCAACGACAGCAACGGCTGCCATGGCCAGAACTGAAACGCCGAGCGTAGTCCGGGCTCCGGACACCAGCCTGGAGAAGATGCACCTTCCCATAGGGTCGGTAACCAACGGATACTGCCAGCTTGGAGACTGCAAACGCTCCGACATGTTGACCGTCAACGGATCGTTCGGTACCAAGAACGGACCGATCAGTGTGAGAAGGACAATCATGGTCAGCAAGCTTAACCCAATCCGTGTCGATGGTTTGCGCAGCACGTGTCGGAAAACAGTCGTTCGCACGGGTTTGTTACGGGAAATGGAGGCCACCTGCGGATTCACGTCATTTCCCCCTTTCCGTAACGAATTCTCGGATCGAGCAGGCCGTAGCATAGATCAACCAACAAATTTACTCCAACAACAAAAATTCCTGTGAACAATATATAGCCCTGGATAACCGGATAATCTCTTTGAAAGATGGCTTCAACCGCCAGACTGCCTATACCCGGCCAAGAAAACAACGTTTCGACAACAACAGAGCCGGCGAGCAAGCTGCCGATACTCATCCCGAAAACCGTCAACACAGGAAGCAATGCCGCTCTTAAGGCGTGTCTGGTCATGATCCGCCATTCCGTCAGCCCTCTTGCACGGGCAGCCCGAATATATTCCTGTGACAAGCTTTCCAGAAGTCCGGCCCGCAGCAGGCGAGCATATAGAGCCGCAAGACCCAAGCCCAGGGTAAGACTGGGAAGAACAATATGGGCGAGGCTCCCTTTGCCCATAATCGGCAGCCATTGCAGTTTATAGGCAAAAAGATAGATGAGCAGCAGCCCCATCCAAAAGGTCGGTATAGACATACTGACTAAGGCAAACCAGCGGCTCGCTTGATCCGCAAAGCGTCCCTGATTCCTGGCAGATAACAATCCTAACGGCACGGCAAAAATCAACATCACGACAAGTGCACCTGCGGTCAATTCAATAGTAGCGGGCAAGCGGTCAATCAAAGTATCCAATACAGGCTTCCCTTTAAAATAAGAATCTCCGAAATCGAGGTGCAGCAGCTTCCATACCCATTCTGCATACTGTACCGGCAACGGTCGGTCAAAGCCGAGCTCCTGACGGAGCGCGGCTTCATCGGCCTGCGTTGCATTTACTTCGTCGGCACGCAGCAAGAGCAGTACAGGATCTCCCGGCGCCAGCTTCATTAAAGTGAAGGTCAGCATGGATAGAAAAAATAATACAACTACCAGCTGCAGCAGGCGCTTTTGAATCAGCTTCAGCACGTCATTTCACATCCATGGATTTGGTGATAATGTAGTATTCTTCGGCTCCCGGTTTCCAATCGGCAATCCGTTGATTGACGCCTACAATCAGATTCGGATAAACGGCATAGGAATGAGGAACCTCCTCTTTAATGACGCTTACTGCCTCCTGAGTCAAACGAATGCGTTCTTCCAGCGTGCCGGTGGCATTCAGACGATTGATCACTTCTGTCAGCTTATCGCTCTTGATATTGGCAGCATTCAGAGATCCCCCCGGGATTAAGGCCGAGTTCAAGAAATAGCCGCCGTCGCCGCGGGGGGCGGACAGATTACTATACGTCGCCAAATCCCAATCCTTATTTTCGCGCAGATACGTATCGACATTCTCAATCGTTTTGACGCTGATCGTTACTCCCGCTTTAGCGGCGTCTGACTGCAGCAGCTGGGCGATCAGCGGCAATTCCGGTCTTCCTTTATAGGTAATCAAGTCTATGGTCAGCGGCTTGCCGTCCTTGAGCCGTTTACCGTCGCCCCCATCTTTATACCCCGCCTGCTCCAGCAATTCTTTGGCTTCATTCACATTTAATTTTTGAACCGCCTCGGAACTGCCGAAAGGAAGCTTTGAATTAAAAGGACCGTTGGCTGCTGCCGCATGTCCAAGCATAATGTCCTTGGCAATGCTTTCCCGATCGAGAAGCAGATCCAGTGCTTTTCTTACCTTCACATCTTGGAACAGAGGCTTTTGCTGGTTGTACAGTAAAAAGTGAACACGAAGCCCTGATACGGACTGCACTTGAAGAGCAGCGTCTTTTTCGATCGCTTCGACCGTTTCCGCCGGAAGCTGGGTGGCGATGTCCGCTTCTTTGGATTGCAGCGCCAGCGCTCTGACATTGCCGTCCTCATTAAATTTGAAAGCCACTTCATTTAGCTTCGCCTTGCCGTCCCAATAATTATCGTTACGCTCCAACCGGATTTCGATATTCGGTGTAAATTGCTTCACTTTAAAGGGCCCTGTACCGACCGGCGCTGCATTAAAGGCTTCCTTGCCCATTTTCTTTTCCGCCTCTACGCTAATAAGGGACGCATTGGGATTGACCAGCTCCGAGAGCAAGGCCGGATGCGGCTGCGTTGTAACTACAGTCAGCTGCTGACCGTTTGCATCCATGGAAGCGATTTTCAAAGCTCCGGCAAGCGCTTTGCTTGCTGCAGCCGCACGCTCAAAGGAAGCCTTGGCTGCCGCCGCATCCAGCTTCGTTCCGTCATGAAAGTAAATGCCGTCCCGAAGTGTGAACACCCACGTCAGTTCGTCTTTATTTTCCCATTTTTCAGCGAGCCACGGTTTAATTTCAAGCTTATCATCCAACCGGAACAGCGTCTCTGCAATGCCAGCCCGTACGGCAATCCAGTCGTTATGGGGATCCAGGCTTCCGCTCTTGAAATGGTAAATGAGTGTCGCTTTTTTTACCGCGTCAGATGATTCAACTCCGTTCTGTCCAGGCGTACTTGACTCCGACGAACTGCAGGCGGATAAGAGCACCGCTCCGCACAGCAGCAACGATAGTAGCTTGGCAGAGCCGCGTTTAGACTTAGATATGTATGAAAACATAAGGGTACATCCTTTCGAAATAATATGTGTTAATAGCAGCACAACGAAGACCGCACTCTTAATGAGTACGGCTTCATCATGAAACGCTCCGTTAGCGGGTTTCTCTATGAAGCGTCACTCTCTTCAGACGCGGGCAGTATTTTTTCAATTCCATTCGACCCGGGTGCGTTTTTTTGTTTTTCGTAGTCGTATAGTTCCGATCGCCGGTTTCAGTGCAAGCTAATGTGACGATTACTCGCATGCTCCCCCTCCTCCCCTCTGATTTCAAACATGTTAAAAGGCTTCCGCACAAGCTTGAAGCTGCTTGCAAAATGTACGGTTATGACCAATATAAAAAGAAGACAAATCAAACCGCTGCTTGCCAGGGTCATAAGTAACCAGCAGCCTGCCCTTCAAACGGCTCATAGCCGATTGCACAAAAGCTTCAGCCAACGGGCTGGAATACAAGTTTATGTAAGCATAGAGTGAATGCTCGCGGACATCATCCTTTACGCTGACTCCGGCACATGAATATTCCGTTACGATTCCTTTTGCATTCAACAGCACCAGTGTTTCATACAGCTCATCATCCACATGAGTTCCGAGGAGGCATTGAACTTTCTTTGGGCCTCTGCTTTGCCTGGGTCTCTCAACCCAACGGAGAAGCTCCTGCTGACGTCGCTGCCAGCTCATGGGGTGATGAAGACTGAGCACAACTTCTTCAACGGATACAGATTCATTTGCACAGGTCATGGCCATCCTCCAAATCACTTCACTCCCCGGCTATTCCACTTTCTAATTTAAGTGTAATTATTACTACAACAATTTAAAAAATAAACCGTTAAACTTTTATATAGTAATAATTACGAAAATAAGGTATTAAATAGCATGTTACACTATCCCCGCTTTGTTTGTAAATAGTATTTTTTACAAAAATACGGCATGTTCTAATTGACAAGCTAAATCCTATTCCCTATAGTTAAATTGTAATATTTACTATTTAATCAAGGGAGGCTGCAGCCATTGTCTATGATGAAACACGAAGATCCCCGGGTTCCCGTAACCGTTCTTACCGGTTTTTTGGGGGCAGGAAAAACAACGCTGCTGAATCATATATTAACGGCTGACCACGGTTACAAAATTGCCGTCATCGTAAATGAATTCGGCGAAGTGGGCATCGACAATCAGCTGGTTGTCGGAGCGGATGAGGAAATTTTCGAAATGAATAACGGCTGCATTTGCTGTACGGTTCGCGGCGATCTCATTCGTATTTTAGGAGATCTGATGGACGCTAAACGCGGTGCCGGACCAAGAAGGGTTGAATTTGATCACGTACTGATTGAAACTACAGGACTTGCGGACCCGGCTCCCGTAGCCCAGACCTTTTTTGTTGATGAAGAAATGGCGGAATTTTACCG
The DNA here is from genome assembly GCF_057814255.1 of Paenibacillus sp. F024. Taxonomy (NCBI): domain Bacteria; kingdom Bacillati; phylum Bacillota; class Bacilli; order Caryophanales; family Paenibacillaceae; genus Paenibacillus; species Paenibacillus sp. F024. The sequence goes on from NZ_JBVASZ010000011.1 coordinate 101,206, forward strand.
TCTTGACGCGATCGTAACGGTTGTTGACGCCAAGCATGCCAATCTGCATTTGGATGAAGGTCATGAAGCGCAGGGGCAAGTGGCCTTTGCCGATGTCCTTTTGCTGAACAAGGTCGATTTGGTAGATGATGAATCCTTGCAAAAGCTGGAGAAGCGCCTACGCAGCATGAATCCGACAAGCAAAATATACCCAACACATCAATCAAACATTGAAATCGATAAGATATTGGGAATTCATGCCTTCGAGTTGGATAAAAAACTGGAGTTGGATCCCGGATTTCTGGAGGAAGAAGACCACGACCATGACGATGATGTAACCTCCCTCGTATTTCGTGAAGAACGGCCTCTCGATTTAAACAGGCTGGAAAAGTTTATGATGCAATGGTTGTCCGAGCATGGTGAACATACGTTCAGGTATAAAGGGATACTGAATATTCAGGGGGTTAACAAACGCGTTGTTTTTCAAGGCATTCATATGCTTTTCTCTTCCCATGCGGATCGCACCTGGAAATCGGACGAATTAAGGCGCAGTGAATTTGTCGTCATCGGCCGGAATTTAGACGAGAACTGGTTCAAAACCCAATTTGCGTCTTGTGTGGTGAGCTGAGATGTCATCCGTTCAAGAACACCGCAGGCAAGCCCCGGCTACGGTTCGCTGCATGGTGGTTACCGTCTCCGATACGAGAACACCCGATACGGATGCTAGCGGCAAGCTGATGCGTGAATTGCTGGAGAACAACGGGTATAGTGTTGTCGATTACCGAATTGTTCGGGATGATTATGACGATATCCAAGCGGTGATTAAAGAAGCGTCTCTTCATTCTCAGATTGAAGCTGTTATGCTTAACGGCGGAACCGGGATCGCCAAACGCGATACCACATATGAAGCCGTTTCCGATTTGCTGCACAAGGAACTGCATGGATTCGGAGAAGTTTTCCGCTATCTCAGCTTTGCCGAGGACATCGGTTCAGCCGCGATTTTAAGCCGTGCTTGCGGCGGCGTTTATAAAGATAAAGCGATATTTTCAATGCCCGGCTCATCAGGAGCAGTGAAATTGGCTTTAACTCGGATTTTGATCCCGGAATTAAAGCACGTCATGCGGGAAATTTATAAAGATAGGTAAGCTTTAGATATTCTTGAGCAGGAGCGATCCTGTTCTTTTTTTGGTTTCATCCTGAAATGATTCTGCGCGAATATAAAGCCGTCTTCCAGCCCAGCTTACGTATCAGATGCAAGGAAAGAGTGCATATTATAACGGAAAATGAGGTGTGCATATCGAAAAGAAACAGAGGAATTTCCCATGTCCAAGCCTGTGGCTAATGTTCTGTATGACTCACACATTCGGCAGCCTGCATTGTATTGCCGTACCTGGATTCCATCACATGCAAAAGCTCTTATCGTTTTTTTACATGGTGCAGGACAGCATTCGGGTGATTACTCCTATGTAGGTTCGGAGTGTTTAAATCGGAGGATTGCGCTCGCTGCTCCTGACCTTCGCGGCTTCGGACGTTCTGGCGGAAAGCGGGGTCACATTCTACGGTTCCAAGAGTATCTGGATGATCTCGAAGAGCTGGTCACCCGCTTGCAGCAGCAATATTCCGGTTTGCCGATCTATTTGTTCGGACATAGCATGGGAGGTCTCATTGCCATACGTTATGTGCAGCGATTGCCCTGCAGTATAGCCGGTGTTTTACTGTCTTCTCCCGCACTCGGGGTTTATCCCCCGCCGTTTATCATTAGAAAATGCATTGAATTTTTTTCGATTGTCGCTCCAAATCTGCCTCTGGATCTGATCAAATGGAATGAAAGCTTAAAAAAATTAAAGTGCTTCCGATCGGATCTGCCAGGTTGGACTTCGGAAGTTATCGAAGCTCACCTGCCGACAATCTGCTATACGCCTCGATGGTGTACGGAAATGGTGCTTAACGGGGATATCGCGATATCGGAAGTGCAAAAGTTTCATTTTCCGGCATTATGCCTGTACGATTTATACGACCCGGTCATTAATGTCCAGCTTGTTCATCATTTTTTCGAACGTATACCTTCCTTAGATAAAACAAGAATCGTATTCCGGGACGGGGAACATCATCCCCTGCAGGGCCATCGGAAACAAGAAGCGCTGGAACAAATTTTTCAATGGCTCGTTTCCCGCTTGTAGGCTCACCAAATGGATTGAACCGATTTATATAATAAAACCAACGCGCTCAAGGTCATAACAACCAACACAGAATAACGAAATAATCGATCGGAAATTCTTTTTTGTAAAGCAAAGGCTGCTGTTAGCGCCAATAAGACAGGTACGGTCGCCCCTATCGAATAATACATGACAGGTCCGTGATAAAGCCCCAGCTGATAGACAGTCATAAATTGGACTACATCAATCGTTACGAAAAAACTATTGATCATAAACAAAAATTCGTCACGGCTCAGCTTCATCTGCAGCATATACATGCTGATAATCGGACCGCTGGCGCCGGCGGCGCCCTGAGCGGTTCCTCCGATGAATCCTACTGCTGCATCCATCCAACGACGACGTCTAAAAGTGGGCAAAAGCGAAAAAAAAGAAGTGACCACAAAAATAAGAATGATACCTCCCAGGATGGCCGAAAGAATGGACGGGTCAAAGTTAACCAGCATCAAGGCTCCTAGTGCGGTCCCGCCCATTCCGAACAACATCAGGGTAGCGGCGCTTTTGATCAACCCCCAATTTTTTGGTGTTCTGATCAGCATGACCACATCCGTTATCAGTGTAGGCACTATGATGATCGCAATGGCGGTTTGCAGATCAAATAGCAGCGCCAAAATCGGTGTCGCCACGACAGGGAGTCCCATGCCGCTGATGCCTTTGGCGAATCCCCCAGCCAAAAGGGCCAGCACCGCAAAGAAAATCGCAATCGCTGATATCGTCAAAGGAATCCCCCGGTTTCAGGTGTATTTTACATCTATTTTACATCACAGAGCAGGATATCTCTAGACAACCTTTTATATTCCGCATGCACGACTTATACTTATGCCGGCTGAAGCGGCCGCATGCCCCGGATTCTCCGGACCCTTGACCCGGTTCTCATGAATAGCTCCTGGCTTGTCACGTAAAAATCGGGGGGAACGCCGATGTCTAACGGCCAATAATTCGGCTGCAATACTGAGCGCCACTTCTTCTGAAGTTTTATCCCGGCCACCAGCCAACCGTTATATTCCCGATGACCCCATTCTTCTTGATTTCCATTTCAAGCTGCAGTTATATGAATCCATAGTACTGGTTTTAAACTGGAAGTTTTCGTTATGCATATGGAATATAACCATATAATTGATAAAGAAGACTTTTACGCTTTTCGGGAGGGATGTATGCTTATGGCAATTCGACCCCCTATTTTAAAAAAAGGCGATACCATAGGAATCGTGACCTTGGGCAGTCCGCTGGACGCGGATGTGATTAATACGAGGATAGAAACATTGAAAGGTATGGGGTTTAATATCATAGTTGGGGATTATGTCTATTCCCGTAACGGATTTCTTGCGGGTACAGACCAGGAACGGGCCTCGGATCTGATGAACATGTTCGGAAACCGACAGGTAAGCATGATTCTTCCTTCCCGGGGAGGCGTTGGTGTCGCCGGTATTCTCCCCTACCTGGATTACAATTTTATTCAGCATAATCCTAAAATTATTACAGGCTACAGCGATATCACGATATTATTAAACGTGCTGTACCAAAAAGCCAATTTAATCACATTTCAAAGTCTCCTGCTGATTGACTTTCGACCCGAGACGCCTGCATATAATTTCAACCAGTTTTTTGCCGCTACGTCATCCTTCACACCTTATCGTCTCATTCAAAATCCGCCGGATATTCCCTTGATCAGCAAAGTGCAGGGCAATGTTACAGGTCCTCTGGTCGGAGGCAATCTGACTTCCTTTGTCGGCTCGTTGGGTACAGACTTTGAAGTCGATACAAGAGGTAAGATTCTGGTCATTGAAGATACACACGAACCGGTTAATACGATCTACAGGTATTTAAACCACCTGAAACTGGCCGGTAAGTTTCAAGATTGCATTGGAATCGTCATGGGTGAATGCACCGGCTGTCAGATTGCTTATGGGAAATCTTACGAGGATCTCATTAATGAATTTATTGTCCCTCTCGGCAAACCCCTGATGACGAACCTTTCAACCGCGCATGGATTGTATAAAGCAGCCCTGCCTATCGGCGCACTGGTCAATTTAAATACATTTAACAATACGCTGGCTGTGCTTGAACCTACGGTCAGTGTGTAGATCCCATCAGGCCTGCAGCTGTTAATATCGCAGGCCTGATCCATGATTATTTCCAGACGGACGTTAAAGCTTGAACTATTAAGTTTTCCCTAGTGATGGAAGATGGAGCAAGTCTTCAATCGTCCGCAGGATATGGTAATGGTTTTATCCTTGATTGGCTAGCCGGGCATGCCTTTTCTGATATCTCTCATAGAACCATACGGAAACAGCCAACCAACTGCCGCTGGCAAAAAATCCTCCCAACACATCGCTTGGATAGTGCACTCCCAGATAGATGCGGCTGACCCCGATCATCAAGATCATAAACGCGCTGAAGAGCATAAGACATACCCGCCCGAATGTCGTCTGAATATGCTTCCAAAGCACAAAGGCCAAAATCCCATATAAAGTGAACGCCGCCATCGAATGACCGCTCGGAAAACTGTAACCCGTAGCATCGATAATCCGGTGAAGTGTCGGTCGGGCACGTGAAAAAACGATTTTTAAAGTGACATTTAATACAGCGGAACCAATTGCTACCGCCGCAAACAAATAAAGCTCCCTGCGGAGACCGACGACAAAATAAAGGAATATCATGATGGTCCCTGTAATGATAGCGACGGCAAGACCTGAACCTATGGCAGTAAAAAATTTCATGATATTCGTCAATGCCGGAGATTGCCAACTCAAAATCATGGCTGTGAGCGAACTGTCGAAAAACGCAATCTCTTCCTCTCTAATCCAATCCGCAATCATTCCGAAGCCAATACCGCAAGCAATTGCGATGAGCAAACCGCGCGTTAGAAGAAGCCTGATGATTTTCAATGGTAATGATCCCTCCATTGGTGCACATTCACCCTAATTTTCCCTTTGTTTTTCAGATTATTCCCTTTAAAACAGCCCATGATTGAGGCTTGTCCACTTCAACTTGCGGACTCCGCAAAGAATGACCTATAAGAACAATATAAAGCAAAACCGCTTGGAATAAACTCAATTTCAAATATTTATATCATCGATTTGTTCCTCCCAACAGCAAAGTGCTAAAAAAAGACGTGCCTAGACTGATCACCCACCGCAATCAGCTAACACATCTTCTTTTTGATCCGGAATGATTAAATAAAAAAGAATGGAACAGCAAAAAGGAAAGCCAATGCCGCCAAAGAAATCGCAAATGCCGCCCAAGCTCCAGGAAAGAATGCCGATGTCTTGGCTTTTACTTGATGGCTGACTTGTTCCATCGCCGTCTTTGCATTTTTCGTTGAAACCGACGCCAAGCCGTCAAAATAGCCGTCAAAGTATAACATGCCGCCATCGCACCGGGATATTTTCCCAATAAAATAGGAACCGTCGTGCAGCACTGCACAAACACATCGTCCGATATATGGATTAATTCGTTTCTCGGTTAACGGATAAATAAGCTCCATCTAAGTTCCCTCCCCCATCATTTTGAAAAAGGACAAGAATGGCTCCGGACCGTTGGCAGCAGGGGCTTTTTGCCATTGAATGTCACCTTTCACTTGATATCCTATGGAAGAAAATGACCTCATGCTTGGACTTCCCTAAAAAAAGATGCTTGTACTGCGGCTATGCATACCCTGTTGATTGATAACACACTCTAGATATAAGCAAAATATGGAGGAAAAAGATGAATTCCACTAAGCAAAAACGTAAAAACAAGGCCAAAAAAGCAGGGATTCTAATATTCAAAATGGCGGCTGCTTCCGGCGTATCCTGGGAACTGGCCAAGCTTGCCGGATCCAGCCATCCTTATCTCGCGCCCCTATCGGCCATTCTTTGTTTGCAATCGACGGTTCAAAAATCCGTACAATATTCTTATCATCGGGTCATCGGCACCATCGTCGGAGTCAGTATAACCGCGCTTATTGCCGGTTATTTCCCTTTAAGCGGATGGTCATTGGCTCTGCTGCTTCTGGCCGGTACAGGGGTGATGAGCTTGTTTAAAGCCAGCGAGAGCGTCATCCATCAAGCCGCTTTAAGCGTTTTATTCGTTTTTGCTTTAACTCATCAATCAGGACAATACCCGATTGATCGGATCCGGGATACATGCATTGGCGTTCTTATCGCCCTAGTGATTCATATGCTCGTATTTCCTCCTAATTTTACGAAGCAGGCCAAGCAGCCGCTCATTCAATTAACCGGCGAACTATCTGACCGCCTCATCGCGGCGGCTGGTTGGGTCCACAGAGGCTGTCCTAAGGAAGAGGGACATCGACTGAAGCAGGAAATTCATTCCTTCCACGATTCACTGTTTCAAGCCGGTAAGGATATGGAAAAAGCGTTCAAAAGCCTGAAGTACAATCCTTTTGCAAAGAAAAGCCGACATGTGTTAAGCGTGTATCGGGAGCATGTGCTTCAAATCAAGCATGGTATTGATTATTTGGCCAAAACGTTGAGAACGATGGAACTTTGGGCTTCTTCAGGTACCATGTCACTCGATGACCGAAAGCTTTGGTCCAATCAGCTGCGAATCATCGGTTTGTATTGGAGCGATCGCAAGGAAATGCTGCAAAGGAAAGAAACCGAGGTCAGCACCTCGGCACCGGAATCTCTGTTGTATGCCGCCCCCATTCCAATACAGGCTGCACTGCCCATGGGAATGGAGCCTTACCAATATCCGGTTTCCTTATATACCGATACGGCCGAGCTGGTGCAGGTGCTTCATCAATGATGGAGGGGGCTGTATAAAAAAGGTACCGGTATCAAACAAGCATCCCTCTCCTTATCGAGAAAAGGGATGCTTATATGTGCTTCATCAGCTTCCTAATCCTTCCCTTTTTCCTGCTTTTCGTAGGAATGGAATCACCAGAATGAATAATATAATGATAAACAGAGTTAATGATACCGGACGCGTAAAGAATACACTCAAGCTTCCGTGCGAAGAAAGCAGTGCTTGACGCAGCGTATTTTCGGCCATGGGCCCCAATACTAACGCAAGGACGGTAGCTGCAGGAGAATATCCGTACTCTTTCATGAAGAATCCGATCAAGCCGCAAATCAACATGATCCAGGTTTCTATCATACTTCCGTTCAGCGTAAAGGTTCCCAGAACGCAAAGGACAACCACGGAAGGAACGATCAAACGGTAAGGCACCTGCAAAACCTTGACAAACACCGGGATCGCGACAATATTGACCAGCAGCAGTACGATATTCCCCAAGTACATGCTGGATATTAACCCCCAGGCAAAATCGGGATTGGTCTCCATCAGCATCGGACCCGGCTGCAGTCCCCACATGAGAAATGCGCCAAGGAGAACGGCCGTGGAGCCCGATCCTGGAATTCCCAGAGTGAGCAACGGCACCATGGCACCGGATGAAGCCGCGTTATTCGCCGCTTCCGGCCCGACCAATCCCTCCATTGCACCTTTTCCGAATTTTTCCGGCGTCTTGGAAAGCTTCTTTTCCATCGAATAGGACATCAGGGATGCGATGGTTGCGCCTGCTCCTGGCAGTACTCCGACGAAAAATCCCAGGAACGACCCGCGAAAGATAGTATATTTGGTATCCGCGAAATCCTTTGCGTTTGGCCAAAAGTTTTCCTTAAGGGAAAATTTAATCAAATCCTTTTTCTTTTCCCGATGGGTTCCTTCCTTAATACAGCTTAGCAATTCCCCTATCCCAAAGAGGCCGATGGCGACGGGGATAAAATCAATTCCATTAATCAGCTCCGGCGAACCGAACGTAAACCGCTGCTGGCCTGATACGACGTCAACGCCAACCATCGCAATGGCAAAACCGAGCAGGGCCGAAACGACGCCGTTGATTTTGTTCTCACCCATCATAAAGGTCAGCATCAGAAGACCTAACACCATCAGCATGAAATATTCCGACGGACCGAATGACATCGCAACGTCTGCCAGAAAAGGCGACATAGAGCAGATCAGGATCACCCCGACGGTGCCGCCGACAAAGGAGGCAACCGCTTGCATGACGAGGGCCGGACCCGCACGGCCCTGTTTGGCGAGCGGATATCCGTCCAGAGTGGCCGCCACGGTTGCAGATTCCCCCGGAGTATTAATCAGGATAGAAGTAATCGTTCCCCCATACATGGAACCGTAGTAAATACCGGCTAGCATAATAATGGCCGTCGTGGGATCAAGCGTAAAGGTTAAGGGTATGAGAATAGCAATTCCGGCTGATGGACCGAATCCGGGGATGATCCCTACAATCATGCCGATGAAAGCACCGATGGTTACAAATATTACATTTTCAGGGGTGAATGCAATTGAAAATCCCAATAGGATATTGTCCCAAAATTCCACGTTCCTTCCTCCCCGCGTTCCTTACATGAATCCCAAAAAACCTTTAGGAAGTCCCGCATTCAGCCAAATATCGAACATAGCGAATAGTATGGCAGGAATCAATAGGCTATTCACTACGTTCTGAACGTACGCCTTCGGATTGAACCGGGATAGCAGGAAATAGATATAAAGCACCATCGAAAGTACGGCCCCTAAATAAGTCATAAGCAGAACAAACAAAGACGTAAGAATAAGGAGCCACCATACATCTGCGGCATGTTCCTTGCTTCCTTCTTGCGTGCGACGATCCCGCAAGTCTTTAAAGCACCGGAATCCTGTAAGTATAACTAGCAATAGGGCCGTTGTGATGGGGAACAGGCCGGCACCCGGCTTGGAATCTGTGAATAAATCAAACTTAAAACTTAAAAGTAAAAACACAACGGAGAACAAAAACATAAATATCGAGAATCCCTGTCTCATTCCCATTTATTTAACCGCTCCCGTCTCTTTAAGGAGGGACTCAAAGGTTTTGCTGGTCTCTTCAAGATATTTGGCGAAATCGTCCCCAAATCGCAGATCTTCCGTCAAACTATTATCTTTGACGTACTTTTTCCATTCAGGGGTTTCCGCTAATTTTTTCATGGTTTCGATCCACCAATTCTGAACTTCTTTAGAAACGCCGCCCGGCATCACAACTCCCCGTGGCATGGGCAGGTTCGCTTTGTAACCGAGTTCCAATAAAGTAGGAACGTCGGGGAGCGCGGAAATTCGCTTTTTGCCAGAAAATGCAAGCGGTTTCATTTTTCCTCCCTGAATTTGTCCGATGATCTCTGCAGGATTGGCCATGATCGCATCAATACTTTTTGAAAGCAGCGCTCCCGTATTTTCCCCTGCGCCGTTGAACGGTACATACTCGAAATCAAATCCGGCTTCCTTCGCCAGCATTCTCGGAATGAGTGCGTCCACGTTTACGACCCCAATGCCCCCGATGCTCATCTTTTTGCCGCTTTTCGCAGCCGCAATAAACTCCTGCATCGTATTGTATTCAGAGTCTCCCCTTACGATAAACAACATATCATCGGTTGCCATGAGAGCAATCGGCGTAAACGATGAGTAGTTAAAACCTGTATCGGACACTAACGGAGTCGTAATGAAACTTCCGCTTGTCGAACTGATATGGTACGGATTTCCCTTTTGGTTGTTAAGGTACCCCCAACCCGTGGCTCCGCTTCCGCCCTGACGATTCTCGGCAACAATCGGCTGTGTATATAAATTATGCTTTTTCAGTATTTCGATAATGGTTCTGGACATCACATCGTTACCTCCGCCGGGGCCGAAGGCAATCGTCCAGTCAAGCCGCTTCTCCGGATATTTAAATTCCGTGGCTTGGGCTTGCCCTTTATCGTTTGAATTGGACGGTGCAGGCTGTTGACTCCCGCCCCCCGCCCCCCCGCAAGCGCTTACTAACAGGGTCAACAGACCGATCGAAACGATTTTCATCATTTTTCCTTTCATATGGCCCTCTCCTTTCAAATATTCTCGCCAATTTCTTCATTTAAGCCGGGGTCAGTCTCAAACAAGATAAAATGTGGCGGTTGCAAAGGCGATCGGCTTGCCGTCCTGATTGATCATTCTTGATTCCATGTGAACAATCTTCTTCCCTTTCTTCAAGAAGGAAGCGGTGCATTTTACGGCTCCGGAATCCACTGCGTTCAGATATTGGGTTTTCATTTCTAGTGTAACCCCCCGCCCGACAAACCTTTGGCACAGATGCGCCATAGACATGTCGAGAATAAAGGCTATAACTCCGCCGTGCAATGTCCTATGGGTATTGAACAAATAATCCTCGACAGGAACTTCCACGATGCAAATTTCATCCTCATAGGTAAAATTCAGATCAAAAAATCGCGAGAGAAAAAATTTCTCATAATCGTACTCATGGGAAGCAGCCGCCTCCTCAAATTTAGATCTTGCTCTTTCGACGTTCATGGATTCACCTTCTTCTCAGGAGTACTTAAAATCCGGTTTTCTCTTCTCCATGAAAGCTCTTACTCCCTCTTGATAATCTTCCGTAGTGAACGAATCCAGTCGAAGACGTTTGGTTTCCTCCGTGTCCTCCGTCACGCCTCTCATAATTTCAGAAATGATATACTTCATGCTGCGTACGGTAAATTGGGCGTTTTTGCATAGCAAATGAGCAAATTCGTACGTCTTTTCTACAATTTCCTCCGGTGAATAAATTTCGTCAACAAGCCCAATTCTGTGCGCGTGCTCCACGTTGAGTATTTTTCCGGAAAACAGAATATACTTGGCATTGGATGGCCCGACAAGGTTAACCAATTGTTTTGCTGCATCAAGTCCATATACGAGACCTAGCTTGGCGGGGGTTATACCAAAGCGTCCCGTCGTGTCGGCAAAACGGAAATCGCAAGCTAACGCTAATTCGCAGCCGCCGCCGATGCAGGGTCCCTGTATCATCGCAATGACCGGCTTTTTGAAGCCCGCTAATTGCCTTTCCGCTTTATGACAAGCATCGTTATAAATTTTGGCGCCTTCAGCGGTGGATCTTAACGTTTTGAACTCGCTGATATCCGCTCCTGCGGCGAACGCCGTTTCATCTACTCCACGCAAAATGAGCACTTTTATGCTCCGATCCTGATCCACATCATCCAGCAGGGATGGAATCGTTTTCCACATTTCATGGGTTAAAGCATTCCTTTTTTCCGGCTGGTTAAAATAAATGGTAGCGATTTCTCCCGTTTTTTCCAGATAAACATGATTTGTTATCATTAGATCGTCTCCTTTAATGGATATTTATTGAAAACCACTTCTTCCTTGTACAATTCATTGATTTCCTCTTCCTGCAATCCCAATTCGGAAAGCACCTCTTTCGTATGCTGTCCGAGCCATGGAGCCGGCATTCGGATCGAAAGCGGCGTCCCCGAGTACTTCACCGGGAAGCCTAACGTTTTCATATCTCCCAGAATCGGATGCTTCATATCGAGGACCATATCCCTGGCCAGGATGTGAGGATCGCTTAAGGTCTGGTCGTAGGTGTATACGGGGCCCCCAGGTACGCCAAATTGATCCAATTTTTCAACCCAGTAAGAGGTTGGCTGCTGCATTAATATTTCTTCGATCAGGCCCTCCAGCAAGTCGATATTTTTCATTCTGGTTTGTAAATCAATGAACCTCTCATCGCCAATCCATTCCGGTTTTAGCAATACTTTTTGACACAAAATGGTCCACAGCTTATCGTTGCCCGCCCCAATCGTGACATATCCGTCTTTCGTTCTGAAGGCCTGATAGGGAGTTGACCTTCTATGACGCGCTCCGGTTCCCTCGGGAATTTCACCCGACCCGAAATATGCCGCCGATTCCCAGAATGTCCATGCCAATGCCGCCTCTACCAAGGACGTTTCCAGATATTGTCCTTCCCCTGTTTTTAATTTATGGAAAAGGGCGCCCAGTATGCCATAGGCTGCCGTTACGCCGGCGGCAATATCGTTAATAGCTACTCCAACTCTGACGGGACCTCCACCGCGTTCACCGGTCATTCTCATCAGACCCGAAACGCCCTGAGCTACGATATCAAATCCGCCTCTATGACTGTAGGGTCCCGTTTGTCCGTACCCGGATATAGAACAATAAACCACACTTGGGTTGACCGCCTTTACCGCCTCGTAATCAATTCCCATTTTCTTTTTGACATCGGGCCGGAAATTTTCAATCACCACATCCGCCTTCTCGGCCAGCCGCATAAAGATTTCTTTGCCTTTGTCGCTTTTCAAATCAAGCGCAAGACTTCTTTTGTTTCTATTCGGCATGACAAAGCAATAGCCCTCGCCATTTTTAAAAGGTCCTACCCTTCTCGAATCATCCCCTCCCGGAAACCGTTCCACCTTGGTTACTTCTGCGCCAAGGTCGGCCAATATCATGGTACAGTAGGGGCCTGCTAGAAATTGAGTCAAATCCAACACCTTCAAACCGTCTAACGGAAGCATTCACAACACCTCTCCCTTGATTGTTGGGCATCTTGCTTGGTATACAGTATTTTGTGTCCCGGCAAAGTATTCCTAAAATAAAAAAACCCGACACATGTCGGGTCTATCGTCGGAAGAGGTAGGATGAGTCCATCTATACGCCGGACTGGATTGCTGCTTTGTATTGCTCCCCTTTGATCACATAGGAAGCTGCGGTGCGAATTACTCTGTTTTTGATTTCCTCATCGTTTAATTCCCTGATAGTTCTCATCGGATTTCCCATGACCATTGTCCTCAACCTGCGCCAATGCCTGCATGGCTGCTTTCCACGAATTGTAAATGTGTTCTTCGGATTTGGTCTGGGCCGTTTTTCCGTCTTTGCGCAGGATGGCCTCGGCAATGCCCCGATGCTCCATCATCGTATAATACTTTCGTTCAATGTTATTGGCCCACGACGTTGATCTTAGGAACGTAATCGGATTTTTTAAACTCTCCAGCATTTTTGTCAGTACTTCATTCTTTGACATATAGTGGATTTTTTTATGAAAATCATTGTTTACTTCTGCTATTCTTTTATAATCAACCGATTCTTTGTCTCTTTCAAAAATAGTTTCCATGTCATCTAAAAACAACCTAAAGTCGGATAACTCCTCCTCGGTCGCGTTTTCGGCTGCTAGCTTTGCGGCCAATCCTTCCATAACCGCCCTGGTTTGATAAAAGTCCTGCATGTTTTTCTCAGAGAGCTGAATTACAAAAATTCCCCGGTGCGGGAACGTTTCCACCAAGCCTTCCGATTCCAACCGATTTAGAGCGTCGCGGATAGGGGTTCGGCTCACATCCAAATCCTGTGCAAGATTGGATTCGATCAGTCTTTCTCCAGGCTGATAGACGCCAACTAAAATGTTATGTTTCAGCTGTTCATAGACAAATTCCTTAATCGTTTTAGGTCGGTCCATATCTATTTGCCACTCCCTACTAATCTCTCAATGAAATATCTCAATAGAGGACATAAGATCTTCCTCTCTCGTTTCTCTTATATCTATGTTTAATCAAGATGAATTAGAAGAGTTTAATACAAAAAACGGAAAACTTCTTGAGTGAATCAATGATGGATTGACTCATAAAACCAGAAATTCAAAAAGCATCCCTCTCCTTATGGAGAAAAGGGATGCTTGTTAAGGTTCTAACGGCTTTATTCCTTCGGGTAAATCATTTCCTCCGGACGAACGATGGAGTCAAACTGCTCTGCGTTTAAATAACCGCTCTGCACAGCCGCTTCCTTCAGAGTCAGACCTTCCTTGTGTGCAAGCTTGGCGATCGCTGCGGCTTTTTCATACCCGATATGCGGATTCAGCGCGGTCACCAGCATCAGCGATTGCTCCAGATGCTTTTCAATGACCGCCAAGTTAGGCTCGATCCCTACGGCACAATGGTCATTGAACGAATCCATAGCGTCGGACAGAAGCCGGACGGATTGCAGGAAGTTGTGGATGATGACCGGTTTGAATACGTTGAGCTCGAAGTTCCCCTGGCTTGCCGCAAATCCTATCACCGCATCATTGCCCATTACTTGGCATACCACCATCGTGAGCGCTTCGCTTTGCGTAGGGTTCACTTTGCCCGGCATAATCGAGCTGCCCGGTTCGTTCTCGGGGATCCGGATCTCGCCGATACCGCTTCTCGGCCCGCTGGCCAGCCAGCGGACGTCATTGGCGATTTTCATCAAATCCGCTGCCAGCGCCTTCAGCGCTCCATGCGTATATACGATTTGATCATGGCTTGTCAGCCCATGAAATTTATTGGGCGCCGAGACAAAGGTCCTGCCGGTCTCCTTTGAAATTTCATCCGCTGTCATTTCTCCAAATTTCGGATGCGCGTTCAGCCCGGTTCCCACGGCGGTACCTCCGATGGCCAGCTCTTTCATGGATTCCACACTTTGACGTATCATCCTCCCGGTCGTATCCAGCATGGCCCACCAGCCGCTGATTTCCTGGCCCAGCGTAAGCGGCGTGGCATCTTGAAGATGGGTGCGTCCGATCTTGACGATATCGGCGAAAGCCTCCATCTTGCTTTCCAGCGTCTCTTTCAGATTGTCCAGAGCCGGCAGCAAACGGTCTTCGACCGCCAATACTCCCGCGATATGCATCGCCGTCGGAAAGGTATCGTTTGAGCTTTGCGACCGGTTGACATCATCATTGGGATGAATGCGGAGATTAACGCCCTTTGCTTCAAGCAGCTGCGAGGCCCGCGCGGCAATCACTTCATTGGCGTTCATGTTCGATTGCGTGCCGCTGCCGGTTTGCCACACAACAAGGGGAAATTGGTCATCCCATTTCCCCTCCATCACTTCAGCCGCCGCGGCCGCAATGGCTTCGGCCTTTTCCCGTTCAAGCTTGCCCAGCTTAAGGTTGGCCTGAGCGGCCGCTTTTTTCAGCTGCGCAAAAGCCCGAACTACTTCGACCGGCATTCGTTCTGTTCCGATCCGGAAATTTTCGCTGCTCCGCTGGGTCTGCGCTCCCCAAAGCTTATCTGCAGGGACCTTGATTTCCCCCATCGTATCCCGTTCGATTCTGTATTCCATATGGAACTCCTCCTTCATTCATCATTTAAGTTCATTCTAACATAGATTACCCCATAGAATGGAATTTACATCCAACCGTGTTAGCGCTTTGCAGAATAAAAGACAAGAGCCGGAGAATACGATTCCCGGCTCTTGTCTTTTATTCCATTTATTTCGACGGTTCCTTAGAGGTTACATAGCCGCTGGCTCCTCCATATCCGGAAATCATCAGCATGACCGAAGAAGCCAACAAGAAGAACAGCGGCAGGGTCCAGCCGTTCGTTACATCATGCAGCAAACCAAAAAGCGTCGGTCCCATGGCGGCCATCAAGTACCCCACAGCTTGCGCCATACCAGACAATTCGGCAGCTTGCTGCGAATCACGGGTACGGAGAACAAAGAACATCATAGCTAAACTGAATGCCGATCCGACGCCAATACCAAGCAGTATCATCCATAGGATGATCAAGGATAAATTACCGCTCATCAATCCAAGACAGCCAATAATCAACGAGATACCTGCGATAATTACCATTTTACGCTGATTTGAAAATCGGCTTGCCAGCACGGGAACGACAAAGGTGAGCGGCAAAATGATAAATTGAAGCAAGGAAAGCATCCAACCCGCCGTTTCATTGCTCATCCCCCGTGTTTGAAGGAGTTCCGGAAGCCAGGCGACCAGCATATAGAATACCAGGGACTGGGATCCCATATAAATCGTCACACTCCATGCCAGACGTGAACGCCATAATTCACCACCCGACTTTTTGACGTTGGAAATGGGGGTATGCCTGCGATAACGCAGCTGCGGCAGCCAAAGCAGAATGGCGAATAAAGAAAGAAGCGCCCAGCAGCCCAGTGCCGCGCCCCATCCCAGCCCTAATCCGCGAGTAATCGGAATGCTGATCCCCGAAGCGATAGCCCCGCATAAGTTCATTGAAACGGCATAAATGCCTGTCATAACGCCTATTCTTTCCGGGAACTCCCTTTTAACCAGGCTGGGGACAAGCACATTGCACACCGATATCGCAAGCCCCAGCAATAACGTCCCAAGAAACAGCATCCCTATTCCGGGAATTGAGCGTATCAATATCCCAATCGTAAGTGCGATCATCCCCGCAAGAAGAGTAATCTCAATCCCGATCTTGCGGGCGATTCTGGCTGCAAACGGCGAGAGCAGCGCAAAAGCAAGCAGCGGCAGGGTGGTCAAGGCCCCGGCCAAAGTATTCGAAATTCCAGTTGCATTCCGGATTTCTCCAATAATCGGGCCTACGGCAGTAATCGGCGCACGAAGGTTGGCAGCCACCAGTATAATTCCCGCCAGCAGCATGGAAAAACCTGCGCGTGTTTGCAGGCGTTGATTCACTAACTCCTGTTGTAACATGAATCCGTTACTCCTCTCTAATGTCGCTTTGCAGGGTAAGTCGAGAAGCTTCTATATAAGCGCGAACGGCTTCCGCAGCACAATCAGGATTCCGGTCTATGATGGCCTGTGCAAGATCGCGATGGATTTGGGTATGTGTCTCCACAAGAACGGCCTGATCCAGCACACTGCCGATCGATTTTCTCACGCCTTCGGTGATATGCTCATACAATTCCGTAAGTACGCTGTTGTGTGCAGATGCAATGATCACCTTATGCAGATTCAGGTCGGCCTTTAAATAAGCCTCCATATCCTTATTCGCTGCCGCTGCATCATACTCGATCAAGCTTCTGCGCAAAGCCTCAATGTCTTTATCCGTACGCCTTACGGCCGCTAAACGGGCGGCTTCCTGTTCAAGCGCAAATCGAACCTCCAACGTTTCAACAATGTTGGAGCGGCGCAATCGGCGCAGCAATACTGCACCCAGTCCGCTGGAGGAGCATACATACGTGCCGTCGCCCGGACGGACGATCAATAGCCCCGCATGAACGAGCGCCTTGACGGCCTCCCTTACGGTATTCCTGCTTACTCCAAGCTGTTGAACAAGATCCGGCTCAGCCGGAATGCGCAATCCCACCGGCCATTTGCCCGACTCGATAAGAAGCTCTATTTGAGCTGCGACCTGTTCGACCAGTGTCGTTCGTGATGCCCGCTTAAGCCCCAATATTCAAACCTCCAAACATAGGATGTTTAACTTTGCCATTATAACTCTACCTTCTTTTAATAGCAATCATAGATTTTAAACAACCCTCCTTATGCCTTAACGCGATATGATTCGTTGAAGTGGAGCAATGGCGTCAAAAAAGCGCCTTTTTTATCGAATGATGTAACAAGACCCTACAATCTTGGAAGCGAAGAGGTATACCTTTATGAGATTCGTAACCAAAACCAGGCTTGACCATCTCCAGACCATGATCCGGGCTATGGGAGAAGATGAAGAGCATAAGCTGGCACTGCATATCCTCGAGTCCATCAAACGGGATATTGAAGAAAATTATGCGGAAATCCAAAAACCGATCCGACTGCATGACAAGCTGAGGGATCGATCCGGGAATTCCTATTGATGCAACCTCCGTTTATCCGAGGGTGATGGATGATGGGCTAATTCGGCCGATTTTTGTGATATTTGTGTAAACTATGTTTACACTCTCACTCGATTAAGTGTAAAATAAGGCAAAAACGAAATCGGGTGATCACCATGAAGATTGGCTTCCGCACGATTAAGACCGCGATTGGCGTCAGTATTTCGATCTTGCTGGCACAGTCCTTGCAGCTGGAATATTATACGGCTGCGGGGATTCTAACTCTGCTGTGCATTCAGAAGTCACGCAAGCAGTCCACCCAAGCTGTGATCAGCCGGTTTTTCGCCTGCTTGGCAGGCCTATTGTTTTCAAGCCTCTTATTTGAGGTTATCGGGTACCAGCCCTATTCCTTTCTGGTGCTTCTGCTGTTATTCATTCCTTTTTGCGTCCGCTTCCGAATTCAGGAAGGGATCGCCAGCAGCTCCGTTATCGTCATGCATGTCTATATGCACGGAAAAATAGAGCCTTCTTTCTTTTTGAATGAAATCATGGTCATTACGGTAGGGCTTGGCGTGGCTTTATTGATCAATTGGTACATGCCCAGTATTGATAAAGAGCTTAACCGGTACAAAGAAGAAGTGGATCAGCTGATCTCGAGGATTTTAAACGAAATGGCCTGCTACTTGAAAGAAGGCTATACGCTTTGGGATGGTAAGGAGCTGCTGATGCTGTCCGATGCTCTCCAGAACGCCAAGCGGTTGGCGATACTGGATGCGGAGAACAATCTCCTTCGCAAGGAGAATTCCTACCAATCGTATTTTGAACACAAGCAGCGGCAGTACGATATTCTCGAACGGATGCTGCCTTCGATTTCAAGAATTACCGTACAAATGGAACAAGGGATTCGGATCGGCGATTTCGTTCAAGAGTTGAGCCTTCACCTGAATAACCCTAGCCATACTTCTTATTTACGTGATACGCTTCGCGATATCAGGGAATACCATAAGCATCTCCCCTTACCTGAAACTAGGAACGAATTCGAGAATCGCGCCAGTCTTTACGCCGCGGCCAACGAGCTGGAACGATTTATTAATACCATCTGAGCATAAAACAAAGG
Organism: Paenibacillus sp. F024; assembly: GCF_057814255.1. NCBI lineage: Bacteria > Bacillati > Bacillota > Bacilli > Caryophanales > Paenibacillaceae > Paenibacillus > Paenibacillus sp. F024. The sequence goes on from NZ_JBVASZ010000011.1 coordinate 119,827, forward strand.
AGCGTTCACACGAACGCTCCTCTTACTCTTGGCTTGTATTATAGAATGCTGTACTGCTCTTTAACCAGATCCAAAATCCCCGCTTTATCCAGAAGCTCATGCGGAGCAAGGAAAGTAACGGTCACAACGCCCGGATGTCTGCCGATTTGAATGGCGCCTGTAATTGTGGCCCGATTTAACACCTCGGGGACGGTGATGCCAAGCACTTCGGATGCGCGCTTCAAACCGATTTCCGTAGCTTCATTCAAATTAGCTCCGGTCCCGATAAAGGAAACAGGCAAAGCTTCTTCAAGCGTATCCAGCTGCCAGCTTTTGGCGTACTGCAGGGCTTTGGCTTTTTCTTCCGGAGTGAACGGTTTAGCCAAATAAGGCAAGTCTTCCTCTACGGGCAGCAGAATGGGACCATCGATGTTCAATCCTGGTATCACCTGAACCTGCAGCGTGACAATACCGGAGACGTCGGTCGTATGTCCGGCGATTTCACCATCCCCCTGCATGGCATGCATATCCCCCAGATATATGCCTCCCCCGGGCACCTTTACGGGACAGATCAAGATCGCACCTTGCCGGACACGGTTGATGTCCATATGGCCATCCGTTTTGTACTGGTTCAGCTCTTCTTTCGTTAGCGCATATTCGTGAGGAGCGCCAATCAGAAAAGCTCCAAAATCGCCGGCATTATGCGAATCCGGCATAGGATGAGACGGCGTCGTTCCCAGCTGACCCAAGAATGGACGAACACGGGCAACTACGCCTACCAAATCGTGAGGAGCAAAGGTGACGATCGGATTTTGTTGAGAGCCTTCCGGCGTATTCATATAATATCTGCCGTTATGGGCAATCTGTTCGGCCGCTTCCTTGGGTAAAGTGACCCCAAATTCTTTGTTGTCATTAAACCCAATCGTATAACCATTAGTAAATACAAAAGGAGTGGTATCCGCGCCGCATTCAGCACATCGGATGGACTCCTGGCCAATCCCCTCGATCCTGGTTTGGGGATGTAAAGTTCCGCAGCCCGGACATTTGGCGGCTACGAACGGATCTCCCAGAAATCTTCCTTCCATTGTTCTTTCATTGCCTGAGGCGGTGGCCATCGAGGTCACTTCAATGGATTTGATCCGAATCGCAATCGCATCGCCGACCTTAGCGCCCTCCACATAGACAGGCTGTGTGACTTCGTGTCCTCCCCGCAAAGCCGGAGTAATCATCGGTCCCCAACAGCCGGGAGTTGTATTGGCTACGATGTAGCCCCCGTTTCGGACAGGACCTAACATGGCTTGAGAAGGATCCAGGATGCCGTTTGTAAAGGTGTTCACATATACCGTTTGTTTCGCTGCTGTGTTTTCCATGTACATTACTCCTTCACAATCATAATGGTTACTCTTCAATTATAACGTTCTCCTAGAATATGAAAAGCATGAATAATTGAAAATATTTCAATTATCTGTTAATTTTTCAAGCCCCTGCAAGCAGGAACGTTACAAAGCGTAAGATAATACAATGTAGTAATAATTTATGAGCAGAAACGAGGGATTTATCTATGTATGATCATCAGCCGTGGCATCCGGCTTGCATAGCGGCCGTTCCCTCCGTTCATCGAAGCAGGCCAATGATTGAGGTTTCGGGAGAAGGAACCGTAACGGCCCCTCCGGACAGAGCCATGATTGACCTGGGTGTTATCACGGAAGACCCGGCCCTTTCCGCAGCTCAAAGAGACAATGCCGCTTCCACAGCCGACATTGTCCATTCCCTGGTCCAACTGGGTATTCCTAATGAACAAATCCGCACCGTATCTTACAAAATTGAGATCCAGTATAATTATATAGAGGGTAAACAAATCCTAAGAGGCTATCAAGTGACACATATGCTCCAGGTCACCCTCGATCAGGTCCATCTGACAGGCATTGTTGTCGATACGGCGGTACATCATGGCGCAAACTCCGTATCCAACATCCGGTTCAGTATATCGAACCCCGAAATGTATTATAACCAGTCCCTCTCACTAGCTCTCAAAAATGCCAAAGCGAAGGCCATGACCATTGCAAGAACGATAGGTGCAGCTCTGGTTGAGCAGCCTATAATGGTTCAAGAAGAATCGCGCACACGTGAGCCAATACCTTATCAGGCCACACTTTTTGCAGAAAGTGCTGCCGCCACGCCGATCCAGCAGGGAGAATTGAACATTACTGCCATGGTCAAGGCTGCATATACTTATAATTAATGGTTTCTTTTTTTCTTTCTTCTATCCATCATATGATCCATGAGGTATGCGATATATACGTCATCTTTGACTAACCAAGCCGCATACTCTCTTTTCACAAATCGTTCAGCCTCTTCAAACGTGGAATAATGTTCATTTCGTTCATTGTCATCCACATCGATGATCCAGCCATCCCCCGAAGGAAATATGAATATCTGCTGCTCTTTCCGGTTCTCATATAGTGATCCATAGCTGGATTTTTTCAAATTAAATGTATTTCTAAATGCATCCGCGCGCATCGGTTCAAGTAAGAAGGGTTCCGCCACATATAATCGGTAAGCTTCCTCCGTCATTTTACAACCGGACGCTTTGGCATGGCCTCCCCCTCCATAAAGAGCTGCGATTTCCGAAACGTCAATGTGATCGTGAATGGTTCGAAGGCTAATCTTTTTTCCACTCATGTTCATGATGGCGATGTAATCCAAGTGGGGGTTTTCTTTTCCTAGTTCACTTGCCAATTCCGAGTGATAGGATTCCGCATGAACTACACCTGCTACATAGCCATGAATAACGGCTTGCGTGATTTCCCGCTTTTTTCTTCGTATGTAACGTTCAATTTTTTCTTCTTCCATATCGAGTATTTTTTCTTCGAACTCATCAAAAGAAAAGTGCTCGCTGTGCTTAATGCGTTCTACCATTTTTTCTTCAAATTCATCGATTGACAGCATAAAAAAGAGATCATGCAATCGCTTGGCCTGCAGCTGTTCGTTTCGCTCCCATTCCCATGTATCATACTGCCGGACCAGCTCGACGAATTCTTCCAACGCCTTTATAGGTTTTAGCAAACCGTCCCGGACAAGATCTTCATAAAAAAGCGATGTGGCTGAAGCCAGCTTTCCGTTCTTATCCTCTACTTGAACCGTTCCCCAAGGATACTTGTTATAATGAAGGGCGGTTTTATGATGGTCGATCAGCTTTGCCTTTCCACCCGATCTCACGAATTCATCCAGTCCTTTTTCGTTAGCTTCATTCACGGAAAGATCGGTAATGTATAAATAACTATCTTTACTTGGTTTTTCCAAAAATCGTTCCACTTGAAAATTTAAACTTTCGACGGAATTGTAACGGATCACGACATTTCGTCCAAATGCACATCTGGCAACGATCCCGCAGCCGATGCCGTCCAAATCATTATGAGTATACAATAGATACAACCTTTGACAGCTCCCTTCACTTCATTTACTCCATGCCGTTACAAAAATACCATCTCCTTGAACGAACCGTTTTTTGCTAATGGATTGTGTCCATTTAACTGCAATAAGCTTATAAGGAACAGTTTGTTTTATGAATTAAAACTGTTCCTTAAATTTTTTATAGAGTCGGTAAGTTTAATGCCGTATTCATATTATTTATATTTAAATTAATTTGTTCATTCGTATCCCAAGCATGGTACCATCTATTTTGTGCCATGTAACTAGAAATTCTTTCATGCATGTCAATAGCTTCCACTAAATGACGAGTTAGTATCTCTTTAATTTCGGGCGTTCCAGATTCGGTAACTGCCATCGCATAATTTCTAACTCCACTTTTTGCTGCAATCAATAAATCCATTGCAATCACTTGATCAGATAGTGCATCCATGCCGGTTAAAGTTTCAATGATTGGATTCATATTCATTCATCTCCTAATTTACTGCTTTGCTTTGGATAAAATAGTGGTAAAATCCTGTAACTGTCTCGTAGATAAATCAATGTCTTGCTGCATAATATCTATTAACTGCGGGTCTGTAACCAGCCCTATCATTGTCTTTGACTTTGTCAAACAAACCGTCTTAAATGCAGCCAGTTCTTGAGTCTCAAGAACTTCATGCAGAGCATAATTATTCATGATTAAAATCTCCTTCTCTTAAGGTTTCAATACAACTTTTATACAATTATCCGTTTTTGTATCAAAAATTTCATAGCCACGCTTAGCTTCACTAAGTGGAATGACATGACTCACCACATCGCCTGGATCAATTTTCCCTGTTGAAACTAATTCAAACATATATGGCATATAGTGAATAACAGGTGCTTGTCCAGTGCGGATATTGACGTTACGATTCATAATATCACCCATTGGAAATCCATTATATTTGCCGGCATAGACGCCTGTAACTTGGATTGTACCGCCTTTTCGAACGGCCTGCGAAGCAATGATAAACGCTCCAAATGCTCCGCTATGAAGTTTGAGGCCGCTCGCAAGGAACTCTAAATCCGTCATTTTACCATCCATACCAACAGCGTCAATGACAACGTCAGCTCCACCTTTTGTCATTTCTTTCAGATGCATTCCTACATTTTCAAAGTTTTCAAAATTAATAATTTCTACGTTGTTCGTACGTTTGGCATGCTGCAAACGATATTCGACATAATCTACGGCAATCACACGCTTTGCCCCTTTTAACCAACAAAATTTTTGAGCAAAAAGACCGACTGGACCGCAGCCAAGAACAATAACTGTATCTCCGTCCTTTACCCCTGCATTATCAACACTCCAAAATGCAGTGGTCATCGCATCAGCAATAACGGATAACTTTTCATCGGGCTCTTCACAAGTCTCTGGGATTTTGAAATGAGTAAAATTGGCAAAAGGCACTCTCAAATATTCTGCTTGCCCACCTGGATAACCACCCGTCGTACCTGAATAGCCGAAATACGCTCCCATATCGCCATTATCATTGGAATTATCACATTGGCTCTCCAGGTGGCTTTTGCAGTAATGACATTCACCACATGCAATATTAAATGGGATAATTACACGATCTCCCTTTTTTACCTTGGTAACACCTGGTCCAACCTCTTCAACGATTCCCATGGGTTCATGACCGATAACATAGTTTTCCTGAAGATTAGGAATCATACCATGTATTAAATGTAAATCAGAACCACAGATAGCTGTACTGGTTACTTTAATAATCATGTCATCAGGCTTCTGAATTTTTGGGTCTTCGACTTCCTTCACTTCAACATTTTTAATACCTTGATACGTTACCGCCTTCATGCTATACAACCTCCATTGTTAGTGTGCATCAGGTGTCCGATCAAACTGGCCTTTTCTATTGGTCTGAACAGGAAACAGATTCATTTTGCCAATCATGATCGTATTATTGGCGGAGAGTTGATCTAATTGATACTGCTCACTGAGTTCATAAGGATGGAACCATTTTTTTTCAATCATCAGTTCTGTAATTTCTTGATGCAAGGCAATCCCCTGCATAAGCTGATTCCGTAAAGAGGCCCTAACATCAGGAGATGAGGCTTCCGTTAACGCCACAGCCATATTACGAACCCCTTCTTTTGCGCGAAGAAGAAAATCCATGGCAAAGGTGGTATCCGCAAGCTCGGGTACATGTAACGAGTTTATTGGATCTAAATAGTCGTTATTCAATGCTTATTCCTGCCTTTCAATTTATGATTGGTGTTGGGCGACTTTGAGGAATAGGGGCTTCAAAAGGCGCCCGTTCATAAATGGTCTTCAACTCTCCAAGCGCTCGGATCGATTGATCAACATCTTTTTGCATCAATGCTCTCAGATCATCATCAAAAACCAGTCCTTGCATTAATTTGGATTTCGCTAAACAAAGCGTTTTGAAATTAATGACTTCATGCAGGTCCAAAGACTCATGAGCAGCTAATTTTTGATTATCCATTCTTCATTCACCCTTCACTGTATGGACTTAGTACAATTGTATTGTGCCGAAAAACAGAAGTCTCATTCGCTTATTCAAATAATTTATTACATATATACAAGCTAATTTACATTAAACTCCCAGTATGTTCCTTCCAACTTAGTCTATCGTATCTGTTAGCCTTCACCTCAATTTAAAAAGCCAACCTTGGATAATCTCCTTGGTTAGCTGTTTAGATTACTTCATTTCCACTGATTCATCACCAGCTTCTATTATGAAAAGGTAGGAGCAGGCAATTCATTAATTTTCATACGAAGTAAACTATATGGCTTTTGTCGCAGGTCTTCTCCATAATGAAATCTTGCCTGCCGATGTAATTGGTTCACAATGACATATAAGTATTGATCCGGACCAATCGAAAAAGTATCCGGCCATAAAATTCTAGGATCATGTGCGATGGTCTCCATTTTGCCATTGGGCAATATCTTTCGAATACTATCATTTTCATAGTCTCCAGCATAAACGTTTCCTTTTGCATCGGTAATCATACCATCAGACGCACCTTTTTCACCCCAATACTTCACATGATAACTTAAATCCATATCCGGTATAGTTCTGTCTCTTAGGGCTTCTGTTGAGATCGAGTATAGGTGACGACTGGAGAGTGGACAAAAAAATAAATTCTTTCCATCAGGAGAAATGGCTATACCATCAGAGGCCAATCTAAAGGGAGAAGTGGAGCCATCTTTGTTTCGATTCATCAAAATTTTACCTTCTACTTTCGGTAAGAAATAGGGATCGGGGGAGGTTGAATTTGCTCCATTTAACCGTCTGAACGCATTTCCATTTTCTAAATCTACGACAATAATCGCTCCCGGTCCTTTGGAAGAAGAATCCGTAATATATGTATAACCTGCTTTACCCACACGAAAATCAAATCGGACATCATTCAGATAAGTTGTTGGCAGCACAACACCTTCTGCAAAGGTATATACTTTAGTTATTGTATTTGTTTTCAAATCAACAGCGACTAATTTGGCACCCCCTTTAATAGGTTCAGAAAAATCGGGTGCCGCTGTATCTAATACCCAAAGCGTTCCCCTTCCATCAGCAACTACACTTTGGACACTAATGAAAGACATGGTGATATTCCATGGGTTTACCAAATTAGTTTCTAGACTAGGATAAGGTTGCAATTTATCCCCAACAATTTCCGCCACCGTAAATTTAACGTCGTCTCCCCATTTCGGAAAGCAAATGAAAATACGCCCGGTTTCTGAAACAGTAACGCCTGTAGGCATTGCCCCATAAAATGAATACACTAGTTCTAACTTACCGAAATATTCTTCAATAGGTAACATAGGTTTTATGATATCCTCCTTAACAAATTCGAACGGATATCACCTATATATGTAAAATTTTTATTCTAATGCCTGGTTGTTAATAATTTTTCTAACCCGATGTAGTTTCAATGGTTTGTTTTCGTTGGGAACACCGTAAACCATTAGATGCCATAACACGAAGCATAATGGAATGTGTATTCATACCTATTTAGCATTGACGAAAAAGCCCATAATCTATATAATTTTTTGAAGTAATTCCGACCAAATACAACCAATTAGGGGATGCATAAGGCTACTATGAATATCAAAATCGCGGCGGTTAGTATTTATCTGATGTTGGTTTATTCCTTTTCCTTGCACTATCCCATACTGAACAGCTTGTTCTACCCCACCTTAGGCGCGTTTTGTTTTCTGTTTATCTCACGCACCTACGATATGAAGACGTTAAGTAAAATTGCCTTTGGGGCTTTTTTAGCTTCTACGATCGGGGCCATCATGTACGCGATTAATCCAAGTGAACTTTCCTTATTAGCGGATACTTTGGTCATCATTTTCTTAATCAAAAAATTTCGTTGGAATGCACCACCCATTTTATCCGTGTCCTTTATTCCGTTTTTCTCTAAATCTTCATACCCTTGGACCATACCCTTATCGGTAGGCCTATCGCTGGGCATCCTGTTAGTGCTCCTCTTCCTTGTTCATCTCATTGAAAGTTTGCGGACCGACGCAGCCGAGAAGCAGCAGCATCCCGGCTAAACGAGCTTTCATTCCTATATATCCTCTCCACACCCGGTAAACCCGCCAATTACCCGAGCAAAAGCTTCCCCTCACTCTTGAACATTCTTTCTATGCTCTGACCTTCCTATTTATATCTACCATTTTTTGTTCTTTTTTACGGTTCCAATAACAAATAAAAGCAATGGGATCCCAACAAAGTTGATTGGAAAAACATAGGGGAGCCAAAAATTTTTGGGATAGTCGATGGAGGAAACAACGATATTTTTGTAGCCCATAGCGAATATCACTCCCAATAACCCAACAAACCCGATCATGTGCTTCCAATTGCGAATATGCAGCCATTGAGCCGTTCCATAACTCGTAATAAATAAGTACACGGACAATTTAATGCAGACACTTAAAAACCAAATCACAACAATTAAGATTTCAAGGTTTTGGATAAATTCCATTAAGGAAATATATCGGATCATCTCAAAAAACGGGTACCACATTTTTGCGCTCAGATGAGGTCCAAAGGTCATCAATGTAGCCAAAACGGACAGCGATAAAAAAAATGAAGCAAGGGTAACTCCCCAAACGGCTCTTGGCAATGCCTTTTTTTGATCTGTGACAAAACAGGTTAACATCATCATAACGACAGAAGATTCACCCAAAAAAGCAAAAGGCGGCAATGTTCCTTTCAGTATATTTCTCCACCCGGAATCCGCATAAACGGGAAGCAGCCGGCTTACATCAAAATTGACGATACCCAGCAGCAGAACAAGTCCAAATGCAAAAAATATAATCGGCCCCACGATTTCACTGCATCGTCCAATGCCTTGAATTCCGCCTTTGTACGTTACATAAATTACAGGAATAAGTACCAACAAGATAATGAGAAATAGGGGAGTCTTTTTGAACATGATCATATCTATAAAATCGGATGCTTGCCGCAGAATCACAGCAATGACCGAATACCATTGAACAAAATATGGGATGACCATGATTTTTCCCAGCCATTTCCCGAGTATCGTTTGGCTGAATTCGATAAGCGTCTGATCAGGATACAACAAGCTTAATTTTGTGGATACCGTCGTAAGGAAGAGGACGGCCGCACCGGCTATTATGAACGAAATCCATGCATCCTGTTTCGCATCCATAATAGATGGAGAGGCGGTTAATAAGATAGACATTCCAAGCTCAAATGTTGCTATGAGCCAAAGCACCTGCAGGCTTGATATCTTCATTATTTCATCGCCCCCTCCTTTAAATGCAGCGGTAACCCGGTAAGTCCCGTATTCTTGATTTTCAGTTCTACTTTAACGGATATCTCAGCTTCTCGAAACTTATCTTTCCATGATGCTTTCATTTTTTTCCAAGCATAGGGATGTTTTTTGTGAATTGTTCTTCCTAAGCCGAAAATATCCGTACCATAATTTTTTTGTACCTTTTTGATCATTTTCAATATGTCCTTTTGAACGGTTTCCTCGATCGCTTTTTCCAAAATTTCAAGATTTTTCGATTGCTTTAAATCCAAATTCGTATTGTTTTCCCGAATCTTCCCGGACCCTTCCAAAAAAATATTAAAGGTGACTTTATCTCCAGTTAAAAACGGCTTGATTGTACATTCAAACTCATCACCGTCATACGAAACATTGCCTTCTCCTTTAGAAACGTCGGCGATAATTGTGCGTTTCTTCAAACGATTTAAAAGCCAAAGTCTTTCAATGGCTTCTTTATAATCTAAAAAACCAATTAAACTTAGTTTGTCGTCAAAAATAGCTCTGCCGGCAAGTCGAATCGTTGAGCCGTCCATATCCTTAATAATTTCAACGGCCGGCAATGTCGGGCTATCCTCATCTCCGCTTGCCGCCATTAGAAAATCTGCCAGTGTGGTGGTTGCCGGAACGGCTTGTTGACGAATTTTATGGGCAGCGATGGCAGGGACCTTTTCGAATGGATACGAAACCTTTAAAAATTGATGAGCCGTGCTCCCTTTAACAACAAATATATCGCTTCTAAGCCGGATATCAGGATTTCTGCTGTATTGGTCAATGAGCTTCGAAATCCCATGCTTAGCCAATTTTTCTCCTATAAAAATAGCCCTTCGGTGACCGCCGAAGATAGCTCGGGAAAGCTTGTTTTGAATTTTTTGAGATACGTCCAGCAGGTTTTTCCCTTCCGCCGTTTCAATAAAATAAGCTTTATCCTGCCCGCTTGCTCCGTCACTGCTTAGCTTAGCCGGCAAAATAAATTGAGCGCTGCCGACATAAGTCCCGCGATCAGACAGATCGATGCCCAAACCGAGCAGAATAGCAAGATCGTTCAACTCCCTGCGGTCCCAACAGCCGGTTATCGTCAGTGAAAATAAGCTTAATATCATCAGCATCTTTTTTTTCATGTTACCTATTCCTCTGCCCCTGGTCTTGGCCATTGGTTCTCCGGAATCCGTTTTTTGTTTGATCCGCTCTCAAAAGTAGGACGATAACGCAGAGTCCACCTTGGCGGACGAATTAATACATCCTTTAAGTTTATCGGGCTCTGCGGCGCTATCGGACTCATATAAGGAACTCCAAAGGAACTCAAACAAACCAAATGTATTAAAATGCATACCGCTCCGACCATGATACCGAATAGTCCGAGAGTTCCTCCCAGGATGAGCATCGGAAAGCGAAGCAGCCGGTAGGCCGTGCCGATATTGTACCGCGGGATAGCGAAGGAAGCGATTCCGGTCGTTGCAACGACAATAACCATAGGAGCAGAAATGATTCCCGCTTCGACAGCAGCCTGTCCTATGACAAGCGCACCTACAATACTGACAGCAGAGCCTACCGATTTGGGAAGTCTTATACCCGCTTCGCGCAGTCCTTCAAACATGAGTTCCATCATCAACGCTTCGACAACAGCAGGAAATGGCACCCCTTCTCTAGCGGAGGCGATGCTTATTAACAGATTTGTTGGAATCAGCTGGGGATGAAACGTTGTCGTTGCCACGTATAACGAGGGCAGAAACAAAGCAATATTCAAGAATAAATAGCGAATCCACCGAATGAAGGTTGTATACAGAAATCGTTCGTAATAATCCTCCGATGCCTGAAGGCCGGCCCAAAAGGTCATAGGAACAATCAATGTAAATGGAGTGTTATCCATGAGAATGGCAACTTTTCCTTCGAGCAAGCTTGCGCATACGATATCAGGCCGTTCTGTATTTTGTACCTGAGGGAAGGGTGAATAAGGAAAATCTTCAATAAAATCTTCAATATAACCCGAATCGATTACCCCATCGATTTGGATACGATGGATTCTTTTGCGTACTTCCTTGAGTACAACGGCCTGAGCAATCCCCTCAATATAGGCAATAACAACGTCAGTCTTTGAGAATTTTCCAACCGAACAGGTTTCCATTTTCAGCTTTGGACTTCGAATTCTTCTGCGGATCAGCATCGTATTGGTCCGGAGTGTTTCCGTAAATCCGTCCCTTGGTCCCCTAACGGTGCTTTCCGTAGACGGCTCTTCAATACTGCGCTTATCAAATCCTTTGAGATCGGCTATCACAGCCTGATTGGTTCCATCGACCAATACAGCCGCATCACCTTTTAAAACCTGATCAACCACATCGTCTAGACCTGTAACCACTTTAACCTGTGCCACTGCCATATACATCTCATCGATGACTAACTTCACATCACTAGGCACCCCTTCATAAAGAGGCTTCAACACAACTTCATCCAACGTTTGGGTATCGCATAAACCATCGACATAAATGATTAACCCTTGTTTTTTTTCTTTTATTACGATGGAACGAAATACAATGTCAGTACAATTCCGGAAGATTTCTTTCAAGCTTGTTTCATTGACGGTCAGAACTTCGGATAAGGGCTGATGTTGGACATCGGAAAGGATTGAATGATGGATATCCATTTCTTTTGGCGCATTGGATTTAAACAAGAGCTTGAACCAGTCCATATCGACACCGCCTTCATTGAACGCTTCTTTCATCCTCCGGATGAAAAAATCACATCCATGTTATGCATCCTTTGCATAATTTGCCCATAGCGGTCCAAAGATATTCACTCCTAAGCTCTGGTAAACGTAAACCTCACGAAACAAGAGCTCCTTCCCATAGGAAAGACCCCACGACAAAATAGCAGGGTCCTCTGGATTCATGGAAGCTATCATTGGAATGTATATCAATCTGGCTTGGGCGAATTAAAAGCATTCGTATCGTATATCAGGAAACGGCCGCTTGAGGCTTTTCGAACTTTTGGATAACCTCATCGGTTGAAGCAATTTCAGCAATGCAGAAAGACAGACTCGTGAGTACGGCTTTTTGGATCTCATCTGCGCTCATGGCACCCGCGCCTAGATCAGGATGATCCATCGTAGCGTTGGCATCCGATACAAAAATGACCTTGTAATCCCTAAATTGGGCATCCCGGGCTGTAGACTCGCAGCACATGTTCGTCACCGTTCCGGTAATAATCAAGGTATCAATTCCTCGATTCCGCAGCTGCGTCTCCAAATCGGTATTGTAAAATGCGCTGTACCGGTGTTTTTTGATCAGCAAATCGCCCTTTTGCGGCGCTATATCGTCAATGATTTCTACCCCTGGCGTTCCGTCGACCAAAGCGGTCTGGTTTCCAATTGGCGGCCAAAAATGCTCCATTAAGCCCATATCTCCCCGGTCTTCGCCATGAACATGGGCGGTATAGATCACGGTTACGCCATTTTGTCTGGAATAGTCAATCAGCTTTTTCATATTCGGGAGCATTTCATAAGCCATGGGTACAAACATGGGGGCTCCCGGTTTCGCAAAATCATTTTCCATATCGATAACGAGAAGAGCTGTTTTTTTCGGGTCATCAATTGTAAACTGCATAGAAATTCCCTCCCAAGATATAATGTGCCTTAATCCAAACCATGCAAGAAGGTTCAGTTCCAGGTTTAAAAAGCTTCTCGTTTGCCTGTAAGAAATTCTTCAGCGCGTATATCAATATCGTGCTGATCTAATATTCCGGTGTCCACGATAAGCCGCTCTAATGCTGCCAACCAATGATCATAGTAGTTCCAGGTCTCCGATTCTTTAGAGTCGACATTTTCCCAATCTCCGATCTCCTGAACCAACCGGGCCCGGAAGTCATCCCATGAAGTATAATATTTCTGGTCGTATAATGCGACAGCCATACCGAACGATCGGCTTTCCCACGGCTCCTGAAAATTCAATTCCCCGTTTTTGCGCGGTGGGGCAATCCCTTCGGGTATGGAAACAAGCCACTGCTCGGCAGACTGAATATCACAGTTTTTTTCCATTCTAGTCCTCCTTTTACACAGTTACCGCAGGCGGCTGTATTTTGACAACCCCGATCATCGAATCCCGAGTCACAATAGAGGCTAGTTCCTCCTCAGACATCCCTTCCGTCCCTTCAGGCCGCTGCGGCAAAACGAGATACCTCATCTCCGCACTGCTGTCCCACACCCGGATTTCTGTCGTATCTGGCAGCATCAAGCCGAACTCCCGAAGCACCTCTCTAGGCTCTTTCACAATACGGGACCGGTAAGCCGGTTCTTTGTACCATGATGGCGGAAGCCCAAGCAAGGTCCAGGGATAGCACGAACAAAGGGTGCAGCATACCACATGATGCACCGTATCCGTATTTTCCAATACCCTCACATGTTCTCCTTGCAGACCATAATAACCGAGCGCCTTTAACTCCGTTTCCGGATCATTGAGCAGCCTTTCTTTAAACGCGGCATCTGTCCACGCTTTAGCAACCACCTTAGCCCCGTTCATGGGTCCAATATCGTTCTCATAGCGTTGTACGACACTGTCGATCGCATCGGAGGATAGAATCCCTTTTTCAATCAACAGAGATTCCAATGCTTTGGCTTTTGCCGACCAAAACGATTCCGGATGCGGATGATGGTGGGAATGTTCATGCTCATGCTCATGTTCATGTTCATGATTATCGTGTTTATTCTCCTCAGTCAATGCAAACTCCCCCTTCAATTAGTTAGAAGCAGGCTCCAAATGACTTTCCCATAAATCGATATTGACCGAATCTTTCTGCCGCAAGCCCCACAACTCGTCAGCCTCAATACGTACGGAATAGAGAGGTTCAGGACATTCCCCTTTCCCATGCGCATGGGCATCGGGGAATACATGCGCACCATACACCGCATCAATGACACCATATTTGCCTCGTGCATAGCGGGGTAATCTCGTATGTCCCGGTGGATTGATATTCCGGGTCTTTACTCGATCTCCCACTTGAAAACGGGGCACTGCGGATGCTTCGCGGTGTGTCGACGCACCATACTGCACGACAAGCTTCATGTGCTCCACTAATTCCGGCTTCTCCCGTTTTGGCACTTGGGCATTCGGATCCGTTAGAAATGTTTGTGTACGGGCTTGGACTTCCGCCGCGTCCAAAATATTCTTTTCCACCAGGTTGCGTTCGACAGCCGCAAGCCAATGACCATAATAGCCTGAAGTCATAAAGTCGACCGGATGCATCCGTTCCCAGCCGTGCCTCATCTCATCCAGGTTATATAAGCCTTGCCCCAGCGTACCCAGCAAAATGCCAAAAGCACGCTTTTCCCATTCTTCATGGAAGAGAGGTTCGTTTTCTTCCGCAACGATTTTGCCAAAGCCGTCCATGCCTCCAACATCGTGGATACCGTTCATTTCAACACCCCCGATTTAGTAATGGTGGAAAGATATCAACAGAGCGGTTCATGCAGTTGAATTTAAAAAAGAAGACAATTGGAACCGCTTACCACAATGAGTAAGACTGATTTTGAAGAAGTATGTAGTGATGCTAAGCGATCGGATGTTTATTGCGAATTCTAGTGCGGGGAAACATTCTTAGACCATTGCTACGGACTGCTCGCTCTCTTCTTGTTAGAAGAGAAACATAACCATAGGCATCACCTCCATAAGAGGTATGAATAGGAACGTAATCTCTAAGTTGTAATTATAGGATATAGAGAATGGAATATATGTAAATGTTTTAATAACGTTCGTCATATTTACAATGAGTAATTTTCGCATATTCTTTCGATTTTGTTGAATATGCTTATAATCCAATGATTTATTTACACCATGGATTTTTAACTTCCGTAATATTAATGATATGATTTATTACTGTACAGCTCGAGAGAAAATCGAAACTACCCGACAGCTAACCTGCAGATCATCGCATTACCTCCCCTCTTTCACGCAGTGTTGTTCAAATAAAACAGTCTGCTTGAATGCGCAGTCTGTTGTCAAAAGTTTATTGCAGAACATGCTAGTCTCTGTATGCCTGCATTCGTTTGAATCCATCTTGGCAACCATCACACCCAGCAATGTCCAGTCTAATTTTCAAGCCATTGCAGGATATGATTCTTAACTTCCGTTCGTTCTGCTGCGGCTAAGTCTCTCGAACGCAATGATTTATAATCAAGCTCTTTGCCCAATACTCCTATGCTTGGAGGTTCGGCCAACTCTTTGATGGTAAAACCCTCTTCCGTTTCAGGGACTTCTTTGTCGCTGCTGCATCCGATTATGATCACAGGACAGAAAATCATAATAAACAACAAAAGACTATCTTTTTCGTCTTCATCGTCTTTCCTTTCCTGATAATAGGAAAAATCACTCCGCGTCACGGTCGACCTTTTTATTGTTGGTCACGCCGAAAGGCACATGAACGGAAGGGACGATCCTGGCCACACCCTCAATGTGTCCAACCTGATCATCAAAGAAGATATGGGGCTTAAATATTCTTAATACCCTTCCTTTATCGACGCCTCCCAGAAAAAAAGCCTCATCCACTCTGATATCCAATTTTCTCAGCGTAGTAATGACTCTCTCATGTGCGGGAGCATTTCTGGCTGTAGCAATGGCTACTCTGATTTTGGGTTTGTATTCCGGATTGCTTTTTTTCTTTTCGATCTCTCTTCTTTGCAGCTTGGATATCTCCGTAAAAAAGCGGATCAGCGGACCTCCGGGAAGCGGTTCTCCTGCGTTAAGCTTCTCATGATCATGAAAAGATTGTAAAGCGCCTCCGGTTTGAAATATCGTCTCTGCCGAATCGTCAGCGATGACACCATCAAAATCGAATGCGATTCGCAGCTCCTGATCCTCGTCATTATCTATAAAGTCCGTAGGATAAATACACCCGGCTGGAAAACCGCGTTCAACGGCTTCTTTGACATCTGCCGGATTCCCGGATAAAAACAGAGAAGCATTAAATGCCTCCATATACTGAAACGGATTGCTGCCAGTAACAAAGACCGCCCTGCTTATAGGAAGCTTATAACGCTCGATCGATTTAAACACTCGCAGCCCGGTATCCGGATCATTGCGTGATAACAAAACCACTTCTACGGGCTGATCTTCTGCTGTCGAACCGTTCATGCTTAAGAGCCTTTTGATTAACGGGAATGCCACCCCTGTATTTAGAACATTCGTCTCATGCTCTCGTTGATATTGTCTGTATTCCTCTTCTCCCCTGGTTCTAAACACTTTGTCCGATTCGGTTAAATCAAACAAGGCGCTGGAAGCAACGGCAATGACGAATTTATCTTCGATTTGATATGGCATAGGGGGCCTCCTTCACTTAACTAATTCACGGATCATCGTTCTACCGAACGACAATCCTCACCTGCCGCAATGAACGGGAGCTCTAATCGTTGCTGAGATGCTCTTATTATGTTATGATCTATTTAACAAAGACCAAGTGCTGCTAACACTTGGCCTCATACAATTGGCTTGGATGGGACTCCCTTCCGAGTCATCAAAGGGACAAAAACCCACCTGTGGCGCTAACCTTGGGGTGGGTTTTTACTTTCTCTTGTAGTTATTCGAGATATATGTTAAAAGTGCAATGAGAAAGGTAGCAAAACTGATCATAATGATCATTGCATCTTTTATTTCCATGGCCTCACCTCCTTTCGAAGGGAAACCACGCCCACCCAAGATTCAATTGTATCTTCTATTATACCATCGTCTTCCAACCAATTAAAGAACAAATGTTCGAATTTTGTTCATTCCAATCTTCAATAGAATATGAGATTTTGACCGATCTAAGTAAATCCTCTTCAGTCAGGCTTCTTAATATGGATATCGATTGCCATTTAACAATTCTGTGAGTTCGTGTTTCGAGTAAGTTCGATCTGAGTTGAATTCTGAAGTTCTTTCTCTAATATATGGGCTACGACCGATCCCGCTAATCCAATGCTGATATTCATTGCCGGCAAGATGAATACATAAATTGCCGATAGAATTCATATTAGGCTTAAATCTATACCCTATTTGATCATCATTTAAATGATTCAAGCAAGTAATAACTCTGTTTAATTCCGTGTTCATGGTTTTAAGAATTTCATCAATATACATCATCGAATATACCTCCCTGAAATTCTCATCGAGTGTCGTAAAGGATTATCGTTTGCACGTACATGATAATCCTGCCGGCCGCGATGCAGTTAGTTTCGCAGGGTTGTCTGCTGATTCTTCTGACATGCTAACTGAATTTGCTCCGATGTGTGAATATGGTGTTATATATTGTTGATGCCAGCTTGTGCTTCTTTCAACCATAGGTGCTGATTTATCTACAATCTAGAAAACTTCCCAATCTTAGATAGATCCGCAGCGTAAATACGGTGTTATCTGAAGTATAACTCTCTCTTCTAATCTATTTCTGGTTTATCCAAATCGGTATGATTAATAATACTAGTGAGATTACAATTAAACTTCTTGTGGAGATTGTATTCAATTTTTTATTCTTCTCGGATTTATACCAGCCCTTAAACTGAAAGTAATTTCGGTATAACACCAGAAATATCATTATATTTCCCAGCGTTGTACTCCAATGATAAATGGGTTGGTCAAATATCAATTCATATATGATCCTCTCCAATCCGCCTAAAATAAGCAGCGTCAAAGCAAGTAAAATACATAACCGGAGTAATTCGAATATAAACGAGAACCATTTAAGCATTAGATTTTATCTCCTTTCATGCTTTTGTACGGAGATAAGCACCTTCTAAAAATTTTCGTTCGGAAATTGTGCCTATCCCTTGCATTACCCGTAACATATACGTATTATCTTTTATTACAGATATTATCATAACATTCCATTAGTTTACATTCGATCAAGCACACATAACCCAAATCCCAAATATTTGTCGCATCTACTAAAAAAGCCAAGCCGGATTCATCCGACTTGGCTTTTCTACATTATACAAACAATGAACTTATAATTCTGACTAGCTTGGATCAAACAATTACTTTGTCACCAAAACCTGAAGCTCCTTCACCACATTCGAAGGAGAGTCGCTGGTCAGCGCCGACACCAGGTTTTTCGCAGCCAGCATGGCCATATCTAATCGTGTGGCGGCTGTAGCGGAGCCGATATGCGGCAGCGTCACAACATTGGGCATCTTCAGCAAAGGGTTGTCCGGTGAAGGAGGCTCCGGATCGAATACATCTAGGCCCGCTCCGCGAATCCGGCCGGATTTAAGCGCTTCGATTAAGGCCTGCTCATCGACGGTCTGGCCTCGGGAAGCATTGATGAAGAAAGCTGTCGGCTTCATCATTTCAAAATGCTCCTTGCGGATAAAATGAACCGTCTCCGGCGTCAATGGCGTCATCAGAACGACAAAATCAGACTGCTTCAGCAGGTCTTCCAGGCTGCTGTACTTTGCTCCGTAAAGTTCCTCGGCTTCAGGACGGCGGCTGCGGTTGTAGTAAAGCAGCTCCATATCGAAGCCGTTTACGGCACGCTTGGCGATAGCCTCGCCGATGCGGCCCATGCCGATAATTCCAAGTGTGCGGTGATGTACATCCATACCGAAGAGAATGTCATCGGTAAGCCCTTTGCCCCGCTGCCATTTCCCTTGCTTCACGAACGCATCCAGCTCAGGAACCCGGCGCGCAGAAGATAGCATAAGCGCCAGAACGAGATCGGCAACCGTATCGTCAAGTACCGTAGGCGTATGTGTTCCAAGAATGCCCCGTGCCTTCATCGCCTCTATATCGTAGTGGTTATAACCGACCGATACGGTGCTTACGGCTCTCAGCTTGGGCGCATGATCCAGCAGCTCCTGATTAATCGGAACGCCGGTGGCCAGCAGTCCTTCCACGTCCGAAAGCTCGCCCAGCAGGGCTTGGCGCGAAGCCGTGCCTTGCCCATCCCACATCCTGCACTCGCAATGCTGCTCCAAATAAGCCAATACTTCCGGATCCACCGGCTTGGCTATATAGATCTTCGGTTTGCCCATGAACACCTAGCCTCCTATTTCGCTGTCGCGTGAATGGCCTGCTGCTCCTGCGGCAGGACTTCGTTCAAGCTGCCCGAACGGTAGCCTTTCAAATCCAAGGTAACATAAGCGTACCCGATTTCCTTAAGCTTGGCGTGGATCGTCTCCGCAACGGAGAGCACTTCAGCCAGCTCGGAAGCCGGCACTTCGATCCGGGCCAAAGTATCATGCTGACGTACGCGTACTTGACGGAAGCCCAGCTGAATCAGAAAATCCTCCGCCTGATCGATCATGGAAAGCTTCTGAGCCGTAATCAGCTCGCCATAAGGTATTCTCGAGGACAAGCAGGCAAAGGACGGCTTATCCCAGGTTTTTAATCCAAATTTGCGGGACAAATGACGAATCTCCGATTTCTTTATCCCCGCCTCAAGCAGCGGTGCACGAACACCCCGTTCATGAGCGGCCTGAAGGCCTGGACGGTGCTCGCCCAGATCGTCTGCGATGGCGCCGAATACGAGATGCTTGTAGCCGCGAGCCTCGGCAATCGGAATCAGATGATCGAAAAGAGAGTTTTTGCAAAAGTAACAGCGGTTCGTCGGATTTTCCGCATAGCCGGGAATATTCAATTCACTGGTATGAATCACCTCATGAGGCGCCCCCATCTCAGTGGCCAGCGCGATGGCTTCGTGCTTTTCCCGTTCGGGATAGGTTTCCGAATCGGCCGTAATGGCGAGCACGCGATCCTTACCCAGAAATTCCAACGCCGCCTTTAACAAAAAAGCGCTGTCAACGCCGCCGGAAAAAGCCACTACAACTCTGTCCATTGAACGGAGAATGTCCCCAAGTTTTTCGTATTTTTGCTCAATTTGCTGCTCCATGTCTGCCAAGGTTCCAGCCTCCTTTTATGATGTAAGGGTATCCAACGGATTCACCCTGTCGCACACGTTTGCAGTTCGTGAGATAGCGTAACCACTCTTGACTATTATAGACCCTTTTGAAGCGGAGAAAAAGGTATTTTTTCAAATCCTCTTCTCAACACGGAAAAATGTGACAAAAAAAAGCCTGTCTCGTTGGCGAGACAGACTGCTGCTTCAAAAGTCCTTTTACTTACAACAGCCCTTTAATGTCTTTTTCAAGCGCCTCAGGCTCCGTACGGGCGGAGAACTGCTTGACCGGTGCTCCGTCACGGTTCACCAGGAACTTGACGAAATTCCACTCGATATCCCCTGTTCGGGTCTCTGCAGGAACGTTTTTGATCAAATAGGTGTACAGCGGATGGGCGTTATCGCCTTTGACGTCGATTTTGGCGAACATCGGGAAGGTCACCTGATAATTCAGCTCGCAAAATTGTTTAATCTGTTCTTCCGTACCCGGCTCCTGGCCGCCAAACTGGTTGCATGGAAATCCGAGAACGACAAGCCCTTGATCCTTGTACTTCTCATATAGCGCCTGGAGGCCTTTATAATGAGGAGTCAATCCGCAGGCACTGGCCGTATTAACAATCAGCAGCACCTTTCCTTTGTAATCTGCGAGAGACTTTTCTGTTCCGTCAATCGTTTGGGCTGAGAAATCGTAGACTGACATGTTTTCCTCTCCTATCGGCATGGAATGTTACTCCACCTATTGTATCATGAACCTCCTTGGAATAAAAATCCATGGACAATTAGAGAAAACCAATCCGCTCTGGTACAATTAATAAAGAAATACAGGGTAAAAAGGCCGAAGGAGGTACTGCGCAGATATGAATGAAATTCAATCGATTCAAAATAAATTGGAAGAAGCCATCGGCCGATTGGAAGCTCGTTTTCTTGAACGTGAGGAGCTGATCCGCCTGCTGCTGCTCGGGCTTATGGCCGGTGAGAACGCGCTCTTGGTCGGTCCTCCGGGTACAGCCAAATCCCAGCTGGCGCGGGCGGTTTCCCAGCTGTTCGGCAGCGGGCGTTGGTTCGATTATTTGCTCACCCGCTTTACAACGCCCGACGAAATGTTTGGGCCGGTCTCCTTAAGACAGCTGAAGCAGGACCAATATGTACGGCAGACGGACGGATATTTGCCCGCAGCGGATTTTGCCTTTTTGGATGAAATTTTCAAAGCGAACAGCGCAATTCTGAATGCGCTTCTGTCGATTTTGAACGAACGCATCTTTTTTAACGGT
Source organism: Paenibacillus sp. F024 (assembly GCF_057814255.1). Taxonomy (NCBI): domain Bacteria; kingdom Bacillati; phylum Bacillota; class Bacilli; order Caryophanales; family Paenibacillaceae; genus Paenibacillus; species Paenibacillus sp. F024. Next base: position 141,156 of record NZ_JBVASZ010000011.1, read on the forward strand.
CAGACCAAGGAGCAGGTGCCCCTGCTTTTCCTGATGGCGGCTTCCAACGAGCTTCCGGAGGAGAACGACCAGCTTGCGGCGCTGTACGACCGGTTCTTAATCCGATTTGAGGTTGGTTACTTAAAGCAAATGTCCAGCTACGAACGCATGTTTCAGCTGCCGGCCGATCCCCTTCCCCCGCTGCTTTCCCTGCGTGATATTGAGACCGTACGGCAAGCAGCAGCCGGAGTCACCATACCGGAGCCGCTTATTTACATGCTGTATCAGCTGAAAAGCGACATGGAGGAAAAAGAATTCGTATTATCCGACCGGCGCTGGAGGAAAATAGGCCAGGTTTGGAAAACCTCCGCGGCGCTGAACGGACGAACGGAGGTCGGCGTTTGGGACACGGTCTATACCCCGCACATGCTCTGGGATCAGCCCGAGGATTACGGGACCTTGCAGGAGCTGTTTCAGAAGGTGTTCCAGGAAGCCTTGAAGCAGGAGACGGAGCGCGAGCTGCCGCTAAAGCGTTACGATCAGATTGCCAGGCATTGGCTCGATAAAGAGGAGGAGCTCCACGCTTTCCAATTTAAGAAAGAAGTCGGCGGCCGCTTGAGCAAAGAGGATCACGAGAAAGCCAAGGCCAACCTGGAGGAATGCCGGATGGAGCTGGAGGAAACGGCCCGTGAGCTTCGCGGCAAGCTGGTGCAGTGGCTGCAGCGGGAAAAGGATTTGCCGGGATATATCCGAAACCGGAATTTCCTGCTGGTTCAAACCGCGCAGTTCGCCGTAAAGTACACCCACCTCCGGATTCAGGGAGAGCGTACGCTGCAGACGCTGCAGGGACTCTACCGCACTCTGTTCGACAGGGAACTCCCGGGCGTTGAATATGATTACACACTGTAGCTCTGTTGAGGTGGTGTCCTTATGATCATACGCTGTGCGCGGGTCGACCGCTTTGTGTTTGACGGATACGTTCACTCCTCCAGAACGGCACAGGAGTGGATTCGTGAAGCCGAGGCGCGGACACCTTGGTTTTCCATCGAACTGTTCGCCGATTTCTTCTTGTGCTTTTATCTGGCGAATCCGCAGACCGACCACAGCGGCGAGGCAACCCCGTTCCACCGCTGGCTGGTCGGAGAGCTGCAGAAGCAGTTCTTCTACCGGACGATCCATCCCCGGACGATTGGCGAAGTGAATGCCTCCTTCAAGACGGCGCTCAAATCGCTTATGTGGCTCACGGAGAGCTTCGAGCAGGAAGTCAACAAGCGGAAGCATGAAGAACAGCAGCTAAGAACTATCGGATTGAATGAGCAAAAACGGCAGCAGGGCCAGGAGCAGACTCAGGTTCAAGAGCATCTTAACGATAAACAGCTGGAGCAGCTCCGGCTTGTCGGGTATACGCTGCAAAGAGGCAAACGGAATGTGGAGGAAAAGCAGGCGGCACTGGACAGCCGTCCTTTGGTCCATAAGGAGATCGCCGCCTTGAAGGAGCGCATCCGCTCGCTTCAGGAGGACCTGAGGACCGACTTCATCCGCCGGGACAAGCTGCGGCAGAAGCTGGCGAAAGCGGAAGCCGAGCTGGGTGAGCGCGAAAAACAGATGGAGCGCATGAACCGGCGGGAGCGGGAAAACGTTCGTCAGCTGGAGGAGCAGCTTGGAGGCTGGTTGAACCGTGCTCTGCAGGAAACGCTTGGCCAAGAGGAATCCGAAAGCCTGAACGTGTTCGAACTGCTGCAGGCCAGTCAGCGGATCGCAAACCGCCGCTGGGGCAGCGATTTGGGTCGTCTGCATCGTCAGCAGTTTGCTCATTACATGCAATGGGTTGAAAAGCTGAAGCGGCATCCGGAGCTTGTCGCATTCCTACAGGAGGTTGGACGGCAGCTTCAGCACTTGAAGGCCCGGCACCGTAAGGTGCGCTCGCCTCGCATACCTGAAAGCTATGACGACCTGAGGCAGTCCGGAGATATTTCTCATATGCTTGCAAGCGAAGCCAGCCTGCTGGCCGATGAAGATTACGAGTCCTATTTTATGGTCAAATGGCTTGAACGCAAGCTGCTGACCTATAACGTCACCGGCTGGACGGAGGAGCCTCAGCGAGGACCTGTGATCTGCATGCTCGACACTTCCCATTCCATGCGGGGAAGCAAGCTTCGGCTTGCGCAGATTTTCATCGCTACCTTCGCGGCCTTTAGCATGCTGGAAAAACGTGATTTCCTGCTCCTCCTGTTCGGCGCCCGCGGCGAGCTGATCGAGCACCCGCTCTATTGGCGCAAGCCCGACTGGCCGGCATTTTACGCCTTGGCGCAGATGGCCTTCGGAGGCGGTACGCACTTCGACGCCCCGATGCGGCGGGGCATCGAGCTGGTCAACGCCGAGCCTCGTTACCATGACGCCGATTTCGTCATGGTCACCGACGGCGTCGGTTCCATCTCGCCGCCCGTGCGCGACGCCCTCGCCGAGCTCGGCCAAACGAAGCATGCGCGCCTGCACTCGCTCATTATCGGCGCGGCGCGGCAGCATCTTGCCCAGCGGTACGATATTCTGGGTGTTTCCCATCAGGTACGATTCGCCGCTTCTTGGGAGACCCAGGGCAGCAGCGAACTGCTGCTTGACGTGTTCAAGGTGCATTCTTAGCCAGCTTTGCTGCTGTTCCGGAAGAAGTGAGTACCCATCCCGATCGTAACAGAGAAGAACCCACCCGGGCGCTAACCTTAGGGTGGGTTCTCATTTATTGTGCTCTTCTTAATACGGTACTGCCCCAGCCGCCCGCTCTTCATCCAGCGCCTTGGCCTTCAGCCGGCCTACAAGCGACTCCAGAGTCTCCGGCATCAGCAGCTCTACCGGCGATATCCCCCGGTCAAACTCCAATCCGTCGCCTTCGAGTACAACGACGTATCGATCACCCAGCTTGGCGATATGAAGCCGATCGCCGAAATCGGCGAGCAGCGCCTTCACGGACATATTCCCCAGCTTCAGCTTCATCTCCAGATCCGGCTTTTGCTCGACCATGATCGACGCCGCTTCGATCACCTGGTTTTGATCCCATTTTTCCTGAAGCTCCCGCTTCTCACTGTGGGCCCAGAGCTCCATTTCTTCAAACTCGCGTTCTTTTTCTTCCGGATCGTCTTCGTATACCTGCTCAACGTATTGCTGTACAAAACCGAGCACCTGATCGCTCATCAGCTCCGGCACCGATTTCTCATATTCGACGTATTTCAAGAAGTCTTCAAAATATCTGGCATGCGAGGATTGATGAATTTTAAGCTCCCATACCTCCATCATTCCCGGCTCCGGCATGTGCGGGTACATGATCGATTTCATATTTTTGGCGTTGATCGCCATCTCCACTTTGTTCAGCAGACTGCGCTCGTCTGTAATCCGGGCAATTTTTTGCTCGAAATCGCATTTGAACACAAACAGGAATGGCTCGTCAAAATACTGGTTCGCCTTCGCCCGCACGACGAACATGGCGCCGCCGCGAATCGCGCTTGCATCCATATACGTGGTCACCAGCTCATCGGCATGCCCCATAAAAGCATCTATCGTCTCCGCTGTACGTAAACGGGCAAATAAATTATAGTTCGGGTTGCTGTCCAGATCATATCCGGGCTCCGCCGCGAATCGGCCGATCTTGGTTGGAACCTGTTCCGCCTTCGGATTGCGTTCGGCTTTGCGTTTGGCGGTTTTGGAGAACTCTCCGTCCAAAAACGCGCTGAGCTCGCTCATGGAGTAATCATCCCCCTCCATCGTCTGGTAATGCTTGCTCCGCTTGCCGCCTTGTCCGTCCTCTCCGTCCACCTGGATTACGAAAAAAGAAATATACTCCACGTCAAACTTCATCTAAGCGTCCCCTTCATAAGTACATAGTTAAGCCGCCGGCCGGAAGGCCGACTCCTAGTATACTACAAGGTTCCGATAGGTTCATAGAGGAAAAAGTTCTAAAACCATCGGAGTGATTACGCTTAAAGGAGTAACGTGTTACCGCTGTGCGGCGTTTCATGGAAAGGGCGGCAGATCGAGGCTTGTCAGCAGGAGAATGAAATGTGGCGGGAGTATATATCAATTTTTATGTATTTTGGTAAAAATGTTACTGCTATTGGCAGTTCCTTGTTCTTGAGGTAAGCTCGGCAGCGGTTGCCCATTCCTCAATTGATGCAGCAGGTTGATCAATTCTCCATAAGTAACTGGCTCGGCGTTCGGCTGCAATTCATATCCCAATTGTCCGTTGGCTTCGATCGTAGCCGTCTTTACTTTAGAGATGGTGTTGATACCATGCTGCCTGAGCCTCATTTCAAGCTGTTCCTTGGTCATCCTCATTTTTTTTAACGGCTTCTCTAAGATTTGCCCATTGCTGACGACAATACTGGGTTTACCTATCATCAGCTGTTGGAATTTACTCACCTTTAATTGAATGAATTGCGTTAAGATCAATATGCCGACAACCACAGCCATAGCAATCATAGTCTTCCAAACACTATCCTCGTTGATCGCATGGCTGATTAACGTGCCTATGGCCAATGTTGTGATAATTTCCAATGTTGTCATTTCAGCCACGGTTTTTTTTCCGGCTAATCTGAGCAGCAAATAGCCGGCCGGAACGATAATCAGAGCTTCACCCACATAATTCATAGCTTCTCCCTCAATTTACCTGTTTAGGGTTATATTCTCACAGAGAATACGGTTTTATTCCTTTTCTCCCCAAGCAAGAACAATCGTTAATTAGGCTTATTTTCCTCTTAATCCAGCTTTAAATAACAATATGCTATTCATGCCGTAAACGAATCCCTTTAAAATACCAATCACAAAAATGTTTTGTCATCCAGAAGGTAACGAACAGCGAAATCCAAGTCCAGGTCCAATTCCATTGGATATATCGGATTAAATGCGTATATTTTTCTAAGATCACCTCCGGAATGGTGAGCAGTGTACAATACACCGAATAATATCCCCACTGGAACCAACGACTTCGTAGATATGGATAGCGGGTGACAAATACGGTACATACCACGGGGTAGGCAAGAAATTCATAGGTAAAGCTGGTACGGTTTATATCAGCAAGTTCCCTGACAGGGTATTCCAATAAACCATATTCAACGGCCAGCAAACCCAATGGCCAGGTAATGGCCTGTTTAAAGAGCAAGGCAATGGCGGCTACCCGTATTTTGTTACGGGGTATAGTTAGGATCAGTATGAAAGAAACAATCCATACACCAATTAATAGAATGTAATCCAGTTTCATGGCATGGTTTCCTTTTCATTTACGACGATCACTTCTTTAAAAAAACAACGGACAATGGCATTTGCACAACCAAATATGACGATGAAAGCAATCCAAGCCATCGACCAATGGTAATGTACATATTCCACAAGCTCTGTATATCGGGCCAGTCCATGATGAAACCAAGCTAATACAAAGCACCAGACGATAAGATAAACAGCTCTCGTTGTCCATGACCGCCGGGGCTCGAAGATCAAATAAAGTCCGCAAAGGCATGGATATACCATATATTGCATCGTAAATCCCATATCTGCTGCTTTAGGGAATTCCCGAACGGGGTAGGCAAGCCAGCTCAGCTTTACATGAAGAGCGACGTTCACCCAAGTTAAAGTATGGCAGACGAGAAATCCGAACAAAAATTTGCGTGAGCTGGCCCGGGGTACCAACCAGGCTATTACGCCAATCCCCAGTAACCAAATGATAATGATGATCGCTCGTTCCAGATTCATGAGTGCGGTCATTCCCCTTTTAGAAAAAAATGGCGGATCAGGGTTATTATGATCGACGTCGAAGGTTAAAATGCATAAACTTAGAAAGAGTCACGGTCTTTACACACACCGACATTTTTAGTGGATTGAACCAGGCCCGGAAATACTGTTATAATTATCCAAATGCAAATTCGAAGGAGGATAGGAATGATTCTTCTCTCCCTTTTTTTAATCCTATTGGGTTTGTTGATGTTAGTTCTTCCCAGTGCAATCTGGACAATAGCGGAAAGCTGGAAATCAAACGATGCAACAGAACCCTCGGACCTGTATATTTTTTCAACCCGTTTTGGAGGAGCATTGGTTACATTAGCTGGAATTGGAGGAATATGCGTTAAAATGTTCCTCTAAATCAACTCCATAATGTACCATTGGATATCTAATGTTTCCGATCCCTTGGTTCCCCCTGCTCCGGTAACCCATGTCAATTCCACAAGGCGATCGCGCTCAAGCCTTAAGAACCGCCCGTAATGGGGATGACGCTGTGCCTCACTGTCCGTTTCAGCTTTTGTAAACCGTTTCAAATAAGAAGACGGAACTCGCCATAAATACAATTTTCAATCCCAATATAATAATTAGTACTGTTTCTTACCCAGGGCCAACAATTCCATTAAACGCCCCGATAACGCATCAACAAAAATAAGCAACACCAGATGCCGCGGCATATCCGGTGTTGCTTATTTGAATCATATTCTCTTGAATACCAAGCCGTTCACTTCGATTTAAAGATTTACCCCTCTCATGGTGGCCTCGGGATAACGGGTTCCTGCAGCGGCGCCTTTGGGAGACGTTTCATTGATAAGCTCTAGCTCTTCATGCGTTAGCTCAATATGGACGGATTCCATATTTTCCTCCAAATATGCGGTCCGTTTGGTTCCCGGAATAGGCACGATATCCTTACCCTGTGCAAGCAGCCAAGCTAATGCAAGCTGGGATGGCTTGCAACCTTTTTTCATGGCGATTTCTTTTATTCGATCTACAAGCTCAAGGTTCTTCCTGAAATTGTCTCCTTGAAATCTTGGCGATAATCGGCGATAATCATCTTCTGCCAAATCCTCGAACTTTTGAATCTGTCCTGTTAGAAAACCGCGCCCTAGCGGACTATATGGAACAAAGCCAATGCCCAGCTCTCTGCAGGCAGGAAGAATTTCATCCTCCACATCACGGCTCCAAAGTGAGTATTCGGTTTGCAGCGCTGTTATCGGATGAACCGAATGTGCGCGGCGAACCGTAGCTGCGGATGCTTCGGATAAACCGATGTAACGAACCTTGCCGGCCTGTACTAGATCAGTCATCGCACCAACGGTTTCCTCAATTGGGGTATTAGGATCGACTCTGTGCTGGTAATACAAGTCAATGTAATCAACACCCAAACGACGGAGACTCGCATCGCAAGCTTGTTTAACATATTCGGGACGACCATTTACCCCAAGAAAGGCTCCATCTTCACCTCGGACATTACCGAATTTGGTTGCTATAATAGCTTGGGCCCTTTTTCCCTTTAGAGCACGTCCAAGAAGCTCTTCGTTCTTACCTACGCCGTACATATCAGCCGTATCAAAGAAAGTAATACCCAGCTCCAAAGCGCGATGAATTGTGCGAGTCGACTCTTCCTCATTCCTGCCGCTGTAAAAGTCGGACATGCCCATACACCCGAGCCCTAACTCCGACACTGTCAAGCTGCTTCCTAAAGTCCTCGTCTTCATCATGATTCCACCTCTCGGCTAAAATATGAACTGCTGTCCATAATACCCATTATACTACTCATTCATTCCTTTAAACTAAGCTTCAAAAAATGAAAAGAATATGCCGTAACGCAAGTTACTCACTCTAGATCATAGAGCATCTTCACTATGAATTCAAACAACGATGGATGTCAATGGGATGATATTTATTTCAACCATTCCATTAATCTCTGCGTTAGGATACCGCCCAAATATATACCTGCGATGCCCATTACGCCAGGAAGGACTGGCGGCGCTGGAAGCGGTAATTTTAGCAATTTAAAAATAGCTCCAACGATAAGTCCGGCAATTAATGCCATTAATAATTCTTTCATTCATGCTACACTCCATTATCAAAAGGTTTGAAATTTTTTTCCCGGATATCTTATCCCTTCAACAACCAAGCCAATGAATGTAAAAAACTCCCCCTATAGGGAGTTAGTCCGCTCGATCATCACCGGTTAACAGACCAGTGATTTCATTATTCATCTCCACAGGCAGCCTGCTTTTAAAATAATCCAGCATGGCGCTGACCGCTCTCTCGGCCTGTGGCTCTGTAATACCAGCTTCGCGTGATACATGCTCTCGAATAATGTGCTTCATCATAACCTCCACTTTACTTCATGGTTTATTACCTTAGTAGTATTTGTTGGAAATGAGCAATTATGCAGCTTAAACAGTCCCTTCTGCATGATCGTGTCCTGTCCCGTCACGCCGGTAACCAATCATGATGCCACCCGTAGCAGGATGCTGTTTCACTCAATCCGGCTTCGCAGCTGCTCCAAAAGCCGGCCTCAGGCTCTAGACAAATATAATCCATTCTGCAAGCGATCCGGGACAGTTCCTTGGTAAAAAGATCGGACATCAAAATCCCCCTAATCGAATAAATGCAGGAGGTGCCTCCTCCAAGTCCATTGACTTGCGTTTCTTCATTAGCGCCGATGCCGGACCAAAAAATGTGCGCAATTAACTCCTCCTATTTCCAATTGTGTAACTTGGCTCAACGACATATACATAGGACAAAATAGCCCGGGCATATATTTTAAAATAAACAAATTACGGGGTGATCACATGAGTAAAGAATCAATGACGCTTGGACAATTCATGGATAGACCGCAAAAACGATACCGGCCTCATCGTTCCGTGCTACTGATCAGAATTCCTGGAGGGAGAAGAACATCCCGGATTATTCGTTATATCTTCAACGGCAAAAAAGCTTAGCCGGACCCGGCAGCGGTGTTCCGGCTAAGCTTTTTCCACAAATTTGAACCATAGTGTGATACAATATCACAGAAATCATATCTCATATCTCGGATGGTGTAACTATGCGCTATGTACTCTTATTCGTAGCAATCCTTCTTTATTCTGTAGGAAATCTGCTTTTTGCCGTTCCTAACCACATTATGAACGGCGGAATCACCGGTCTAAGCCAGCTATCTTATTATGTGTTTAAGACAAATATCGGCCTAAGCCTTTTACTGTTTAATTTGCCGCTTTTCATTTATTCTTTTTTTAAATACCGTGATTTATTTTATAAATCGGTAGCCAGTATGATCGTGTTTTCCCTTGCCATCGGATTATTGCAGGATTATATCATTCCTTTTGGAGTTCAGAATATTTGGATCGGCAGTATCGTCGGCGGCTTTTGGATGGGAATTTCCTTAGGCATTCTCTCGAGGTTGAACGCCAGCTTGGGGGGCGGCTCCCTGCTTGGCAGGATGCTTCATCTACGTTACGGCTTTTCTCTTAGCAAATCGATTTTTTTCGTGGATGCTTCGGTCTATCCGCTCAGTCTATTTATTATTGGGGGAACGGAGACCATATTTTCATTGATCTTAACCGCTTTTAGCGCTTTTGGCGTGTACGTGGTCGGCTTGTTATCGGAACGAGTACCTGCGAAAGATAAAAAACCATCCTTTCAATAAAGATGATTTGAATGGGCGGGACGATTAGGAATAACTTTAACTTAAACGAAAAGCTGCCCCGAACGGGCAGCTTATACTTATTTTGATATGGTTTGACGAACCCCATAATGGCCACGCCCGGTCAAGCGGGCTTGGGGGAAAACCTGACGAAGCGCAACGGTAATTACGGTAGCCCCAGCGGCCTTAATCGCATCTCCCGGAAGATAAGGATAAAAGCCTGCCGCCATGGCCTTGTCCAAAGAGAATCCTGCCACATGGGCAAGCCATGGAACTCCTGTCACATACAGGAGCAAAGAACCGAAGCATTCCATGATCAGAAAAATAAGCACGTATCCTAGCCATCCATTGCTGCGTACTTTATTCACCAGGAGGCCAATAAGAAGCGCAGCGAACGGCCACATGACGACGTAACCTCCGGTAGGGCCAAGAAGGGCCGTTATGCCGCTTTTGTTTTGAAGTAAAGGAAATCCAAGCGCAGTCAAAACAATGACAATCATCATACTGAAAAAGCCGTAGCGTGCTCCAAGTAATCCTCCGGCCAGCATCACCGCCAGCGTTTGCAGCGTGATCGGCACCGGTGTAAACCCGAGCGGAATGCTGACATAACCGAAAACAACGACCAGTGCTGCGAATAAGGCGCTGAATGCAACGCCTCTTAAAGTTAAAGTTTTTGCCAATTGTGTTTCTTCCCTTCATTATGATACAGTATAATTTAATTTGATTGTCAACTAAATCAGCAAGGATCAGGTTAACAATGTGCAATACGCATTATAGCATGTGAATAAAGGAATGGATAGACCGATGAGTGCAATTTCTCAAACTGTTTATAAATTGGAGCAGGTGTCCGTCGATTATCATGGGGGCCCATCGGAACAACCGGCTCTGCAGCAGATATCCCTAGAGCTGGCCAAAGGCTCATGGACAGCCGTCATCGGGGACAACGGCAGCGGCAAAAGCACATTTTCCAAGGTACTGGCCGGATTGATTCCCGTTTCGGAAGGTCGGCTGATCCTGACTGAGGGACATTCTGTACATATGGTGCTGCAGAATCCGGAGACGCAAATTCTGGGTGAGACCGTCTATGAAGAAATGAATATGAGCTTGCGGGATCCTCATCACCGCACCCCGGACGAACAGAAATCAATCATGCTCCATACGCTGAATGAGGTCGGTTTATCGGTACCACTCGATACTCCGATCAAAGCCCTTTCAGGAGGACAAAAGCAGCTTTTGAACATGACCTGCTGCTTGGCCGCCAGAGCGGATTTGATCGTGTTTGACGAAGCCACCTCCATGCTGGACCCCGAGTCCCGCAATGCCGTGTTGAAGGCAACCGCCAAGCTTATAAGGGCTGGGCATACGATCGTTTGGGTGACCCACCGAATGGAGGAGCTTTGCTTCTCCGATAGAGTTTTGCTGCTCGATCAGGGACGGCTTGCCTTTGATGGAACCTGTGAACAGTTTTTTTATGGCGGGGACCTTTCCGATGCACCTACTCCATGTGAGCGGTTCGGATTCGAGCCGCCTTATGTCGTGCAAGTCGTTGGTGCTTTGCACAAGCTTGGACATAAGCTGCCTATCCGGCCTTTATTTCCCCATCAGTTAAGTCAGGCAGTGATGACCTTATGCCAATAAAAGTAAGCGGAATGACGGTATTTGCGGATCATCGGCGGACCGATGCCATTTTGAATCATATCCAATGTACCTTTCAAGACCGGGCGATTACACTTGTCATCGGCAAAGCGGGATCAGGTAAATCCACTCTGCTCCGCTCGCTGGCCGGCTTGACGGAAATAAGCGAAGGCAGCGTATGGTATGACGATCTCTCTTTATGGAACAATGGCCGGATCGACCGTTCGCTTTTGCTTCGCAGCGCTCTGGCTTTTCAGTTTCCCGAGCATCAGCTGTTCGCCCGTACGGTTCAAAGTGAATTGGATTACTCTCTAAAAGCTTACCGACTCCCCCATCCGGAAAAGCTTCGCCGCATCAGCACCGCCATGAAAGGACAACGGCTGCCTGCATCGTTTCTGCCCCTCTCCCCTTTTATTCTTAGCGGAGGCCAAAAGCGGCGGGTGGCTCTTGCATCGATCCTGGCTGCCGAAACTCCATGGCTGCTGCTTGACGAGCCTTCAGCGGGCCTGGACGGCAAATCGCTAACCCGGCTGAAAGAGGAGCTGATTCAGTGGAAGCGCCGCTGCGGAATTGTTCTCGTTACCCATGATTTGGATGCCTTTTTGCCGATTGCTGATCGGGTCCTTTTATTGGAGCAAGGACAGATCATCGCAGATCTGACTCCCGAGGAGCTATACCTGAGATCAGATATGCTGGTACAAGCCGGAATCGGCCTCACCGATGCGATGAAGGTCAACGCTTCGCTTCGCGATGCAGGCTTTCTCATTCCGTCCGACGCGTTAACACCTCAGCAAATAGCCCAATCGCTTGCCCACAACCTCAGCGGCTCGCCGCGGCAGCCGGAGGAGCGCTCAACACAGCGGATACAATCCAAGAGTAATCAACGTTCTGCTAAAGCCCGGCGAACTTGGGCGGACCGGCCGGCCAGAAGCTTTATATATAGTATGGATACCAAGCTAAAGTGGCTGATCTATATGCTGATCTCGGCGGGAATCATCCTTCAGAATCAATGGGAGGGCTTATGGATCGGCCTGCTTTTCGCAGTCTTAAGCATATCTTTCCTCAGTCGGGAGGATCGTCTTAAGCTGAAGCGGATGAGTAAGCCTCTGCTTTGGTTCATGGCCATAGCGGTTTTTATTTCCGGAATACAGATCAGCTTCACACAAGGAATTCCATGGACGGACAGATTCGGTTTTTCCTTTGGTTCCGCTCAGGAAACTTTGCGCAGATTATTCACCTTTTTTGACATCACGTTAATCGGCCTTGTCTTTACGCTGTCAACCAGTACTTCCAATATGAAGCTGGGGCTTGAAATCGCGCTCCGTCCGCTGAAACGGATCAAGGTACCAACCGAGCTGTTGGCTTTAACCGCTTCTCTGGTACTCAGATTCATCCCTCTTATTATTGAAGAGACGGAGCGATTTGCCATGATCGCCAAGGCCCGCGGCAAACGGACTACCAGACATGGTCAAATCGGTATAAGAGAAATCCCGGTGTTCGTCATTCCTCTGCTGATCTCATTGTTTCAAGCGGTAGAAGACCTCATCGTGGCCATGGAGATGAAAGGATATACGAACCGATCTCCGCAGCCCTTGTCTATGGTTAAGACCGAAGGACTGTCCGGAAAGGCCGCTTTGCTCATCAGCTTTATCTTTTTCTTCATTCTAGTTGGGATACGATTATTTGTTTAGAAGGGAAGGGGTGACAAGCCATGGATATTCGACATCATTTGCTATGTTTATTAGGCTTTCAAGGGATGGGGTATTCTCCTGAGTTCACCAGCAATATGACGATGATATATGAGCAGCTTCGAACCGAGCCGGCAACATGGGTGACGATCGTTCACGGCAGCGATGATCTTTGCCGATGCTATCCTGCCGACAAGCCCAATCACTGTGAAACGAAAAGCGTGCATGAGAGAGATGCTACGGTATTGCAAAGGCTCGGATTAGCTCCGGGTGATCAGCTCTCGTGGCAGGATATCCTTCAGCTTCTGGAAAATCACATCATGCCGAGGGACATTTCACTGATATGCACATCATGCCCTTGGCTGCCTTATGGCGTATGTGAAAAAGGGGCAGCCCGTGTTGCAGCAGGAAGCGGATTGGCTGCACTGCCAAGCGGCCGCGGCAAAGCTTGCGGTTCAGGAAAGCCATGATCTTGGCAGTGAGCCATCTCAATGGCAATGTCTTTGAACGTGACACTACATCCGCTTGACTCGTGCGGGAGTCTCCTCAAGCACCGGCAGACCGCCGGCTAATCTCGCGCCGGACCGCCGGTGCTACCTCAGCAGCCAACAGCTCAATAGCTTCGGCCACCCGGCTGTATGGCTGACCGCCGATATCGATCTGGGCTACAAAGCGGTGATGTCCGAACATCTCATACTGGTAAAGAATCTTCTCTACGATTTGCTCCGGACTGCCCACGGCCAGCCCCTCCTCAGGACGAACAAAATAATCGAATTCGGAGCGTGATAACGAGAATCTGCGGCCTCTCTCCCGCATAAGAGGACCCCAATAATTCGCATAGTAGGGAAAAAACTCATCCAAAGCCTGCTTGGATGTCTTCGCGATATACCCGTGGCTGTTAACCGATATCTTAAGACCCGCAGGATTGTGGCCGGCTTCCAGGTATGCCTGCTTATAGACATCGACGCGCGCTTTGAAAAAGGACGGGTCGCCGCTGAGCAGCGCCATCGCCATACCTTTTCCCAGCATGCCGGCTCTCGCCGCACTCTCCATCGTTCCCCCGACGCCGATCCAGACCGGCAAGGGGTCTTGTATCGGCCGCGGAGAGATTTCAGCATCATGCAAAGCCGGACGGAAACGGCCGTTCCAAGTTACCCGTTCATTTGCGGTCAGCTCCAGCAACAGCCCGATTTTCTCCTTGAACAGTTCTTCATAGTCATCCAAACGATATCCAAACAGCGGGAAGGATTCAACAAACGCCCCACGGCCGGCGATAATTTCGGCGCGTCCGTTTGAAATCAAATCCAACGAGGCGAAATCCTCAAAGACCGTTACGGGATCAGAGGTGCTAAGTACTGTCGTGGCGCTGGTCAGACGAATTCGTTTGGTCACCTGGGCGATCGCCGCAAGGACAACGGGTGTGGAAGAGGCCGCAAAGTCCAGACGGTGATGCTCCCCAAAGCCAAAAACGTCCAATCCGGCCTCATCGGCCAGCTTGGCTGCGGCTATGATTTCTTCCAGACGCTGTCGGGCGCTGATGGTCCGGCCTGTCTGCGGATCAGGAAGCAGATCCCCGAAGGTATATACCCCGAATTCAAAATCCGTTCCATGTTCTTTTGTTTTTTCCTCATTCATAGCGACCTCTCCTTAGAAAAATGAACTGATAATCAATACTATTTATATTATGCATCTTTAAGGTAAAATTCGGAAGTAGGCTAACCGATCTCAACACAAGACTGTTATAATGTTCAATGTAAAATGAAAGAACGCATTTGTCTTATCAGGAGGTTGTCGGATGAACACAAAGGTGGAGCAGTCGTTAAACACGACGATAAGGAACTGGAACGCCATGTCGGGAGCAAGCCAGGATGATGCTGAAGGGGCTGCGAATGAATTCGAGTCTTCCTTTTATCTTTTTATCGATGCGTTACGAAACTGGACTTATGAATTGGATCAACAGCCGCGGACTTTGGAGGAATTCTTCGAATTACCCATGGTCCAGAAGATTTTGAATCTGCTTCCTGCGCCGCTGCATTTGAATTTTGAGACCGAAGCCGAGCTCATTGTTGACCGGAAAACTAGAATCGAAGACGCCAAGTACGATTAGGAGATGAACTCGCTATCCTGCTAAAGTCTGATGAATAATAAAAAGGCAATCCCCCCGCTCAATGAGGAAAGGGATTGCCTTTTTATTCAATAGGATCAACGTTTGGTCTCGAGCGGTTTAAGATTGGCTTCGATCGATTCCCTCCGGTTCTCTAAGAACGGCGGAAGGGAAAGCGACTCGCCTAAAGACTCGAATGGTTCATCGGTTACAAATCCCGGACCATCAGTAGCAAGCTCGAACAGTATACCGTTGGGCTCGCGGAAGTATAAGGATCGGAAATAATATCTTTCTACAAAACCGGAGTTCGGCAATCCCGCTTTATTGAGGACTTCGATCCAGGCAAGCAGCTCTTCTTTGTCCTCCACACGGAAGGCCACGTGATGAACGCCTCCTTTGCCCTGACGCCCGACAGCCAGATCACTGCGCGGCTCAACCTGCACTTCCGCACCCGAGCCTCCCTCACCCGTTTGCATAATAATGATATCGTCTTGACCTTCGACAAGTGCCGGAACGCGGATTTTCTCTGTAAAACCTATGAGACGAAGTGCCGCTATGGTGGATTCCGGTTTACGTACGGTCAGCTTCACCGGGCCTAATCCAATAATGCCGAACTCAGCCGGTACCGGGCTTTTATCCCACGAAATTCCGCCTTTAACGCCGCTATTCTTCTCATCGGAGACCAGTGCAAGCTTTTGTCCTTCCGGATCTTCAAAAAAGATGACGTTGCGTCCAGCAAATTCTGTAACCGGCGAATGCTTTACACCTTTTTCCGTGAAGCGCTCCACCCAATATTGAAGCGCTGCATCGCTGGGCACGCGCAGCGACGTTCCCGAAATGCTGCTCACCCCAGGGCTTGCTGGGCCGATCCCGGGAAAGTCAAAGAAGGTGAGCTCGGTTCCCGGATTCCCTCTTTCATCACCGTAAAATAAATGATAGGCTGATGTATCATCCTGGTTTACCGTCTTCTTAACCAGGCGCATACCGAGTACCTCCGTGTAGAATTGATAATTCCCCGGTGCGTTTCCTGTCATAGCGGATAAATGATGAATCCCTTTTACGTTCATGTTTAACCATCCTTTCATGATTGCAATTTTTTTAATAAGGCGTACAGCTGCTTTTGCTCCGATGAATTCAGTTTTCCGAATTGTGCCGCCTGAAATCGTTCTTGAAGCGGAACAACCTCATCAAATAAGGCTTGACCCGCTTCTGTAAGCGACACGTACTTGCTTTTCCAATCCTGCTCACGTACGATCCAGCCCAGCTCCTCCACTTTTCGAATCAGCTGGGTGATGTTTCCCTTGGTAACTACAAGCTTTTCGGCCAGCTCCTGCTGTGTAATGCGCCCAGCTGCACCCACCTGGGCCAGTACATCAAACTGGGCAGCCGTCATATTCCATTTTTTTAAGTGATGATTGGTTTCACGAATACTTTGGTTATAAAAACGGGATAACCGGAACCATAACAGGATTCCGCGTCGTTCCTCCTGCTTGGTCAATGCATTGGATTCGCCGTTTGCCGACACTCGAGTCACCTCCCTTTCTAATCCTTACCCTTTTAGTTTAGTTCTAAACCTGTGATTAGTATATAACTAAACTGATAATAACACAACAAAAAAAGAGACACCTTTTGAGATGTCTCCTCGATATGCAGTGATGCCTTCTTAGTTTAGGCCACCCATGACGGGATGCGGTACATAAGGATCTTCCAGACTCTGAATTTCTTCAGGTGTCAGTCGGATCGAAAGCGCCGCAACCGCATCGTCCAGATGATGCTCCTTCGTTGCCCCAACAATTGGTGCCGTAACCGGTTCTTTTTGCAGTACCCATGCAAGCGCAATCTGAGCACGCGGGACTCCGCGCTTCTTAGCAACCTCTGCTACCCGCTCAACAACCTTACGATCGGCATCAGCCGTTAATGAATAAAGCTTCTTCCCGAATTCATCCGTTTCCGAACGGGCGCTCATTTCATCCCAATCACGTGTGAGTCTGCCTCTTGCAAGCGGGCTCCAGGGGATGATGCCGATCTTTTCCTCTTTACAGAGCGGCAGCATTTCGCGCTCCTCTTCACGGTAAAGGAGATTCAAATAATTTTGCATCGTAACAAAACGCGTCCATCCGTTGCGCTCTGCAATATGTAAAGCCTTGAGGAACTGCCAAGCATACATAGAGGACGCCCCGATGTAACGCACCTTGCCGGATTTTACCACGTCATGAAGCGCCTCCATCGTTTCTTCGATAGGCGTATGATTGTCCCAGCGATGAATTTGATAAAGGTCGACATAATCGGTCCCAAGCCTTCTTAAGCTGTTATCGATTTCAGACATTATCGCTTTTCGTGAAAGACCCGAACCATTGGGACCCGGGCGCATGCGGCCATGTACTTTCGTCGCGATGACTACTTCGTCCCGTTTGGCGAAATCCTTCAACGCTCGCCCGACAATCTCCTCACTAGTTCCGTCAGAATATACATTCGCCGTATCGAAGAAGTTAATGCCAAGGTCAAGCGCTTTCTTAATGAATGGCCTGCTTTGTTCTTCGTTCAAAGACCAAGGGTGCGTACCTCTATCGGGATCTCCGTAGCTCATGCAGCCAAGACAAAGCCTGGAAACATCCAGTCCGGTAGATCCAAGTTTCACGTATTCCATCTTGTCACTCCTGTTCTTTCTTTGTAATGGTCGGACGATGAAGATGATGCCTTCCTTCTTATCTTATCGCAAGCTCTCCCCAAACAAAAGCTCTAATTCCAATAATAACCATTCCAAAATAAGCCCATCTCAATGCGTTATGGACTCCGTTTGTACGTTGGCTTAGCTAACATTCGGTAACAAAATCGTAAATTGTGTTCCGTTGTCTTTTTCACCTCTTACCAGTACTTGGCCTCCTAAAGACCAGATAATTTGAAAACTAATCATCATGGATATCCGTTTTAATCACAACATTATGTGATGTGGAATACTTTTACTTGAAACAGCCCGAAACTTTTCGTCGAAAAATCCAGGGAAAGGAAGAAAAGGAGCGAATAATGGCGGAAAAATAGTTTTTCATCCATATTACAGATAATTCTGAATATTTACATATCTTTAACATTTGTTTTATGATGTGGTTAAGGAGGTCAACATCATAATGATTGCGATTACATTCCAATTTTATAGCGGGAGGTGACAGGTATGGGACCATGATTGACGTTTACAAGATTCAATTTGGGAATGCGACGGTCCGCAGACTCGAATTGAAATTGAAATAAAACCTTCTTCTGAAAGGAGAGGAGTCCGTTGGACCACGTTAGCGAAGCATGTCCATAATGAGCGGCATGCGGGAACTCAGAAGTTATGATTGAAATGGAGTGCGTTTAATACATTGGACAAGTCAAAGACAACATAGGGACCATCCGTTATCCAAGATAATGGGGTCCCTATTTGTGTTCCATTTAATGATTGGGCTTCTTCAGGTTCGCCGGATTTTCTCGAAGCACCGGCAATTTCCCATAGGTTCCGGCACGCCAAGCCCACTCCAGCGGTCCCATACGATAGCGGTGAAGCCAAATCCGGCTCCACACGACCTGGAGCATGGAAAGAATCACAGTATAAATAAAACATGCCCATAGAGGCCATAAAGCAGCATCCCGCAAAATAACGTATAGAAGGAGCATGGTCAGGATGGACTGCGTCAAGTAATTTGTAAAAGCCATCCGGCCGACCGCGGCCAAGCCTCCAAACCATTGTTCACCGAATTTACGAATCAAAAGCAGCAGCGTACAAATATAGAATACGGCCATCGTTTTGCCGGATAAGAACGTATATTGGTACACATAGTTTGGATTATAGGATGAATCTGAAGCATAGAAATGTACCATCGGAATAAAGAACAGGATGGATATGAACAGTGAAATCCACTGCATGCGCCTTAACCTGTTAGCAGAAAACCCTTTACCCGCAAACCAGCCCTTCTTGCCGGCATAAAGTCCGAGCAGAAACAACCCCAGAATCTCCGGGCCTCTCAGGAATAAGTTCAATGTGCTGTACGTTAACAAAAAATCGATGCGCTCTTCCAGATTCGGAACGGTCAGAAAAAGGGGGCTGCTCAGCTCTTCCGGAACCAATAAGATGGAAAGCAAGGTAGAAGCGATGGTGATGAGTCCCGAGAGAATAAGTAGGATCCAGCTCCAGACCAGAATTGTCTTCTCCTTCCTTCTGTAGAGCATGAGAAGGATAAACCCGAGAATGGCGTACGTGTGCAGCACATCCCCAAACCATATCATTACCCCATGGACAATCCCGACGATGAGAAGGATCAGCAGCCGTCTTGTCATCCATCTGCTGGCAGCAAAGCCCCGCCGTTCTGCTCTTTGCATGAACAGATAAAAGCTCAACCCGAATAAAAAGGCAAACAGGGTATAAAACTTGGTCTGTATGAACATATCGTAGAGAAGCCGGAAAAATGCATTGGAGCCGGAATACTCCGATACAAAAGCAACGCCGCTTCCAAGCATCTCAGGTATATTGACTACGCAGATGCCCAATACGGCAAAACCGCGTAGAATATCTACCTCCCCTAGTCTTTCTCTGTACTGCCCTTGAAGCTCATGCATGTACAAGTTCTCCTCATCCGTATCACATTCGATTCATATAGATCGGCGGCAGTCTGAACGCTCCTCTTTCCATTCTTGTGTCGTATTCATCGACAAGCTCTGACTAGTTGAATTTTTCCGGGAGAGTTTTAATGATCTCTTCATATTGCAAAGCAACCGCCACTTCAAGGATATGAACCGGATTTTGATGGGCATAGGCCAGCAGCAGTTCTTTATTAAACTCATCATCATTCATTTTCAGGCTTCTTTTGATTAATTCCATCATCGCTCTTTGATTGCGAATATTCAGCTGCTCAATTTTTTCTACAGCTAATTGGATATCATTTAATTGAGTTTCATTCTCCATAACTACACTCCTAAGTTCGTTTTAACATTGTGACATATGTAAGTTTATGATCCAGTTCCTATTATACCTGCTTAGGGGTCTCCAATACCCTGTTCTTTCTCCAAAGACGATAGACCAAAAGAGTAATCGCAAGGAAAATACCATATACCGCAATCGTAATTGCAATATTTCTGGGCTCTGTCATCAAGCTGTCTCCTATCAGTGCAAATAACAGCATGGACGGTATTTTGCCTAAGGAAGAAGCTGCGGCATATGCGGCAAACGATACACGGCTTAAAGCGGAATACACGTTGACTATGATCGAAGGGATAAAAGGAATGAATCGGGTAAAGAGAATGGTCAAAAATGCATTTTTTTCAAAAAGCACCGTGATTTTGCCCAGGCTGTTATGACGATGCAGTATCCTTTCCCCCCATTCCTGGTACCCATAGCGAACAAACAAGAACATGAATAAAGAAGCGGCCGTGGAGCCTACCCACGTGAGAACCCCTCCAAGCACAGGACCAAATGCCGCGCCGATCACTCCACCGACGATAGGATACGGAATGACCGGAAATAAGGCCATCAAAGTAGCAATAAGCATAACCAAAGCAATATTAGTAGATTGCTGAAACCATGCCAAAATAACGGCCCCGTAAATATAAATCAGATAGGCAATCCCCAAGTAGAGGATCGCTAAACCTATTTTTTTAATCATGCATTCTCTCCCCGCTTGTGATCTTCTTTATCATATCATATCACGACCTCTTTCGGAAATTGACATCGGCGGCTCAACAAATAAGACGCCTGTCACCAGACGTCTTAAGTCGTTACATTCTTGTATGTGAGTTTTTATTTTCGTTATATCGCTTCTTTTAAATCGGCTAGCAAAGCTTCATACTCTTCACCAATATAGCCATACCTTCTTAGGGATTCCAGCTCCATGCGGATCGTTTCTTGATCATTCATAGACATGTCCATGAGCTCCTGCAGAGTAGCCCGCGGGTGTTCCTGAAGGTAGAGCAGCAAGCCCTTCGCCGCCCAAGACAACCGGCTGTCTCCATAATCGCCCACGATGTCACGGAATACTTTATGCGGCAGTACCTTCTGCTCAGCTAACTGCTGTAATGCTGTGGTCGCTTCCTTCATGCTCATGCGTCCTTGGGCGGCAATCTCTTCAACCGTAGGAATACCTGTAGCGCCCATATTGACATAAGTACTCAGCACCACACAAACCATTTGCTGATAAATATCGAGATCAGGAACCTTTAAAATTTCTTGTAATGTAAAATGACGTGCCGGGTTCGCTTGCTGCAAGGTTGTCATAGATCGGGTCTCCCTTATAAGTCATATATTGCTAATTGTACATAAAAAATATGACAGAATTATGACCCGTCTATTAAAACTTTATCGGCAACCGTACAACAGCTAGTAAAACCAGGAGCAAAATCACCATATAAGTTAACGCATATGGCGTCCGTATACCAAAAATTTTTTATCAGGATTGACTTGGTTCCGGTTCAAAGCCTCTATCCAAAAAACTGTCGGCTCCAGCCGAACAGCTTCATTCGTTTTACTGGCATTATTTTTTGCTTGGCGTCTTCCAATTGAACCACGGCGCATTTCTAAGGCTGGCTTGCGATCGGATCGAAAGTCACCTGGATCTGGACGATTTCCGAACGGGAGCCGATCCGAACCGGCGTCCCCCAAAATCCGTATCCGGAAGAAACAATCGAGTGCAGCTGCCCTTTCTTTAAATAACCCCAATCATTCTCATACATTCTCTGTGTAATTAAATGTGCAGGGGCGATCTGTCCCCGATGGGTATGACCCGACACCATAAGATCAATACCGTTGTTCTGTGCGATGTCCAAATCAAAAGGTTGATGATCTAAAAGAATAACGGGCTTCGATAAATCCACTTGCTTTATGAATTCGTCAAGCTCGGCTCTCGGCTGGTCTCGTCGGTCCTTACGGCCGATGAGAGTGATGCTTTCATCGATCGTTATCACTTCATCGTATAATACATTCATGCCGCTGTCCTCAAGAACTTTAATCAGGTCCGTATTTCCTTGCAGCCGGTCATGATTTCCTAAGGACGCATATACCGGGGCATTAATCCGACTCAAGATTTGGGGCATGTCTTTTTTTAGATACTGAACCACATCATCGTCAAGTATATCCCCCGGGAACAATACCAGATCGGGCTCCAAAGCATTGATGCGGTCAACAAGATTATTCGCGTGCGCAGCACCGGAAAGTGTTCCAAAATGCATATCCGAAGCCATGACGATGTTTAGATTCGGCTTGCCTTCAACCTTCTTCGGTATGTTGATTTCGTAGCTTCGGACAACCGGACTATAAGCGTTAAAGACGCCATAAGAAAATAAGCTTAGTAAGACAAAGATGGTGGTAAACCCAACCCGTTTGACGGCCTTCTCTTTAGATATCCGCATCCATCCGGCTATGAATACGGAAAGATTGGCTAACGGCAGCAGCAGGATTAAAAAAGCAAACAGAGCGATCCAGAGCGCACTGATGATAGCTAACAGCACACTTTCTTCTAATCCCCGACCCAGAAAAAACGAATAAGCCAACATAAGAAGGACAGCCACAAAGAGATATCGGATAAGCTTATTTGGGCCCCATGTTGTTTTTAACCAGACCCATCCATTCCACCCGATGTAGAACAATAGTAGATGGTATACGATAATAAATATTAATCCAAACATCATTCAAACCCCTTTAAGACCAGGACGATCGACTATATGCGTCATAATCACGGTGAATTCGATATAGCTGCCGGTTTAATACGTTCGAACTGATCTTAAAGTTTCAAATATTTTGCACCTAAAGTAAATTTGACAATTCAGTGACAATCATTTCACAGCTCAGGAAATAAAAAAACCTGCAGACCATGCCCTTAAAGCGGCATCACCTGCAGGAAATCTGAACATGCTTCGCTGCGGCCGACATGGACCTTTTGCCGCGACAAAGTTTTCTTACATCTCGATCGGATTTTGACCCTCCACTTTTACTTTGCGGATTCGATTTTTCTCAACTTCAACAATCGTAATTTTCAAATTTTCGTACTCGAATGTATCCCCTTCTTGCGGGATCCTTTCCAGCTTTTCAAAAATCCAGCCTCCTAAATTATGATAGCTGGTTTCGGGCGGTTGTATATTCATAATTTTGGAGAAATCATCCAGCTGGAGCTGGGCGTCAAACTCATATGTATTTTCATCTGTTTGAGTAATGACATTGAATTTTTCGTCATGCTCGTCCCAGATTTCACCCACAAGCTGTTCCAGAATGTCTTCCAAAGTAATTAACCCGGAGGTACCGCCGAATTCGTCAATAACGATGGACATATGTACTTTACTTTTTTGCAGTTCAAGTAACAAAGTAGCGATTTTCATTGACTTAACCACATACATGGGTTTTCGTAACAGCTTTCTTATATCAACTTCCTTGTGCTGAAGAACCTCCGCCAAAAATTCACGTTCCGACAGAATTCCTATGATGTTATCAATGTTTTTTTCATAAACCGGAATTCTTGAAAACCTCTCTTCAAAAAATACACGCTTGATTTCCTCTATGGGCTGATCCACTTCTATTGCAATCACATCCGGTCTGGGTGTAAAAACTTCTCCTACCAGAACCTCATTAAACTCCAATGAACGGTGAACCAATTCTTTTTCTTCTTTATCAATAACCCCTTCTTCTTCACTGATATCGATCATCACCTTGATTTCCTCTTCGGTTACCGAAGGCGCATTTTTCGAATCGCTGGAGAAAAGCCGGGAGACGATGAGCTTCAATTGTCTGAACAGATAATTAATCGGAGTTAAAACCGTAATGAGAAACAGCAATATTCCCGATATTTTCAATGCATAGGATTCCGCATGCTCTTTCGCAATGGATTTAGGAAGAATTTCACCAAAAATCAAGATAATTACCGTCATCACAAATGTACTGACAACAAGTCCTGTGCTGGCCCCAAACAAATCCGTGGCTGCTTTCGCCGAAATACTGGCCGCGGCAATATTTACAATATTGTTGCCAACGAGTATGGTGGACAAGGCGTTATCGAAATTTTCGACAATATATAACGCCTTCTTGCTGCCATGGCGGTTTTCATCCACATAATTTCTCAATCTGATTTTGTTCACACTGGAAAAAGCGGTTTCCGCCGATGAAAAAAATGCCGATAACAAAATTAATGCACTCAAAGTTAATAACAAGGATAAGGGTAAATCGTCCAACTGTCATTCACACTCCTGTATAATGGTTTGATCATTTTAAAAACCTAGTATACTATCCATTCTATCAAATTATTCATGAACAAGCCAAAACTGTCATAATTGCACATATTCGTCCGAAGTTTGTAGCATACCGAATACCAAACCTTCTGTATTTAATCGATCATAAAGGAGATCCGAACGATGTTTCATAAGCAAGCATTCAAATTTGGTATGACCCTGCTGCTGAGCGCCGCTCTTTTCACGGGGAGCAGCTCGGCGTTTGCCCAATCCTCCAGCTCTATAAGCTCCGAGACACTTCAAGTGACCGCATTGGGTAAAGCCTTCCAGGTGAATGTTGTCCGAATCGATTTGACCGATCCGACGCTGGAGCTTGCCCCTGCAGTAGCCAAAGGAGGAATCGGACATGACGAGGACTTCGTTTCCATGATTGAGAGAGAACGGGCTGCAGCCGCGGTAAACGGCACTTTCTTTAGCGCCTATGAGTCCAACCCATACAACCGATTTCCAAACGGGACGCTGCTGGATTCGGGAGAGCTTGTGCATTCCGGAGAAAATCAGAAGCTCAGCAATGCGCTTGTCGTGCGCAAGCTGGACAAGCCCAAGGTACAGATCGAAATCAACGACAGATATGTGCCTGATTTTCACGGCTTTATCCTAAAGGATACTACCCTGGTTCCCATCCGGCCTTTTATCACGTCGCTGAAAGCCGGCTTCCAATGGGATGCCGCAACCAGGACGGCTGTGATCACGAGCGGCAAAGTCACGTTGAAGCTGCGGGATGGCAGCTCCACCGCCGAGGTCAACGGCAAGCCAGTCTCCATCCCTGTTCCGCTGCAAATTCTCGAGGATAGCCGGATGTATGTACCGCTTCGCCTTGTGTCCGAAACGCTGGGTGCCGCGGTCCAGTGGGATCAACGCTTATATAGGGCATCTGTCAAATTGCCTTGACCAATAGCATCTAGAGTAAAGGACTGAATTTTTTTTTTTTTTTTCAGCCCCTCCTCATCAAACCGTACGTGAAGTTTTCCCTCATACGGCTTTCCGATGTTCGTCATTCATGCGCATGCGATTTACAAAAGCGTCTTTAGTCCATACATTTTGCA